>QHWR01000035.1:0-15163 GCA_003223835.1 Acidobacteriota bacterium | reverse complement strand
TCGAGACGTATTCGACCGGCATGAAGCAGCGCATCAAGCTCGCGCAGGCGCTCGTGCACGACCCCGACCTGCTGTTCCTCGACGAGCCGACCAACGGCATGGACCCCAAGGGACGCGACGAGATGCTCGAGCTGATTCGCGATCTCGCGCACAACAAAGGCGTCAACCTGATCCTCTCGTCGCACCTCCTGCCCGACGTCGAGTACACGTGCGAGCACGTCGTCGTGATGGACAAGGGGCAGATCGCGGCGCAGGGACCGATCAAGGATCTCAAAGGACCGGCCGGACGCGTGTTCGAGCTGCGCATCAAGGGGGACGTGCCGGGTTTCATCGAGCTGCTGATGCGGCGCGGCATGGACGTGCACTCGACCGACGAGGACGTCATGCGGGTGTTCGTTCCGCCGAGCGCGCCCGGGGGCGGCGATCAGCGCGCGATTTTTGCCGCCGCCGCCGAGTTCGGCGCGCAGGTGCGCCATCTGCGCCCCAGCGTGCCGACGCTCGAGGACGTGTTCGCGAAAGCGGTTGGTGAGGAATGAGTCAATGCTGAATGCCCAATGCCAAATGCCAAGAGCGCCCCGGCCGCGCGGCGATGGTGCTTGTGGCATTTAGCATTTAGCATTTGGCATTTAGACAGCGATGCCCATACACGATCAAAGCTACCGTCACTATGCAGGCGGGCGCGCGGCGCCCGGGCAGGCGTGGGCCGTCATCGCCTGGGCCGGGATCCGCAACATGATCCGGAAGCGCATCTTTCTCGGATTGCTTCTGTTCGCGTGGTTTCCGTTCGTCGTGCGGGCCGTGCAGATGTACATCGCGGCCAATTATCCGCAGGCGTCGATGCTCGCGCCGACGGCGCAGACCTTCCGCCAGTACCTCGAGCAGCAGGATTTCTTCGTCTTCGTGATCACGATCTACGTCGGCGCCGGGCTGATCGCGAACGACCGCCGCGCGAATGCGCTGCAGATCTACCTGTCGAAGCCGCTGATGCGCGCCGAGTACATTCTCGGGAAGCTCGCGGTCCTCTTCGCGTTCCTCCTGCTCGTCACGGCGATTCCGGCGCTGCTGCTGCTCCTGCTGCAGGTCATGTTCGCGGGCAACGTCACGTTCGTCCGCAACAACCTGTTCCTGTTCCCGGCGATCACCGCGTCGACGCTGCTGCAGGTGCTGCTCGTGTCCTTCACGATGCTCGCGCTGTCGTCGCTCTCGAAGAGCGCGCGCTACGTCGGCATCCTGTACGCGGGCATCACGTTTTTCAGCACGGCGGTCTTCGGCGTCATGTACGCGATCACCGGCAGCAGCACGTTCTCGTGGATATCGATCGGCTCGAACCTGACGCAGGTCGTCGACGTCATCTTCCGCGCCAAGCCGCGCTACGACACGCCGTGGTCCGTCTCGCTGCTCGTCATCGTCGGGCTCGTCGTCGTGTCGATTTCCGTGCTCGAGCGGCGCGTCCGCGGCGTCGAGGTGGTGACGTGAGCACGCCCATCATCACGGCGGACCACGTCTCGAAGTGGTACGGGCAGGTCATCGGCCTCAACGACGTATCGGTCAGCGTGCCGTCCGGCGTGACCGGTCTGCTCGGCCCGAACGGCGCCGGCAAGTCGACGTTCATGAAGCTGATCACCGGTCAGCTTCGCCCGAGCAAGGGCGGCGTCACCGTCCTCGGCGAGCCGATCTGGCGCAACCCGCATCTCTTTTTCCAGATCGGATTCTGCCCCGAGCAGGACGCGTTCTACGACCGCATGACCGGGCTGGAGTGGGTCCGCGCGCTCGTCCGGCTCAACGGCCTCGGCGACGCCGAGGCGACCGAGGCCGCGCGGCGCGCGCTCGGAATCGTCGATCTCCTCGACGCCGCGGACAAGAAGATCGGCGCCTACAGCAAAGGGATGCGCCAGCGCGTGAAGCTCGCGCAGTCGATCGTCCACGACCCGCAGCTGCTGATCCTCGACGAGCCGCTGGGGGGGATGGACCCGATCGCGCGCCGCAAGACGATCCGCTTGATCCGCGAGTGGGCCCGCGCCGGCAAGAGCGTCGTCGTGTCGAGCCACATCCTGCACGAGATCGAGTCGATGACGTCGAACATCCTGCTGATCAACAACGGCCGGATCCTCGCCGAAGGGGACGTGCACCACATCCGCGATCTGATCGACGAGCATCCGCACACGGTGTACGTGCGCGCCGCCGACCCGCGGCGGCTCGCCCGTCAGTTCCTGGAGCGCGACGACGTGCTGAGCCTGAAGTTCGAGCCGGACGCGGTGGTGGTCGAGACCGGCAAGCCGGACGCGTTCTACGCGCGGCTCACCGACATGGCGTCGAGCGGCGAGTTCGGCGCGATCGACGAGGTGACGTCGCCGGACGACAACCTGCAGGCTGTCTTTCAGTATCTGGTGAAGTGAAAGGCGTTCAACAATGAACGGCCCGACGGCTTTACACAATCTTCGTGTTCCAAACCGCGGGCGCGTGTAGTCATGACCGAGACTTCGGCAACTTCTCGTCCCATCCCCGCCGCGCCGGGCTATCTGGCTTCGGCCCTCCGCATCTTCGATCTGTCCATCGGCGAGATGCTGTGGTCGAAGCGGACGATCTTCATGGCGTTGATCGTGGCGGCGCCGGTGTGCATCGCGCTGCTGGTGCGGACGCTCGATCTCCTCGGCGCCAGGATCGTCGAGAATACGAACATGCCCGGCCCGGCGATCTTCGGCCTGATGATTTGGGTCTTCTACCTGCGCTTCATGGTCCCCGTGCTGGGCGTCTTCTACGGGACGTCGCTCATCGCCGACGAAGTCGACGACAAGACGATCACGTATCTCTTCACGCGTCCGATCTCGCGCGGCGCGGTCCTGGTCGGGAAGTTCTTCGCCTACCTCGGCTGTACGGTCTTCGTCGTCCTGCCGTCCGTGGTGATCGTCTACCTGCTGATCGTGCCGATGCGGGGCAGCCTCGGCGGATCGTTCATCGACCTGGTGAAGGACCTGGTCCTGCTCGGGATCGGCCTGGCGGTGTATGGCGCGGTGTTCGCCTACGTCGGCGCGCAGTTCAACCGGCCGCTGCTGATCGGGTTGATCTTCATCTTCGGGTGGGAGCAGGCGGCGCTCGCGTTTCCGGGGTATCTGAAGCGGATGACCGTCGCCTATTACCTGCAGGCGCTCGTCCCGCACGCGATGCCGAGCGACTCCGTCCTCGGGCTGATTCAGAGCATCTTCCGCGAAAGCCCGTCGCTGCCGGTCAGCCTGGCGTGGCTTGCGGGCATCTGCCTGACATTTCTGTCGCTGGCCGCGTCGGTCGTCGATCGGCGTGAGTATGTGCTCGAACAATGAGGGCCCAAAGCCAAAGTGTTCATTCCCGGACACTTGCCGTCCAGTTTCGGAACTTTTTCCTCGCTGGATCTGTATAATCCTCCAGAGGCCCTGCGCATGACCAAACAGACCCGCTATTTCCTGGTCGCCTCCGCCGCAGTCCTGGTCGCCGGCCTCGGCGTCGGACTTGTCGCGTATTACGGCGGCGGATTCCCCTCGCTGTCGGCGTCCCGCAGCGGACCCTCCGAGTTGAGCTACGTGCCCGCCGACGCGACCGTCGTCGCGTTCGCGAACGTGCGCGAGGTGATGGACTCGGAGCTGCGCCGCAAGCTGAAGGACGCGATGCCGCCGGAGCACGGCCAGCAGGAATTCCAGAATCTCACCGGCATCGACATCGAGCGCGACATTCAATACGTGGTCGCCGCGATGACCTCCGCCGATCCGCGCGACGCGAACGGCCTCGTCGTCGCGCGCGGCAATTTCAACACGACGCAGCTCGAAACGCTCGCGCGCGAGCACGGCGGCGTCGTCCAGGATTACAAGGGCAAGCGGCTGATTCTGTGTTCGGAAGTGAAGGTCGAGAACAACGAGGTTCCAGGGCTTCCCGAGCGGCATCCGCTGGGCCACACGATGGCGCTCGCGTTCCTCGAGCCGGGCCTGATGGCGATTGGCAGCGAACAGGCGATCAAGAGCTCGATCGACGCCCAGCTCACCGCGCACAGCATCACCAGCAACGCTCAGATGATGGAGCTCATCTCCGACATCGAGCGCGCCAACAACGCGTGGGCCGTCGGCCGCTTCGACGCGATCGCGAGCCACGCGCGGCTGCCCGAGGAAGTGCGCGGCCAGATTCCCGCGATCACCACGTTCGCGGTCATGAGCCACATCGACGGTGGCGTCACCGGCACGCTCCGCGCCGAAGCCCGCGACGATCAGTCCGCCGAGAACCTCCGCGACGTCGTCCGCGGCTTCCTCGCGCTCGGCAAACTGCAGGGGCAGAACGATCCGAAGGTTTCGGCGATGCTCCAGTCGCTGCAGCTCTCCGGCACCGGCAAGACGGTGGCGCTCTCGTTCGCGGTCCCCGCGGAAATCATCGACATGATCCCGAAGATGCACGACGGCGGCGGGCCGCGTCCGCCGATGCCGCCGCACGCGCCGCAGCCACCGTCGCCGCCACAGCCCGAGAAATAAACCTTCGTGGCCTCGCACGGACTTAAGGCCGGTCACCGCGACCGGCCTTAGCATGTACTCCGGCACCCCAGCACCCTTAGCACCTTTACTTGGTGTACTCTTCACTCCGGTTCCCGTGGCTGACCTCGTGTTTTTCTACGGCACGTTGATGGCGGGCTTCGACCGGCGCCGGCGCGCCGGGATCGACAACAAGCTCACCTACATCGGGCGGGGATCGATCCAGGCCGCGCTGTTCGACGTCGGGATCTATCCGGCCGCCGTGCCCGCGAGCGACGGCGCCGTCTGGGGCGAAGTCTACGAGATGTCGGAGCCGGCGACCGTGCTGGCCGCGCTCGACGAAATCGAAGGCTACCGTCACAGCGATCCGGACCGCAGCCTCTACACGCGCGCGCAGACCGACGTGACGCTGCCCGACGGCCGTCGCGCGGCGGCGTGGGTGTACTTCTACAACGCGCCGCTCGGCCGCGCCACGCGGATCCCATCCGGCGATTACCTCGAACACGTGAAGGTGCGATAGATGAAGCGGCTTCCGCTGGCCATGGCCTTGACCGCGTCCCTCGTTCACCTGTCGGCGGCCGCTCAGGCGCCGCCCGCCGCCGCCCCCGCCGGGCTCGATCCGAGAATCCAGAAATTGATCACGTCGGTTTCCGAGGAGCGCATGCGGCAACTGCTGACGAAGCTTTCGAGCTTCAAGACGCGGAACACCTGCTCCGACCCGAACGCGCCCGACGCCGTCGGCGCCGCGCGGCAATGGATCTTCGACGAGCTGACGCGCACGAATCCGAAGCTGCAGGTCAGCTTCGATACGCACCCGGGGCTGACGTCGCGCCGCTGCACGGGTCCCTTCGAGCTGCGGAACGTGATGGCGGTCCTTCCCGGAAAAACGCCGCGGCGGATCTACGTCAGCGGACACTACGACTCGGTCAACCTCGGGGCGCGCGGACAGGAAGGGCTGAACACGACAGGATCGCGCGAAGGGGTCGCCCCCACGCAGGCGACCACGCCTCCGCCGAATCCCGCGCTGCCCGCGGCCGGCGCGAACGACGACGGCAGCGGGACGGTGCTGTCGATGGAGCTGGCGCGCGTGTTCGCGGAGAGCGGGATCGAATTCGACGCCACGCTCGTCTTCATGACCGTCGCCGGCGAAGAGCAGGGACTCGTGGGCGCCGCCGCGCACGCCAAGGCCGCGAAGGAGCAGAAGCTTCCGATCCAGGCCTGGTTCAACAACGACATCGTCGGCAACTCGCACGGCGGAGACGGGATCGTCGACGGCGCGACCATCCGGATTTATTCGGAGGGGCCTGAGGACTCGCCGTCGCGGTCGCTCGCGCAGTTCACGCGGCGCATCGCGGCCGGGTACGTGCCGTCGCACCGCATCCGCCTGATGGCGCGGCGCGACCGGTTCAGCCGCGGAGGCGACCACAGCGCGCTGAACGCGCAGGGCTTCGCGGCGATCGGCTTCCGCGAGTCGCGCGAGAACTACGCGAAGCAGCACAACGCGAACGACACGATCGACGGCGTCGATTTCAGCTATCTCGCGCAGAACGCGCGCGTGAATGCCGCCGCGATGGCGACGCTCGCGCTCGCGCCGCCGCCGCCCGTCATCACCAACGAACGCGGCCAGCCGACGATCGACCGCCGGCCGTCAGGCTACGACGCGCACCTGCGGTGGACGGCGTCGCCCGGCGCGGCGGGCTACCGCATCTTCTGGCGCAACGCCTGGGCTCCCGACTGGGAGCACGAGCTGTTCGCGGGGAACGTCACCGAGTACGTGCTCGCGCACGCGAACATCGACGATTGGGTCTTTGGCGTGGCCGCCGTGGATGCCGCCGGCCACGAGAGCACGGTCAACGCCTACATCGCCGCCGCGAGGACGCCCGAAGGCGGATCGTAAAGATCAATGCTAAATGCTCAATGCCAAAAGCACGTTGTTCGAACGCATTTCGCTTTTGGCATTTAGCATTGATCACTCTTCATTGAATTCTCCATCGAGGATCGCGGGCATCTCCTGCGCCGTCTTCAGCGCTTCGACGAACGCGCGGATCGCGTTCTGCGCGTGTTCCGACGGCTCGATGAACTCGACGCCCGTGCGATAGAGCACGGTCCCTTCGTTCAGCTCCCCGATGTGGCAGTGTGCGATTCGTCCCTTGACGACGACGGAGCGGTCGCCCAGCGACAGGCGGAAGTCGTGCAGCGAGTCGAGCTGCAGCGGGAACGGCGTCTCGATCTGCGCGCCGCCGACGCTGATGTCCAGGATCGCCATCGGCTGGAACACCTTCACCTCGCCGTGCACGAGGCCCGGCACGGGCACGCGTTCCCGGTCGCGCTTGTCGTCCGGCTTCGGCGGCGTTTCCTCCGGCGCCTCCTCGAACGTCTGTTCCGGCTTCGGGGCCGGTTTGTCCTTTCGCTTCGCCATGGCGCAATTCGACTCTCCGGATTATCGGCCCAAACCGAGCAGGGCTGCAGGAGAGCGCTTCGGCAGCATTGCGATCCCGCTGTGACCGCCACGCGTCAAACGAGAGCCGAGGCGCCGACGCCGGCCGGAGTGCCTGGCGCGATCTCCTCGAGAACCTCGACCGACGTAAAATGGACGAATGCCTACGACAGCAACGGCGACCACTTACAAGAACCTCATCGGCGGCGACTGGGTCGCGTCGAAATCCGGGAAGACCTTCGAGAACCGCAACCCCGCCAACACCGATGACCTGATCGGCCTCTTCCAGCACTCGACGGCCGACGACGTGAAGGCGGCGATCGAGGCGGCGGCCAAGGCGTACGAAGGCTGGCGCCTCGTGCCCGCGCCGCGGCGCGCGGAGATCCTGTTCAAGGCCGCGCAGATCCTCGTCGAGCGCAAAGAACCGTTCGCGCGCGACATGACGCGCGAGATGGGGAAGGTCCTCGGCGAGACCCGGGGCGACGTGCAGGAAGCCATCGACATGACCTTCTACATGGCCGGCGAAGGACGGCGCATGTTCGGTCAGACCGTCCCCTCCGAGCTGCGCAACAAGTTCGCGATGTCGGTGCGCCAGCCGCTCGGCGTGTCGTCGATCATCACGCCGTGGAATTTCCCGATGGCGATCCCGTCGTGGAAGATCATCCCGGCGCTCGTCTGCGGCAATACCGTCGTCTTCAAGCCGGCCTCGCAGACGCCGCTCTCCGCGTACAACTTCGTCAACGTGCTGATCGAAGCCGGCATCCCGAAGGGCGTCGTCAACCTGGTGACCGGCGACGGCTCCGCGGTCGGCACCCCGATGACGACCGACGGGCGCGTGCGCGTCGTCTCGTTCACCGGATCCACCGACGTGGGCGCGATCGTCAACAAGGCCGCGGCGCCGACGTTCAAGAAGGTCCACCTCGAGATGGGCGGCAAGAACGTCATCATGATTATGGACGACGCGAACCTGGAGCTCGCGGTGGACGGCTGCCTCTGGGGCGGATTCGGCACCACCGGCCAGCGCTGCACCGCCGCCAGCCGCGTCGTCGTGCACGAGAAGGTCTACCGCAGGTTCGTGGACGAGTTCGTGGCGCGCGCCAGGTCGTTGAAGGTCGGCGACGGCCTGAAGGAAGAGACGCAGATGGGCCCGTCGAACAGCGAGAGCCAGCTCCAGACGGTGATGAAGTACGTGAAGATCGGCCGGGACGAAGGGGCAACGCTCGCGACGGGCGGCCATCGTCTCGACACGGGCGCGTATGCGAAAGGATATTTTCACGAGCCCACGATCTTCGTCGATGTCAAGCCCGAGATGCGGATCGCGAAAGAGGAGATCTTCGGTCCCGTCGTCTCGGTCATCCCGTGCAGGTCGCTCGACGAAGCGGTCGCGATCGGGAACAACGTGGAGTACGGCCTGTCGGCGTCGATCTACACGCAGGACATCAACCGCGCGTTCCAGGCGATGCGCGATCTGTACACCGGCACGGAAGTGCACTTGCCGTTCGGCGGCACCAAGAACACGGGCAACGGCCATCGCGAAGCGGGCGTCGCGGCGCTCGACGTCTTCTCGGAATGGAAGTCCATCTATATCGACTTCAGCGGCAGGCTGCAGCGCGCGCAAATCGACGTCGAGCAAATCTGAACTACGGCCCGCCCCTCCTTCATGCTAAAGTGTGCTCATCCAACTACTTGGGATGAGAGCGCACAGTCTTGCGTACGGCATTCTGTACGTCGTGCTCTATGCGGCGGGAGGGCTGCTCTTCCGCGAGCACCCGTTAGCGCAGTCGATCTACGGTAACGTCGGCCTTCTCGTCCCCGCGATCGCGGTCTGCGCGATCATCCTGCGCCGCCGCTCCGAGTGGGCGGGGGTGCAGCGGCTCTTCTGGGACACCTTCCTGCTCGGCATGGTGCTGTGGATCATCGGCCACGTCGGCTGGGCCTTCAGCGATCTCGTGCTGCGCCGTCCATCGTGGCTGCAGTGGCACACCCTCGTCGCGCTGATCGCGCGTCCGCATCACGGCGTCCGCAAGGGCGCGGCCGCGGCGATCGCCGTCGATCTCACGAGCTACGCGATGCTCGGCGGTTTCATCTACGCGTACTTCGTCCTCGTGCCGAGCGTCGTGCCGGCGGGGCAGGACCTGGAAGGGACGCTCCTCGCGATCGTGCAGGTGCATCGGCTGCTGCTGCTCTCGTGTCTCGTTGGGGCGGCGCTGGTGGCGAACGACCGCCGCTGGTCCGCGACCTACGCGCGGCTCGCGGTCGGCGTCGGGATCGGATTCTTCCTGCGGATCTCCACGAGCCTGGCGATCGCCCGCGGCACGTATCACAGCGGCACGCTCTTCGACCTCGCGTGGATCGTGCCGTTCGTCGGCTACGCGTGGGCCGCGCTCCAAGCGCCGCCGTCGCCCCAGGAGGACGATTCGGCGATCGAAACGCCGGTGAAGAGCGCGCCGGCGATCGTGTCCGCCATTCCGGTGTTCCTCGTGCCGGTAGTCGGGTTCGGCCTGTTGCGGCTGCAGGCTCTCGGCGATCCCGGCGATTCGTTCCGCATCCTTCTGACGACGCTCGTGACGATTGCGGGGCTCGGCCTGTTGACCCTTCGGCTGTCGGTGCAGGGAGGCGAGCTGCAGCGCGCGGACGCGCGCCTGAAGCTCCTGGCGGCGGCGATCGAGCAGACCGGCGATCTGATCGTGATTACGCGGATCGACGGCCACATCGAGCACGCGAACGACGCGTTCGTGAAGGCGCTCGGCTACTCGCGCGCGGAGCTGACGTCGAAGACGTTCCGCGATCTCATCGAGCCAGGTTTCGAGCAGCTCGGCGCGCACATGACCTCGGAAGTGCGGTCGAAGGGGCTGTGGCGCGGCACCCTGCTGCGGCGGCGGCGCAACGGCACGACGTTTCCCGCCGGATGCACCGTCGTCGCGCTGAAGGACCGGACGGGCGAGATCAGCCATTTCGTCGGCGTCGAGCGCGACGTGACCGACGAATTGCGGCTCCGCGATCAGCTCGTCCACAGCGAGCGGCTCTCGGCGATCGGCGAGCTGATTGCCGGCGTCGCGCACGAGATCAACAATCCGCTGCAGACGATCGTGGGCTGCGTCGAGCTGCTGCTCGATCAGCGCCCGGCGACCGAGACGCGCGACCTCGAGCTGGTGCGCCGCGAGGCGACGCGCGCGGGCCAGATCGTCCGGAACCTTCTCGCGTTCGTCCGCCGCAACACCCCGGACCGCATCGTCATGGATCTCAACGCGCTGGTTCGCGCGACGGCGGAGCTGCGCGAGTACAACGCGATGCAGCGCAACATCACGGTGCTGACGGACCTGACGCCCGGGATCCTCCCGGTGCTCGCCAATCGCGACGAACTGCAGCAGGTGCTGGTCAACCTGCTGCTGAACGCCGAGCAGGCGGTCGCGGCGGACGAGGGCGCCGGCACGATCGCGCTGCGCACGCGCTCGGACGGGCGCATGCACGTCTTCGAGATTCAGGACGACGGCCCGGGCGTGCCGGCGGACATGCGCGGGCGCATCTTCGAGCCGTTCTTCACGACCAAGCAGATCGGCGAAGGGACGGGGCTCGGACTCTCGATCGCGCACGGCATCGCGACCGCGCACGGCGGCGCGCTCGAGCTCGTGCCCACCGGGCGCGGTGCCTGCTTCCGTTTCACGTTGCCGGCATACCGGGAGGCGCGGACGGACGAGACGCTTGCCCGCCCGCGCGGCGAGCACGAAAGATTGGCTCGTCATCCGAATAGCCCACCGCGCGCATGAGAGAGCCGCTACTCAGGCGAACGAGGCCAACGGGACTGCCACGCATCGGAAGGCCCCACGTGCGGCCCGATGCGGACGCGAGGGTGTTCAGCGTGCCTGCACCCGAGCGGCGCGCGGACAAGCAAGAGGCGGGCTCGCTCTACGACATGCGCGCGGCGAGCTCGCGCGCCTTCCACGCCTCAATCAGCCCGAGATACCGCGTCGCGATCGTCTCGACTGCCTCGTCGTCGGTGGCGAGCCCCTTCAGGTAGGCGGTCGCCGGCTCCATGAAGACCGAGCGTCCGATGGCAAATCCCGCAGGAGAGGGCAGGCCCGCCGCGGCGTCGAACCAGCCGGCAATCGCCGCGGCATCCGCGCCTTTGCCGAGGATTAATTGGCGCGGGCCCGACATCTCACAGATCGCGGCGTCAATCACGCGCGCTCCCGCCGTGCTCGACGTCCCTTCGATCTTCCAGATCGCCGGCACGAGGCCGCGCGCGTAGGCGTCGTGGATCACCGACGCGAGCAGCGCGGGCCGGCCGCGCTCCTCGAAGTCGCGCTCGTCTTCGCCGTTGCGCACGATGATAATCTCGACGAGCAGCGGCACGGCGTTCCCGCGGCACCACGCCTGAAGCTCGAGCAGCTTCGCCATCTGCCGGTCGCAATCGGATTGCGGCCATTCGGGCCGGTAGCGGATCAGGACCTTGACGAAGCTGCTGCCTTCCGCCCCCGCGTGGAACGGCGTCCGCTCCCATTCGAGCGGGAAGACGCCGGCCTTCTCGACGGGACTTCCGACCGGAACGCCCGCCGCCTTCGCGCGCGCGATCGATTCGCTGCCGTACTCATGATCGAGGAGCAGGGCTCCATGCCGGCGGACGTCGTCGGCGCGGTGGCGCGCGCGCAGGTAGGCCTCGAGGACGAGGCGCTTGATCTCGGAAATCCGCGAGCGGGGCACACTCGCGGCGTCGCACCATTCCTCCCACTGCCACCGGTGATCGGAGGCGAGCATATAGACGCGTGACATGTTCATCGTGAGCGCTAGCATACACTCGTCCGCATGGATGGTGCGCCCCGGCCGTCTGACTTCGACGCCATCGGCTGTTGCGGGGTGCGGCGCGGCGGCGGCGAGCGCGACTGTCAGTCGGCGGTACGAGCGCCCGCGCCGGGCGCGTGTACCGGGAACGGCGGCGGCACGACGGGAACGCGCGGGTCCGGCGGCGGCCACGCCGCGCGGAGCGACGCGTACCTCGGGTCGTCGCTTGCGGCCATGCTGCGGCGCCGTCCCGCGAGCACGTTCAGGTAGTACGCGTCGCACCCGTGGGCGCACACAAACGGGTGATAACCCCTTCGAATGAGCACCAGATCGCCGTGGCGGACAGTCAGGGTCTGTTCGCCGCGATCGCCGGGTCCGTACAGCCGCTGGATCCCGTACGCGTCGCCGTCTCGAAAGCGGTAGTAGTAGGTTTCCTCGAGCGCAACCTCCGCTGGGGGATTGTCGCGATCGTGCTTGTGCGGCGGATAGCTCGACCAGTTGCCGCCGGGGGTGAACACTTCGCAGACGAGCAGGCGATCCGCGGGGAACGACGGCGGCAGGATGTCCACGATCTGCCGGGTCGCGTTGCCCCCGCCCCGCCGTTCGTATCCGCAGTCCGCCGGCGCAATGACGCGCGCGGGATGACGGCGCTCCGATCGCGCGCGGCAGTCGGCAACGATCGTCCTCGGCCCCGCCGTGATGCACACGCGCGTCGACGGAGGCAGGTACACCGCATGCGGGTACCCGCTGAACACGTCTTTCCGCGGTCCAAGCTCGGCGCGTCCGCCGTCCCACAGGACTTGACACCGGCCCTCGAGGAGCACGAAGCACGCTTCGTCGGTTCCGGTGGACCCCCGCCAGCGCCCGCCGGGCGCGATCTGGCGCGCCGCGAAGCTCACGTACTTCCAACGCGTGTGCGCCGGCGTGACGCCGACCAGCGTCGCCGAGGTGTGCGGGCGGGCGCGCCCGGAGCGGTAATGCACCGTTCGCATAAAGGTCCTCTAGACGGTGATTCCGGTGACGGCGGCAGGCTGTCCTGAACGGTACGCCGCCGTCGCGGCAAGCGCGATGCGCAGCGCCTCGATGCCGTCGTGGAGCGTCACCGGCGGCTCGCGATCCCGCACGACGTTTTGCGCGAAGTTCTGCAGCTGCAGTGTGTACGCGCGTTCGAACCGCTCCATGAAATACGGGACCGTGTCGTGCGCGACGTTGTTCTTCGTCATCATCAGCAGCGGCGTCTCGCGCAGGTACCCGATCCGAATCGTGCCTTCCGTGCCCAGAAGCTCGGTCAGGATATCGTAACCGTAGACGCCGTTGCGGCTCAGATCGACGACTCCCAGGCGCCCGTCAGTGAACACGAGCGTGGCGATGGCGTTGTCGATGTCTCCGACAGTCGCCATTTCCGGATACGCGAGTACGCCGCCCGCGGCAGAGACCGAGGCGACGTCACCCATGAACCAGCGGGCGAGATCGAAATCGTGAATGCCCATGTCGACGAGCAGCCCGCCGCTGCTCGCCGGGTTCGCGTACTCGAGGCTCGGGGGATATGGATCGCGCGACGTCGACTTGAAGACCACGGGGCGGCCGATGCGTCCTTCCGCGATCTGCCGGTGCGCGGCTGCGTATCCGGGATCGAACCGTCGCATGAATCCCATCTGAAAGTACGAGCCGCGGGCCTCCACTGCCGCCTGCATCTCGCGGCATTCACCGACCGAGAGCGCCAGCGGCTTCTCGCAGAACGCGGGTTTTCCAGACTGGGCCGCCGCGATCACGAGGGCTTTGTGGGTGTGCGTCGGACTGGCGATGACAGCCGCGTCGACATCGGTCGAGTGCAGCAGCTCCATCGGATCGTCGAACGCGCGCGGGACGTCGAATTCCGCGGCTATCTGTCCTGCGAGCGCGCCATTCGTGTCGGCGACGGCGACAAGACGGGCCTCGGCGATACGCGACGATAGATCGCGCGCGTAGACGCGGCCGAGCCGTCCGAGGCCGATGAGACCCACTTTGAGCTTCATAGTTTTCCCGAGGGGCTTCGCCCCTCGGACTCCCCGACACGCGCGCTCGCGGGGACCCCGGCCCCGCTCCGGTCTTCGCTTGAATGGCGGGGATCCCTCCACTCCGCCAAGCTCGCTTCGCTACATGGGGCCCCACGCCCACTCCGCTCCGCTCGCGCCTGTCTCGCCGTAGCGCAGTCCCTCACCGAAGCGCGATAGCGCGAAGGTGAAAGCGCGAAGGCGGATGGCTCACTCGCTATTGCTCGTTCGTTCGCCGGACCCGAACGCACCTTCATTTCACGCTCCCGGGCGCCGCGTTCGTCCTGGTGACGAGCTCGATCGGGACGCCGATTTCTGCGGGAACCGGCTCGCCCCTGAGCGCCTTCACCGCTGATTCGATCGCCTGCCGCCCCATCCGGTCGGGGAACTGGGCGACGGTCGCCGCCATCCGGCCGTCGAGGATCGCGCGCCGGGCGTCGTCGATTGCGTCAAAGCCCAGCACGCGGATCTTCCCCGTCTTTCCGGCCGCTGCGATCGCTTCGACCGCTCCGAGGGCCATCATGTCGTTGCACGCAAACACCGTGTCCGCATCGGGGTGCGCCTGCATGAGGTTCTGAAAGACGGTGAAGCCCTGATCGCGCTCCCAATTGGCCGGCTGCGATGCCACGACGACCACGTCCGGCGCGCTCTTGATCGCGTCCCGGAATCCGCGCAGCCGCGAGTCGCCGGTCTCGTGCCCGGGGATGCCTTCGAGGACCACGGCGCGGGCATGGCCGCCCGATGCGGACACGAGGTACTCGCCGATGATTTGTCCGCCGCGATAGTTGTCCGATCCGACGAACGTCACGGTTTTCACACCGGCTGCCGCCTGCTTGTCCAGACGCGTATCGACGACGACCACCGGAATGCCCGCGGCGTTCGCCTTGCCGACCGCCGGCACCAGTTCACGAGAGCCCGATGGTGTGAGCGCGATCGCTCCGACGCGCGCCTGAATGAGATTCTCGACGATCTGCATCTGACGGTCGACGTCGGTCTCGCGCTCGGCCGCCTGCACGACGAGATCCACATTGAGATCGGTTGCCGCCTGCTCGGCGCCGCGCTGCATGTCGATGAAGAACGGATTGTTCACCGTCTTCAAGACGAGCGCGACGCGAGGCCGCGCCGCTGCAGGGCCGGGCGCGCGATTGCACGCGGCGACCGCGGCGGCGGCGAGCACGAGCGTAGCGAGACGAATCAGGCGCATGGTTGTTCCTTTATGCTCAGGGTCTTCTCGATTTGAGCGAGGTATCGATCACGACGGCGAACACGATGACCAGGCCAATCACGATTTGTTGGACGAACGACGACACGCCGAGCAGGTTCAGTCCGTTGCGAAGGACGCCCATGATGAGCGCGCCGACGATCGTCCCGCCGAGGCCCCCTTCGCCTCCCATCAGGCTGGTGCCGCCGATGACCGTCGCCGCGATGGC
>QHWR01000384.1:1525-3699 GCA_003223835.1 Acidobacteriota bacterium | reverse complement strand
CGCTCGGCGTCGGCGACGCTCCGGAGCTTGCGAGCGTCAGCCGCTATCACCTGGCCGTGCTGATGGCGCGCGCGGAGCAGTTCGAGCAGGCGCTCGAAACCCTCGGCGAGTTCGCGGCGACCGGCGACGACAATCCGCGCGTGATCGAGGCGATGGGGATCGCGACGCTCCGGATGCCGCTGCTGCCGTCGGAGCTGCCCGCCGATCGCCGCGAGATGGTGCTGATGGCGGGGCGCGCCAGCTACATGATGGCGACGCGCAACACCGCCGCGGCGGAAAAGGCATTCGACGCGCTCGCCGATCGCTATCCGGAGACGCCGAACGTGCACTACGCACGCGCCGTGCTCCTGCTGCAGGAGAAGGCGGACAAGGCAATCGAGGAGTTCAAGCGCGAGCTGGAGCTGCAGCCGGGACACGCGGCGTCGTTGATGCAGATCGCGTTCGAGTATCTGAACCGCGGCGACGCGCAGACGGCGCTGGCCTGGGCGAAGCAGGCGGTTGCCGCCGCGCCGGGTGAGTTCCCCGCACACAAGGCGCTCGGCCAGGCGCTCCTGGAGACAGGCGACATCGACGGCGCGATCGTCGAGCTGACGGCCGGCATCGAACTGGCGCCGGAGAGCCCGAGCCTGCATTTCCAGCTCGCGCGCGCCTACCAGCGCGCCGGCCGGCTGGCGGACGCCACGCGCGAGCGCGACGAGTTCACCCGGCTCGACCGCCTGGCGCGCACGCGCCGCACTGGGCCGCAGTCGGTGGGGGGAAAGAAGTAATTCACGAATTCACCAATTGCAGGAAACAACCCGATGCGCCAGTTTGTCTGGATCGTTGCCGCTCTTGTCTTGACTGCTGTTCCGTCGGGCCGCGCGCAGCAGCCGCCGGCCCAGCGCGCGACGGGCAGCGTCGAGGGACGCGTCACCGCGGTGCTGGTCGACGTCGTCGTCCGCGACAAGCGCGGGGAACCCGTGCGCGGCCTGACGGCGTCCGACTTCGAGGTGTTCGAGGACGGCGTGCCGCAGAAGATCGGATCGTTCACGCTGGTCTCCGACGGCGCGGTTCCCGCCGCACCTGCCGTGCCCGTCGTGACCGCCACGCCCGGGACAGAGCTCGGTTCCCCTCCGCCGGTCAACAGCGGTCCTACCGTGACGGCGCTCGTGTTCGACCGCCTCAGCCCTGAGGCGCGGCGCCTCGCGGTGGAGGCGGCGAAGAATTATCTGGGCACGAAAGAGCAGACGCCGGACTACTTCGGCATTTTCAGCGTCGATCTCGCGCTGACGCCGTACGCCCCGTTCACGCGCAACGCGCGCGTGCTGCGGCAGGCGCTCGACAAGATGGCGGGCCGCGCGTCCTCGCAATTCAGCAACCCGGAAGAGCAGCAGCGCAAACAGAACCTGGAGCAGGCTGCGGCCGCGGCCAGGCAGGGTGCAACGCCCTCGAGCGCCGGCGGCCCAGGCGGCGCGCCGCAGATGGGAACCGCGGCGGGCGACGCGCAGCTCGCGCAGATGGAAGCGAACATGATTCGCGACTTCGACGTCATGGCTCGCAACCAGGAAGGCTACGCGACGACGAACGGCTTGTTCGCGATCATCGGCGGCATGCGTCCGCTGCCCGGCCGCAAGAGCCTCGTCTTCTTCTCTGAAGGCGTGGCGATTCCGCCGGCCGTTCATCGCCTGTTCCTCGGCGTCATCGACGCGGCCAATCGCGCGAATGTCAGCATCTACACGATGGACGCCGCGGGCCTGCGCGCCGAGAGCGAGCAGGGGAAGATTCGCGACACCGTCAACCAGGCCGGCCGCCGCGGCATCGATACCGGCTACGCGCAGAACACGAAGACCGACGCGCCGCTGATGAAGGACCTCGAAAAGAATGAGGACGTCCTCCGCCAGGATCCGCACACCGGCCTCGGCGAGCTGGCGCGGGACACGGGAGGACTGCTCTTCGAGAGCACGAACAATCTCCGCCAGGGGTTCGATCGCATCGAGAACGACCTGCGCAACTATTACCTGCTCGGCTACACGCCGTCGAACGACACGTACGACGGCCATTTCCGCACGATCGACGTCAAGGTCTCGCGGCCAGGCGTTACGGTCGCGGCGCGGAAGGGTTATTTCGCCGTGCGCGATCCGGGTGGCGTGCCGATCAATTCGTGGGAAGCGCCTGCGCTCGGCGCGCTCGAGCAG
>QHWR01000384.1:0-1491 GCA_003223835.1 Acidobacteriota bacterium | reverse complement strand
CGACCGCCCGGGCCTCGCCCCGGTGCTCGTCGATGTCAAAACTGCCCCGCTGACGTTCGCGCCGGCCGAGGACGGCAAGATCTATACATCCGACTTCGCGGTGCTCGTGCGCTTCCTCGACCAGCAGAACCAGCTCGCGCGAAAGGTCAGCCAGCATTACGAGGTGAAAGGGCCGATCGCCGACCTCGAACGGGCGAGGCAGGGGGAAGTGATTTTCTACCGCGAACCGGAGCTTCCGTCAGGCGTCTACACGATGGAGACGATTGTGTACGACGCCCCGTCGGCCAAATCGAGCGTCCGTTTCTCGACGGTCGAAGTGCCGAAAGTCGATCCGGCCGCGCTGCGCATGAGCAGCCTCATGATCGTGAGGCGCGGCGAGAAGGTGCCGGAGAAGGATCGCCGCGCGGAGAACCCGTTCCTGGTCAACGACACCGTGCTGTATCCCAGTCTTGGCGAACCCATCAGCAAGACTTCGAAGGAAATCGGCTTCTACTTCGTTGTGTATCCGGGATCGGGCGGACCGGCGCCCGAATCGGTCCTGCAACTGCTGCAGAACGGCAGCCGGATCGCCGAGGTGCCGATGGCGCTCGCCGCACCCGATCGCTCAGGGCGCGTTCAACAGGTCGGCCGGCTTCCCATCGACCGCCTCGCGCCGGGCACGTACGAGCTGCAGGCCGCCGTCAAGCAGGGCGGCCGCCAGATCTCCCGCTCGACGATCGTCAGGATCACGGAATGATCGGATGCGGCCGTCCACTCGCCGTTCTGCTGCTCGCCGGCCTTGCGTCGGATCCGGCGGCGCAGCAGCGCCAGGCCTTCACCGCGACGACCACCGCCATCCTGGTGGACGTCGTCGTGCGCGACAAACACGGACGGCCCATGATGGATCTCTCGGTCCGCGACTTCGACGTGTTCGAGGACGGCGTGCGGCAGAGGATCGACTCCTTCACGCGCGTGTCGCACGGAGGGGGCATCGGCGTCGGCGTCGCATGGCGGTCGCCGAACCGGACGGTCGTGGTGACGCCCGATGCTCCGGCTTCCGCGCAGCCGACGCCGGAAGACGAGGCGACGACCGCGCTCGTGTTCGACCATCTCTCCGCCGACTCGCTGCGGCTGGCACAGCGGGCGACGCTCGACTACGTGCCGATGAGCGGCGAGTCCGGCGTCCGTGTCGGTGTATTTGCGACGGACCCGAGCGTCCGCGTCGTGCAGGGGTATACGACCGATCGAGCCCTCGTCCGCAGCGCCGTCGCGCGGGTGCTGCCTTCGGGAACGGCGGCCGAAGAGCTGAGCGCCGAGCGCTCGGACGAACTCGTCGCGCGCCGGCGCGAGCTGGATGCGCAGAGCGACGCCGGCGTGGCTGCGGCGGCCCTGCTGAACGGCGCCAACCTGTCCCGCAACACCGCCGACATTGCGCAGCGCGAGCAGGAACGGGTGCTCGTGCAGACCGAGCTGAACCTGATCCGGTCGAACGACGCGTTCGATCGGGAGCAC
>QHWR01000156.1 GCA_003223835.1 Acidobacteriota bacterium | reverse complement strand
TCGAGCGGCCGGAACCACCGCTCCGCGAACGGATGCGCCACGTCGATGCGCTCCGGCGGCACGCCGAGGTGGAAGGTCGTGTCGCGGGCGGTGACCGCCGAGATCGCGATCAGGCGAGTGGAGCGCCGCAGTTGCTCGACGGCGACGAACCAGCCTTCCCGGAGTCCCGGCACCAGATGCTCGGGGAACAACGACGGGATCACGTCGTAGACGGTACCCACGACGGGACAGGCGTAGATGGCCGGGAACACCGTCGCGACCGGCAGCCACGGGACCGTCGCGTGATACAGGGACACGCGCTCGCGGATCAGCCAGCGTTCGAAGATCTCCGTCTCCCGCAGCGTCAGCGCGCGATCGGGGAGACCGCTGCGGCGCGCGCCAGGAGACGTCTCGAACGACACATTGGGCGCTGTCCGAATATCGCGATGCAGGTGCCGCCGGTCTCCGTCTGGAGGACAAAGGAGGATGTACTCGTTGTCCGCGTCGAGCTGCAGAACGGAGCGCAGTTGCTGCTGGGTGTATCGAGGGATCCCACGGGTCATCAGGACGGGGCCGAGACCGAGAAATCGGCAGTCGACGGCGATGCGCATGGAGGGAAGGCGAGAGCATAACACCCGCCAAGGCGCCTGACAGAGACAATCGTAGGGACGGCGAGCGTACCGGTGGTACGCTCGCCCGCTTGCGATGCTTACTGTCTAATGACGATGAACCATGCGGCGATGATCGGTCCCTGAGGACCGCGGCCACGCCCGCGTCCTGGCGCCGGTGGCGGCGCGTCGGGCGGGGGCGGCGGAGCCGGACCGCACTCGGGCTGGAAGAGGTACACGTTGTGAGTCGCCGGATCGACGGCGATGGTCTTGGCTCCCGCGAACGTCGGCACCGTAGCGACCACGGTGTACGCGTCGGGCGAATCCTGATGGACGACGGTGACGTTGCCCTCGCCCCCGTTCGGAATGTAGATCAACTTCTTCGACGCGTCCCATCCGAGCGCGTCAACGCGCGTGCCGTTCTTGATGGGCGCCACGACCTTCCCCGTGCTCGGGTCCACGACGACCGAGGTATTGCTGCATCCGGAGAAAATGCGGTTGGAGGCCTTGTCATAGGCGATCCCCGTTGGTCCTTCGCACGGCGCGAGCGGCCACGACGCGATCGCCTTCCACGTTTTCACGTCGATCACCTGCATCGTGTTCTTGCCTTCGTTGTTGACGAAGATGCGCCCCTTGCCATCTGCAGCGGCACCCTCGGGGGCGGTGTCTTCCAGCTCGACGGTCGCAACGATGTCGCCGCTCGCCGGATCGATGGCCGTGAGGGTTCCGATCGGCCGGCTGTGATTCGTGAGAATGATTTTGTCGTCGGGCTCGTCGTACATGATGCCGTCGAGACCGGGGCCGACCTTGATCTGCTTGATCACCTCAAGCGTTTTCAGGTCGAACATTGTCACGGTCTGGTCGCCACCGTTGGTCGTAAAGCCGTGGCCCGCCTTCGTGGCGATCCCCGCGCCGTGCACGCCCGGCGTGTTCGGAATGTCGCCAAGCACCTTGCCCGTCGCTCCGTCGACCACCATCACGTGGGTGCTGCGCGACACGAAGACGCGGCCCGTGGCCGCTTCGACGGAGACGTAGTCCGTCCCCCCTTCGCCTTTGATATCGAATTTCTCGACCTTGAACGTCTGCGCGCGTCCGACGCCGGGCGCGAACAGGCTCACTGCGGAAAGCACAGCACATGCGGTGACTAAATGTCTTGGCATAAGTAGAACCTCACTGGTGATCGCGCATTATAAACAGCGTCTGCCCCCACCAACCCTCCCCCCATTGTCCTCGTCCAAGCCATGGTATGAGCTCGGTGATCGCCGATCTTCGCTATGCGACACGGGAATTACGCCGCCGTCCCGGGTTCGCGCTTACCGCCGTCCTCTCGCTGGCCCTTGGAATAGGCGCCACGAGCGCGGTATTCAGCGTCGTCTACGGCGTCCTGATCAACCCCTTCCCTTACGTGGGCGCCGATCGAATGATGCAGCTCGCCCTCCGGGACAACGCCGGCCGTTTCCGGTATCCGGGCATGACCGGTGCTCAGTTGGAGCAGCTTCGGCAGGCAAGGGCTGTCGAAAGCGTCGTGGGGGAAGATGGATGGAACCTCACGACCACTGATGGCGACATCCCTGAAGATGTCGTCGCGTCGTACATCTCACCCAACGCGCCGAACCATTGGGGTGTTCCGGCCCTCATGGGACGATGGCTCATCCCCGCTGACGCGCCTCCCGGTCAGGACCCGGCACGCGTCGTGGTGCTTGGTTACCAATTCTGGCAGCGGTATTACCTGGGCGACCCGGCCGTGGTCGGGCGCACGCTCCAACTCGTTCGCAAAAACTATCAAATCGTCGGCGTGATGCCCCCACGGTTTCGCTGGCGTGAAGCGGACCTCTACCTGCCGCTCAAGATCAGGCCGGAGCCCAACATCTATTACGGCGTGACCCTCAAAATCCGGCCGGGCGTATCCACCGAGGAAGCGAATGCCGAGCTGCAGCCCATTCTGCAGGAGTTCGCGACGCACACCCCAGGGCGCTACCCGGACACGTTTCGAGTCAACCTGCGCAGCATCGTCGAGATGTTCGCGCGGCCGATGGGGCCGAGGCTCTTTCTGCTGCTCGGCGCCGTGACGTCACTCCTGCTCGTGGGCTGCGCCAACGTATCGATACTGCTGCTGGTGCGCGGGGCGCACCGCCAGCAGGAGCTCGCCGTGCGGACCGCCCTCGGAGCCGCACGTGTCCGCATCGTGCAGCAGTTATTGACGGAGGCGCTCGCGATCGCCGTGGCCGGTGCGGCGCTGGGTGTGTTGATCGCGTGGCAGGGCCTCGCGCTGATCGTTGCCTGGGTGCCGACCAACTCGTTCGCCGCCGAATCGGTCATCGAGATGAACCTGCCGGTCCTGCTGTTCAGCACGGCTCTGGCTGTCGTGACCGCGATCGTGTTCGGCGTCTGGCCGGCGGTCCAGCTCTCGCGCCCGGACCTCGGCCGTGTCGTGCAGGCCGGCACTCGACGGGTGATCGGCAGTGCGCAGGGCCGACGGATTCATCGCGTCATGGTCGCGGTCCAGGTCGCGTTGACGCTTCTGATGCTGACCGTCGCTGGTGCGGCCGGAAAGGGGTTCCTGCGGCTGGCGAACGCAGACCTCGGGTACGACCCTCGGAACACCATGTCCCTCCCGATCCCCGTCCACGACGGTACCTACCAGACGTGGAAGGAGCGATCCGAATATTTCGAGCGGCTCCGGGCAGCCGTCGCCGCGATGCCGCAGGTTGTCTCGGCCGGGATCTCGACCAACGCGACGCCACCGTCGAATGGAGGCGACAGCCCGCTCGAGATTCTCGGCAGCAGCGCGCTCGAGAAGCCGGTCGCTCGGGCCAATCTCGTCAGCTCCGAGTACTTTCCGCTTCTCCACATCCCCGTGGCGCAGGGACGCGTCTGGAGCCGTGACGAAATCATGCGAGGAGCGCCCCTTGCAGTGATTAACCAGACGATGGCCCGGCAGTACTGGCCGAACGGGGATGCCATCGGCCGCAGGTTGCGGTTCGTGAACATCAAGGACGAACCGCCGTATTCCCCCGCCTCGGTTGGCGCCGACGGATGGATCGAGATCGTCGGCGTCGTCGCCGACGCGCGCAACGATGGTCTGCGCAATCCGATCAAGGCCGCGTTCTACGTGCCGTACACGTTGAAGATGCGGATGTTCACTCAGATACTCGTGCGTACGCGCGTGCCCCCGCTGTCGATCCTGCGCGATGTGCGCGCCGAGCTCGTTGGCGTCGATCGCGAACAGCAGGTCATGCGCGTACGGGATCTGCAGGGCTGGATCACGAATCTTCCCGAGTACGCGCAACAGCGGCTGGTCGCGAGGCTGTTCGGCATCTTCTCGATCCTGGCGCTGGCGCTTTCCGCGGTGGGACTCTACAGCGTGGTGTCCTACGGCGTCGCCACGAGAACCAACGAATTCGGCATCCGCATGGCGCTCGGGGCGAGGGCGCGGGACGTCGTGCGCATGGTGCTCTCGGGCACGTCCTGGAATGTTGGTGCGGGGCTGCTGGCCGGCGTGCTCTTGTGTGTGATCTTCGACAAGGTCGCCTCACAGTGGGTGACCGAGAGCTCGCGCGATCCGGTCATCCTTGGCGGCGTGACCGTCCTGCTGCTGGCCGTCGCCGTGATCGCCTGTCTTGCTCCGGCGCGCCGCGCGGCGTCGATCGATCCGATGGAGGCTGTGCGGCACGAGTAGCCGTCGCGGGGGCGGCTCGGGGATTCGGTCACAGACCGAAGCACAGGATGTTGGGTCCGGCGGCGACCGCGACGTACTGCTGGCCAGCCACGGCGAACGTCATTGCCGAGGCTTTCATGCGCACGTTCGTCGGGAAGTGCCACAGCGTTTTGCCGGTGCGCTGATCGACCGCCGCGAAGCCGCCGTTGGGCTGACCGTAGAAAATCAACCCGCCGGCCGTGGCCAGCACGCCGCTCCACGTCTTCGCGCGCGCGGCGCCCGGTTGCGGTATCTCCCACGCGATGTCGCCGGTCTCGATGTTCACCGCGCGCAGGAAGCGCTGGCCCGTCTGATCAGGGTAGCCGCCGGGCCTGTCGCCGACGCACTCTTCCAGCGCCAGGAAGTAGTAGAGCCCGGTCTGCGGTGAGTACGCGGCCGAGGACCAGTTGGCGGCATCGCTTGGGCAGCCGCGTGGATCCTTTACCATCGGCCGCCCGTCGAGATCGACGCCCGACGCCCAATCCACGCGGCGGAGAAACGGCTTCGCCAGCAGCACTTTCCCGTTCGTTCGATCCAGCACGTAGAAGAAGCCGTTGCGATCCGCGTGAAGCAGGAGCTTGGACGGCTTGCCTCGGTAGACGGTGTCCACCAGCACGTTCGGCTCGGTCGCATCCCGATCCTTCAGATCGTGAGGCGTGAACTGATAGTGCCACTTCAATTCGCCGGTCCTGGCGTTCAGGGCGAGCACGCAGTTGGTGTAGAGATTGTCGCCAGGGCGATCGACGTCGTTGGAATCGGGCCACGGGTTGCCGGTCGCCCAATAGAGAGTGTCCGACGAGGCGTCGTATGAGCCGGTGAGCCACGTCGACCCGCCGCCCGTGACGGGTTCCGCGCCTTGCCACGTCTCGCTGCCCGGCTCGCCGCGACGCGGCACGGTCCATGTCCGCCATACCACCGCGCCGGTCTCGGGTGCGAACGCCGCGACGAATCCGCGAATCCCGTGGTCCGCGCCGGCCACGCCTGCGACAACAGTATCGTGGACGATGAGCGGGGCGATGGTGCCGCCGACGTGCTGCCCGGTTGTGTCCGGCGCCATCTGCGTTTCCCAAAGGAGCTTGCCGCTGGCGCGATCCAGCGCGAGCAGGTGCGCGTTGTCCGTGACGAAGAAGATCTTGTCGCGAAGCAGCGCGACGCCGCGGTTGGTACCCAGCCGGGCGTCGCCGACCAGACCGGCGCTGGGTGGCCGCGAGTACTGCCAGAACTGACCGCCGCTCCGGGCGTCGATGGCGAACACCTGGTTGGGTCCTGTGACATACAGCACCCCGTCCGCCGCCAGCGGCGTTGTCTCGAGCCCGAAATACTGAATGGGGAACACCCACTTCAGGTTGAGCCTGGCCACATTGGCCGTCGTGATCTGCTCGAGCGGGCTGAACCGATTGCCGGAATCGGAGCCGTTGTAGGTGCGCCAGTCTCCTGGTTGTGGGGCGCCCCACGCTGTCGGGCGAGCCGTCGCACCGATCGGGGCCGGCTTCGTGATGGTGTCGACGTTGAGACGCAGCACGTAGCGGACGAGCGTCGCGCGATCGCTCGGGGACAGGTCGGCGAACGACGGCATGCCCGCGGCCACGTTGCCGCGCTGGAGATATGCCGCGAGCTGGTCGGCCGACTGTTCCGCCACCCGCTGATTCATCGCGAGCGCCGGTCCTTTCGCGGTGCCGAGGCCTTGCTCGCCGTGGCAGCCCGCACACTGCACGGCGAACACTGGTGGAGCCTCCACTTGCGATGAGGGAGTGGCCGTCGGGAAGGCCAAGCCTCCCCCGACGATGAGCGCCGCCGCCGGCAAGGAGAGACGGACGATTCGCTCCAGCATGGGGTCCTCCAAGCGGTCTGCAAGGTCGCGGGTTCGTGGCCGGCTCTTCACTGCCGGTCGGCGATGGCGCGAAGATTGCGACGTTATCATCGAAGAGGTGGCGAACTGCCGAGGTGATCGATGAGCAAAACCAGAGTCTCGGTTTTCGTGGTGCTGCTGACCGCAGGCGTGTGCGTGTCACCAGGCGGCGCGCTTGCTGGCCAGGGACGTGGCCATGGCCGTGGGCATGCGCACCAGACGGGCAAGCCGGAAGCAAGGACCGAGGCGATCGCGATCGACCGCGACGGCCACGTCCGCGTGATCCGCGACTACGGGCGCCGCGGATCGCTGCCCCCGGGACTCGCCAAGCGTGAATCGCTGCCGCCCGGACTGCGCAAACAGCTCCGTGAGCGCGGCCAACTGCCGCCTGGACTCGAGAAGCGGCTCGTGCCGGTGCCGGCACCGCTCCTCGTGCGGCTCCCCGCGGTTCCGCCGTACTACCAACGCTACTTCGTTGGCGACGATCTGATCGTCGTCGATACGAGGACGAACCGGATCGCCGCGATCATTCGCAACGTCTGGGGGTAGTCGCCGTCCGTGGCGAGCGCAAGACCCAACCCTGCCCCTGCCGCGCCGCGTGGCTTAAGATCGAGCCCGATGCCAATCGTCGTCCAGAAGTACGGGGGAAGCAGCGTCGCGGATGTCGACAGGATCCGGCAGGTTGCCGCGCGCATCATGCGGACCCGGGCCGCGGGCTACGATGTCGCGGTGGTCGTGTCGGCCATGGGCGACACGACCGACGAGCTGCTGTCGCTGGCGAAGCGGGTGTCGGCAAACCCCGATCGGCGCGAGCTGGACATGCTGCTGTCGGCCGGCGAGCGGATCTCGATGGCGCTGCTGTCGATCGCGATCCGGGAGCTGGGCGGCGACGCGATCAGCTTTACGGGCAGCCAGTCGGGGATCATCACGAACGATCGTCATGTCGACGCGCGCATCATCGAGGTGCGGCCGTTCCGCGTTCAGGACGAGCTCGAGCGCGGTCGAGTGGTCGTGATCGCCGGATATCAGGGCGTCTCTTACCGCCGCGAAGTCACCACGCTCGGGCGCGGCGGCAGCGATACCACGGCTGTCGCGATGGCCGCCGCGCTTGGTGCGGAGTACTGCGAAATCTGTTCAGACGTGGACGGCGTGTATACGGCGGATCCGCGCGTCGTGCCGACCGCGCGGCGCATCGGCACGCTGTCGTACGAAGAAACGCAGGAACTCGCGGAGGCGGGCGCCAGGGTCCTGAGCGCTCAGGCGATCGAGTTTGCGAAGGAGCGCGGGATCGCGATTTACGCGCGCGCCACGACGTCCGCGCTTCCGGGCGCCGATCCCTCGTCGGACGGCACCGTCGTTCGCCGCCATGCGCCCCGGATTCCCGGTACGGTCGCGGGCGTTGCGAGCGAACGCGACGTGCTCGTGCTGCAGAGTCCCGGCGATCCGGACGCGCTGCTCGAGCTGCTCGATGGACGTCACGTGAGCGGCAAGCAGCTTCACCTGGCGTCCTTCGGCCACGGATGCGACGGTCTCACGCTGATCGTGTCCCGCGAGAATCTGCACGACGAAGGACGGCTGCGAGAGGAACTCGGGCGCCGGTTTGGGAGCGGTGCTTCGCTGACCGATGGGTTGGGCGCAGTCAGCGTGATAGGAGCGGGCATCAACGCCAGCTATGTCACCTCGCGTCGCGGTCTCGCGTTCCTGGGGCAGGAAGGGATCACCGCCGCAGGGATGGCGACCTCCTCGTTCCGGATCACGTGGCTGATACCGAGCCGGCATCTGGACGATGCCGTCCGGGGCCTGCACCGGGCGTTCATCGAAGGGGGCGCGCCGCCGGTTCCGTAGTCAACCTCTCTCGGGACGGCCACCGCCGTCACAGGCGGAGCAGCCGTTTCGCGTTGTCGTGCAGGAGCTTCCGTTCGATGCGCTTGCTCGCCGCAAGACGGCGAATGACGCCGATGGTCTGCGCGCCCTGACAGGCGGGAGGGGCGCCTTCGGTATCGGTGCAGTCGCTGCCGAACAGGAGCTTGTCCTGATGCCGCACGAGGAAATCCCGCGTGAAGCCCTCGTCCCGCGTCAGCGCGTTGAGCCCTGAACCGGCGGACAGATCGCCATACATGTTCGGATAATCGGTCAGATAGCGATCGGTCAGCCCACCCGCTGTCACGGGGCCCTTCGGATACAGCACGGTCTGGTCGTGATGGTTCCGATCGATGTTCGCCCACCATGTTTGCGCGTGTCCGATGAAATTCACACGCGGGTATTTCTCGAGCATCCCGACGAACCGCTCGAACCCGTAGTTGTACATCTGGAACTGCCAGTG
>QHWR01000155.1:12567-15874 GCA_003223835.1 Acidobacteriota bacterium | reverse complement strand
AACGCATGTATGAGAGCCCTATTCGTCTGCGCGGCGGCTGCTCTGACGGGAATCGTGACCGTCGCCGGCGACCCGCCTCAATCGCCGGCGCTTCGTTCCGGGCTCGACCTCGCCTCGATCGATCGCGGCGTCCGGCCGCAGGACGATCTGTATCGGTTCGCGAACGGCGCGTGGCTTGCGCGGGCCGACATTCCGGCGGACCGCGTGTCGTATGGCACCTTCACCGAGCTGGCGGACCGCGTCGAAGCGGACGTCCGCGCAATCGTCGAGGCGACGGCGGCATCACCCGGCCGCGCGCCCGGCTCGCCGGCGCAGCAAATCGCCGACCTCTACGCGAGCGTCATGGACACCGCGCGGCTCGAGGCGCTCGGGGCCGCGCCCATCAGGCCCGAGCTGCAGAAGATCGACGCGATCAGTCGGCCGCGCGATCTGGCCGCGGAAATGGGACGACTTTCCGCGATTGGGACGGGCGGGCCGTTCGAAGGCAGCGTCGGGAGCGACGCGGCCGGACAGCCGACGGTGCTGCTCTCGCAGGCGGGCACGCTGCTGCCCGATGGCGCCTACTACCTGAAGGACGATCCGGCGTACGCCGACGTCCGCGCGAAGTATGAAACGTATCTCGTCACCATCTTCGAGCTGACCGAACGCGCGCGCCCGAGCGACGACGCCCGCGCCGTCATCGCGCTCGAGACGGCGCTCGCGAGAATTCAGACGCCACACGCCGAGGCGCGGGACCCCGCGAAATCGGCGGCGCGATTCACGCTCGCCGATCTCTCGAGCCAGATGCGCGGCTTCGACTGGCGCGCCTGGGCCGCGCCGCAAGGCATCGATCGCGTTCCCGCCGTCATCCTCACGCAGCCGTCGTTCTTCAAAGCGTTCGCGACGCTCGTCGCCGACTCGCCCCTCGACGCGTGGAAGGCGTGGCTGGCGGCACGCTACATCACGGCGTCGGCGCCATACGTCAACGATGCGTTCGGCGACGCACGGTTCGAGTTCTTCGGCCGCGTCCTCTCCGGACAGGAGCAGCCGCGCACGCGGTGGAAGCGCGGCGTCAGCCTGGTCAACGCATATCTGGGCGACGCGGTCGGGCGGCTCTACGTCGAGAAACACTTCTCATCCGCCGCGCGCGCCCGCGTCGGCGCGCTCACGAACCGTCTCGTCGACGCGTACCGCGAGGCGATCGCGGAAAGCGAATGGATGTCCGCGCGTGCGAAATCGCAGGCGGCGAGGAAACTCGCGCGCCTGAAGACACGCATCGGGTATCCGGACCGATGGCGCGACTATCGCGGCTTCGTCGTCAAGCGCGACGACCTGATCGGGAACGTGGAGCGGGCGCTGCGTTTCGAGAACGACCGTCGCATGGCCCTCGTCTCCGATCCACAGGACCGCGGCGAGTGGATCGTCGCGCCGCAGACAGTGAACGCGTATTACAGTCCGTCGCGCAACGAGATCATCGTGCCGGCCGCGATGCTGCAGCCGCCGCTCTTCGCCGCGGATGCGGACGATGCGGTCAACTACGGCGCGATTGGCGCGATCATCGCCCACGAGATCGGCCACGGCTTCGACGATCGCGGCCGCAGGTTCGACGCGGAGGGCATGATTCATGACTGGTGGTCGCCCGAAGATGAGCGCGCGTTCGAGCGACGTACACGGACGGTCGTGAATCAGTTCGACGCCTGCACGCTCTTCGACGGCGCGCACGTGAACGGCACACTCACGCTCTCCGAGAATATCGGCGACCTGAGCGGACTCGCGATCGCCTATCGCGCGTACGAGGCGTCGCTCGGCGGCCACGCGTCCACGTCCCTCGACGGCTTCAGCGGCGAGCAGCGGTTTTTCATCTCGTGGGCGCGCATGTGGCAGATGAAGGAGCGCGACGAGTACGCCCGGCAGGAGCTGCTGTGGAATCCGTACGCGCCCGCACGGTTCCGCGCGAACGGCGCGCCGGCCAATCTGGACGCGTTCTACCGCGCCTTCGGCGTGAAGAGCGGGGACGGGCTGTTCCGTCCGCCGGCGAGCAGGGTCACCATCTGGTAATCGTGATCGCCTTGCCTTTCGCGAGCGGCACATCCTTCATCAACAGGCCGTAACGGAGCCGCAGCGGCGCACCGGCGATCGACCGCACCGTCGTCGATGCGAGGCGCCCGTCCTTCCACGTCACGTCCACCTCGAAGCCGCCGCGCGCGCGCAACCCGCTGACGCTGCCGGTCGGCCACGCCGCGGGCAGCGCGGGCAGCAGCTCGACCTCGCCCGCGTGGCTCTGCAGCAGCATCTCGGCGATGCCGGAGGTTCCGCCGAAGTTGCCGTCGATCTGAAACGGCGGCTGCGCGTCGAACATGTTCGGATAGGTGCGATCGGGACTGAGGAGACGGGCCAGGATCCTGTACGCGTGACCGCCGTCCTGCAGCCGCGCCCACAGATTCAGCCGCCAGCCGATGCCCCAGCCGGTGGCCTCGTCGCCGCGCATCTCCAGCGACTTGCGAGCCGCCGCGGCCAGCGCGGGCGTGCCGCGCACGGTGATCTGCGCGCTCGGAAATACAGCGTAGAGGTGCGAGACGTGCCGATGGTGCGGATCGGGCGCCGACAGGTCCCAATCGTCGAGCCACTCCTGAAGCTGCCCTGCCTGGCCGATTTGATTCGGCGCGAGCCGGCCGTGCGCGACGGCCAGGTCGCGTCGCAGCGGTTCGTCGATGCGCAGCAGCTCCGCCGCGCGGATCGTATTCGCGAAGAGGTCGCGGAGGATCTGCATGTCCATCGCGGGGCCGGCCGCGAGGCTCGTGCCGAACGGGTGGCGGTTCTCGGGCGAGAGCGACGGGTTCGTCACGAGCCACTTGTGCGCCGGTTCCTCGACGAGCGTGTCGAGGAAGAACTCCGACGCCCCCTTCAACGCCGGATAGACGCGCGCGAGAAACGCCGTGTCCTGCGTGTATTGAAAGTGCTCCCACAGATGCAGGCACAACCACGCGCCCCCCATGGGCCACATGCCGGACTGCGGGCCGTCCACCGGCGCCGCCGCGCGCCACAGATCGGTGTTGTGGTGCGCGACCCAGCCTCGCGCGCCGTAGTGCAGGCGCGCCGTTCGCGCGCCCGTCACCGTGAGATCCATCACGAGCGCGACCAGCGGCTCGACCAGCTCGGACAGGTTCGTCACCTCGGCCGGCCAGTAATTCATCTCGGTGTTGATGTTGATCGTGTACTTGCTCTCCCACGGCGGCTTCATCTGATCGTTCCAGAGCCCCTGCAGGTTCGCCGGCTGTGTACCGGGACGCGAGCTCGAGATCAGCAGATAGCGGCCGAACTGGAAGTA
>QHWR01000155.1:3473-12413 GCA_003223835.1 Acidobacteriota bacterium | reverse complement strand
GCTTCCGGGTCGCCGCCGACGTTGTCGAATTTCTTGAAGCTCGTCGCGACCGCGACGAGCAGGGTGACGGCGTCCGCGTCTTTGACCGCGACCGCGTCCGGCTCGGCGGATGACTCGCCGCCGTCCGTCAGCACCCGCACGCGCGCCTGAAACGTCAGCGCGCCTTTCACCCCCTGCGCCTCACCGTTCACGCCGCGCATGACGAGCGTGTCCGATCCCTCGCTCGCAATGGTGGCGCTCTGTGCGGTCTTCATCCCGACCGTGAGCGAGATGCGTCCGGGCGTGCTCGCCGTCAGCCTGACGACAAGGACCTGCGCGGCCGGGCTCGAGAAGATCTCGCGCACGAACGTCACGCCGCCCGACATGTAAGCGATGCGGGCGACGGCGGCGTCCAGATCGAGCTCGCGGCGATAGCGCTCGACCTGCGGCATCCCGGCAAACGTGAGCAGGAGGTCGCCGATTCGCCAGCATCCGCTCGGCGACGAGCTGGTGCGCCTCCTTGTACTGGCCGCTGAAGATCAACTGGCGGACGAGGGGCAGCGCGGCGAGCGCGTCCGGATTTTCCGGCGCGTATGGACCGCCGGCCCAGAGCGTGTCCTCGTTCAGTTGAATGCGTTCGTGGACGACGTCGCCGAAGATCATGCCGCCGAGGCGCCCGTTGCCGATCGGCAGCGCTTCGACCCATTGCGTCGCGGGTCGCCGATACCAGAGCGTCAGCGGGCGTGTGGGCGGGCCGGCGTCGGCGCCGAAGGCGACGGCCTGCGCGGGGGACGCCGGTCGAGCGACGGGACCGGTCGTCGCCGTCCAGAGCGCCGCGGCCGGTCCGACGAACAGGGACAGCCATCGACCGATCGATGACGTCAGCATCTACATTTCTGCCCGCTTGTGTGCATTGCCTGCGTGTCCCCGTTTCCTGAGAACGGTGGCCGCCACCGTTAACGCTCCCACCAGAACTTCAGACGCTCTTTCGGCCTGTTCCCGATCTCGTTCAGGGTCTTCGCATCGTACAGACGCCCGTTCAGCATCACCATGGTGACCGACTCGCTGTTGCGGATGTTCTCCAGCGGATTCCGGTCGAGCACGATGAGGTCCGCGAGCTTCCCTTTTTCCAGCGATCCGATCTCGCCATCGAGGCCGATCGCCTTCGCGCCGTTGATCGTCGCGCAGCGGATCGCCTCCAGGCTGGTCATGCCCCCCTGCTGGAGCATCCACAGCTCCCAGTGCGCGCCCAGCCCCTGGAGCTGCCCGTGCGCGCCGAGCTGCACCGAACCGCCGGCGTCCAGAATCTGCTTCGCGCCCCGTGCGACGAACACGTGATTGAAATCGTCTTCGGGCGCCATGAGGCGGCGGCGCGATCGTTCGTCGACGACCTCGCGCGGCGTGAACGTCAGCAAGCGCTCGTTCTCCCACACGTTCGAGTGCTGATACCAGTAATACTCGCCCGACAGGCCGCCGTAATCGACGATCAGCGTCGGCGTGTAGCCCGTCCCGCTCTTCGCGAACAGCGTGACGACGTCCTTGTACACCTTCGGGACCGGCAGCGAGTGCTCCACCGTCGTGTGCCCGTCGAGCACCATGCTCTCGTTGTAGTAGAAGAGCGATCCCCCCTCGGGCACGACCTCCATCTGAAGCTCGCGCGCCGCCTTGATGATCATCTGACGCGCGTCGCGCCGCTGCTGGTTGTAGCTCTTCACGGAGAACGCGCCGAACGCCTTCAACCTCCTCACGTGCGACAGCGCATCGTCGTACGATTCGACGACGGATTTGATCGAGACCTCGGCGCCGTAGAGGATCGTGCCCGTCGAGAACAGCCGCGGGCCGATCTTCTCGCCGGCGCGAATCAGCTCGGCGTTCGTGAACACCGTCTCGGTGTCGTTCGACGGATCGTGCGACGTCGTGACGCCGAACGCGAGGTTCGCGGCGAAGCGCCAGTTCGTCTGCGCGACGAGGCCGTCTCCTTCGCTGCCGACGTGCGCGTGGACGTCCACGATGCCCGGCATGATCGTCTTCCCGGTGGCGTCGATGTGCTTCGCCCCGGACGGCACGCTGACGGAGCCGGACGGCCCGATCGCCGCGACGCGATTGCCCTCGACGACGATCGTCCCGTTTTCGATGACGGTGTTCCCTGCGGACGTGATGATGCGCGCGCCGGCCAGCGCGATCGTCCCGGACGGCACGTCGCTCTTCGCGCTGAAACCGATCGGCACGCCCTTCGCCTCGGGTTCGTCGGGCTTCGCGAGATTCTGATCGAGGAACGTGAAGGTTCGCGTCAGATCGCGGGAGAACAGCTGCGGCCTCATCGACCAGTGGACGGTGCGGCTGTCGCCGGACCAGTGAATGTTGAACCCCGCGTCGCGCGAGATACGCGCGACGGGATACCCATTGATCGACGGGCCGAGATCGATCGGACGCCCGCTGTGCGGAAACGGCGCCACGAACGCATGCCAGCGCTCCGCGAACGCGACCCACTTGCCGTCGGGAGACGGGACGATCTGGGTCGCGTTGTCGGACTGGAAGTGCACGATCTCGTCGGTTCCGCCGGACGCCGTCTTCGGATCGCCGACGCCCGCGCTGAGCAGCACGAACTTGTCGCCTTTGCGATCGATGACGTACACGCGCCTGCCCGTCGCGTCGAACTGCGGCTGTTCGCCCCCCTCGCGCACGAGCCGCGGCTCCGACAATCCGTCGGCGGAGACGAGGTAGATTCCCGGCGTGCCCTGATAGAGCGGCCCGCGCGTGCCGTCCGATCCCGCATTGCGAAAGACGATCGTCCGGCCATCAGCTGAAAACGACGGCTCCGTATAGTGGCCCGGCTTTGTGACGACGTCGCGTCCGCCGCTGCCGTCGGCGCGAACGACGCGGACGCGTCCGTAGTCGGCGTCGCTCCACGTCGCATACGCGATCGACTGCCCGTCGCGCGACCAGCTCGGCGCGAACTCGAACGCCGCGGAAGCGGTCAGGCGTTTCGGCTCGCCGCCCGGCAAATCCTTCACGTAGACGTGGCCGAGCGCGCTGTAGGCGACGCGCTTGCCGTCGGGCGACGTCGCGACGTGGGTGAGCGCCTTGACCGGGAACTCCGGGGTGTAGACCTTCTGCGGAAATCGCAGCGCGTCGTTGATCGTCTGGTCGACGTGGGCGAGGAACGGGATCGCCCGCGCGGACGGCATCGCGGTGTCCGTCATGTCGAGGCCGCTCACGTCGACGCGCCAGATCTTTCCTTCGCCCCAGATCACGATCGCCTTGCCGTCCGGCGTCCACGCGTATTGCGGATACAGACCGTGGATCGCCCACGCTTCCTGGAGGTCCTTGTCGAGATGATCGAACACGGCGCGATCGCGGCCGCTGTCGATGTCGCGGATGAACAACTTGCTGGCGAGCCGGACGCGACGCACGTACGCCAGCGATTTGCCATCCGGTGACGGCCGGGGCGTGACGGACCCACCCTGTACCGTCACGAACGGCCGCTCCTTGCCCGTTGTCAGATCGCGGCGGATGACGGCGTAGATCGTCCCGTTCGGATCCTTGTTGTATTCGAACGACTGCCCCGGGGTGACGTCCTTGCTGTAATAAAGGTAGCGGCCGTCGGGCGAGGCGGCCGGCTCGCCCGCGTCCTTCTGCCAGCCGTTCTTCTCGGTGACCTGCAGCCCCTGCGCGCCGCTGACGTGGAACATCCAGATTTCGCCGGCGCCGAGCGAGCGCTCCTTCACGAAATGCCGCCGCGCGAAGATGTACTGCCCGTCCGCCGCCCACGCCGGGCTGTTCACGAACCAGTTCCGCTCGTGCGAAATCTGCTTCGCGTTCCTGCCATCGGGATCCATCGTCCAGATGTTCCAGAGGCCGTCGCGGTCGCTCGAGTACGCGATCCGCTTGCCGTCCGGGCTGAATCGCGGCTGCATGTCGAACGCGGGCCCGCTCGTGATGCGCGTTGCCGGCGAGGCGCCGCTGCCGCCGATCGGCATCGTGTAGATGTCGCCGAGCAGGTCGAACACGATCTGGCGGCCGTCGGGGCTGACGTCGACGTTCATCCACGTCCCCTCGGAGGTGTCGAACGTCAACTTCGACGTCGGCCCAAGGTCCGCCGTCACGTCCCATTTCTTCTCGTCCTTCTCCTGCGCAAGGACGGGAGCCAGCGCGATGGCGAGCGCGATCGCCACGAAGAGTCGCCGCGTGCGTGTCATCGTTCTTTCTTCCTGCTTTCGTTTTCGTCCTTGGCCATCGGCGTATTCTCCAGGCTTCGCCAGAGATACCAGCACGCGACGGTCCGATACGGACGCCAGACCTCGCCGATGCGTCGGATGCGATCGGGCTTGGGTTTTTTCCGCAGACGGTACGCCCTGTGGATCGCGTTGACGATCCCCAGGTCGTCCACGGGCAGGACGTCGGGACGGCGCAAACGAAACATCAGGAACATCTCGGCCGACCAGCGTCCGAGTCCTTTGACCTTGGTGATGGCGGCGATGACCTCGTCGTCGCTCATGTCGGACAATGCGTCGAGGGGCAATTCGCCGGAAAGCACCTTGGCGCTCAGATCGCGGAGATACGCGGTCTTTTGCCGGCTCAAACCCGCCTGGCGGAGCTGTTCGTCGGCGAGCGTCGCGAGCGCCACCGGACTGGCGGCCCCGCCCATCAGATCGAGCACACGGCGAAAAATCGTCGCGGCCGCTTTGGTCGAGAGCTGCTGCGACGTAATCGCTCGCATCAGCGAGAAGAACGGCTCGCCGGGCGGCGCGTCGACCAGCGTCGTGTGGCGATATCGGCGGATGATGGCGGCAAGAACCGGGTCGCGCCGCATCAACGCGCGGCGCGCGCGGGCGAAGTCGTCGGACGTCACTGGGCCTCAAGTCTAAGGCCTAACGGCCGACACGTACTTCGAATGCGCGGACGAGCACCTGCCCGTCTTCGATCAGACTTGCCGGGCGCTTCGCGACGAACGCCAGAACCCCGAGTGGCGTTTCGTCGTCGAGGGGCCGGAATGGCGGGGACGCCGCGTGCTGAAGTGGTAATGGAGGGGCCTCGAGAGGGCCCCTCGGAAATCAGGACCGACAGGCGCGATTACTCGCCCCGATCGGTCGGCATCTCGTCGCTCGCCGAGCCGCGCTCGGCGGCCGTCGACGCTGGGTTCCCGCCGGTCTGCTCACGACGACGGCGATGGCTCGCGATGCCGCCTTTACGGCCGGCGTCACGCGCCTCCTCGCTCGTCCATTCGTGCGCGGTGCCTTTCTGATGAGCGGCTTTGCCGCCCTTGCTCGCGATCTCTCGTTGCTTGGCCGGATCCATCGACGCGAATCCGCGATCTTCCTTTGCCACGGTGTCCTCCTCCCGGTGCCTTCGGGTGAAGTCGGGCGTTTCAGGCCGAGCCCAGCCTCTGCAACGGAAATGCCACTGCTGAACCGGAGGAATCAGCGGAAACCGATGATAACAAGCGACTTACGTTGGTATCCGGTGAGGAATTGAGGGACTTTCATTTCCGTTGTTGGGTCGCCTCGCGGCGCGACGATCGGCGAGCGCGGTAAGAGTTTCGCCGGAAGAGGAATTCGGGTTCCGTCTCGCCCAAAAGGGCAACGCGCGACACACAAACGCGTGATGCCAATGTGAATGACGTTATGCCGCGGGTGTGTAATTGAGGATTCGCCTGAGCCGTCTCACCACACACTCGCGGCCGAGCAGGACGAGGACCTGGAAGAGGCCGGCACTCACAGCTCGTCCGGTAACGGCGACGCGCGTCGCGTGAATCAGCGCCGCCGCCTTGACGCCGGCGCGCTCGGCGGTTGCGCGCAGCGTCGCTTCGATCGTGGCTTCGCCGAACGGCTCGACCGTTTCCAGCGCGCTTGCCAACGTGTCCAGGAGTGAGCGCACCTCGCCGGACGAGAGGTATTTCTGCGCCGCCGACGGATCGATCTCGGGATCATCGACGAGGAACGGGCGTAACTCGTCGAGGAGCTGATCGAGTTTCTTGACCCGCGGCTTCAACAGATCGAGCACCGACAGAATCCACCCTACACGGGTCGTCGCGAGATCGTCAGTCCACAATCCTGCGTCCTCGAGTCTCGTTTCCAGCCGCGCGAGCAGGGCCGCGGAGCTGAGACGCGCGATGTGCTGCTGGTTGAACCAGTCCAGCTTCTCCGGATTGAAGACCGCGTTGCCGCCGCTGATGCCTTCGAGCGTAAACGCCGCGACCAGCTCGTCCCTGCTGAACAGCTCGCGATCGTTGCCCGGCGACCACCCGAGGAGCGCGAGGAAGTTCACCATCGCCTCCGGCAGGTAGCCGAGACGGTGGTACTCCATCACGGACGTCGCGCCATGACGTTTGCTGAGCCGTTTCTTGTCGGGCCCGAGGATCAGCGGTACGTGTGCGAACGCCGGCGGCGTCACGCCGAACGCCTGATACAGCAGGACCTGTTTCGGCGTGTTCGAGATGTGATCGTCGCCGCGGACGACATGTGTGATGGCCATGTCGATGTCGTCGGCGACGACCGACAGGTGATAGGTCGGCTGGCGATCCGACCGCAGGATCACGAAGTCTTCGAGGTTGGCGTTGTCGAACGCGATCGGCCCGTGGACCAGATCCGTGAAAGGCGTCTCGCCCGGCGGCACGCGGAAGCGGATGGCGCGCGGGGTGCCGCTTGCTTCCAGCGCGGCGATCTCGTCGGCCGACCGCCGTTCGCAGGTGCGATCGTACGTCCACGTCTCGCCGCGCCCTTCGGCGTCGGCGCGCTTGCGCTGCATCTCGTCGGCGGTGCAGTAGCAGTAGTACGCGCGGCCGTCACGAACGAGCCGCTCGGCGAGTTCGCGGTGCCGGTCGAGGCGCTGCGACTGGAAGTAGGGAGCGTGCGGGCCGCCGACGTCCGGTCCTTCGTCCCAGTCCAGTCCGAGCCAGCGCAGGCCATCCACGATCCCCGCGACCATGTCCCACGAGGAGCGTTCCGCGTCCGTGTCTTCGATGCGCAACACGAACGTGCCGCCGTGACGGCGCGCGTACAGCCAGTTGAACAGCGCGGTGCGCGCGCCGCCGACGTGCAGGTATCCGGTGGGCGAGGGCGCAAACCTTACACGAACCACGTCGTCGCCTGTCGCTGGTCGCGCGTCGCCGGTCGCATGGATCAATGTCTACTACACCACCTGCCTTTCGACCAACGGCGAACGACCAGCGACCAGCGACCAGCGACTAGAAGACTTCGCCGAAATAACTCCAGAAGTATTCCCGCGCCTTTTCGAAGACGGACCGCCGTTGCCACGCGTCCAGCTCGAGGCGCCGGGCGGACTTCAGATCGGCGTTGAAATCGTCGAGCAGCCGGCGCGCGAGGTCGCGGTCGCTGACGCCCACGTTCAACTCGTCGTTGAGCTCGAGCGATCGATTGTCGAAGTTCGCCGACCCGACCATGCTCCACGCGCCGTCCACGATCAGCGCCTTCGCGTGCATCATCGTCGGCTGATACTCATAGACCTCGATGCCGCGTCGCAGCAGGCGCTCGTAGGCGTAGCGGCGCGCGTATTTGACCGGTTTGGCGTCGGTCAGATCGCCTTCCACGAGGATGCGGATGTGCGCGCCGCGCTTCACAGCCTGCTCGATCGACCAGTCCGACGATTCGTCGGTGATGAAGTACGGCGTGCAGATCTCGAGCGTCCGCGCGCGTGTCGTAGATGTAGGTTTCGAAGGCGATCCGCCGCTTCGCCGTGGCGATCGCGGCAATCATCGGCGGGAAAATCTCATCGCCGTTCGCCAGGACCCGATAGCGATTGCCGCCCGTTGGCTCGGCGTTGACGAGCGCCGCGGCGACGCGAATTTCGGATCCTCTGCCCCGTACGCGCTCTCGACTTTGATCGTGTGCTGGTCCTGCGCGAGCGCGAGCAACATCGACAGGATGCCGAAGACGATCAGCAGCGAGACCAGCAGGCGGTGGTAGGACCTCAGCCGCATCGGGGCTGAGCCGTGCAATTTGAGAGCCCGACGCGAAGATCAGAACGATCCACTGTTCAGGTGGGCCGGCCGGCCCGATACACGGATCGTCGCAGAGACTTACAGACTCGTTCCACCTGCGCCTGATTCGCGCCGGATCGAAGGAAACTTGCCAGGAAGGATCACCATGAGGATCGCCGGAATCGCCGTCGCTGCCGTGGTCTCCGCCTTCGCGCTCGCGGGTTGCAGAAACGCGGGCGGCGTGGAAGGTACGTACAAGCTCGATAAGACTGCCGTCAAGAAGGCGCTGCAAGCGGAGCTGGCGAAATCCAATCGCCCCTTACCGCCAGGACTGATCAACATGGCGACGTCCATGATCGATTCGATGGAGATGACGCTGGAACTGCAGGCCGGTGGGACGCTGAACGTGAAGTCCACGGCGCCAATCAACGCATCGGGCAGGCTTGGAAAGACCGAGGAAAAGGAAGGGACGTGGGCTCTGGACGGCGACTCGGTCGTCCTCACGGTGGAGCGGAAGCCGCTGAGGTGCGTCAGGTCCGGAGCGAAGCTGAGCTGCGAGGCCGAGCGGAAGGGCACACCGACTCTGATCTTCGTCAAATCCTAAAACTGGCGGTGAGGCAGGGATTCGAACCCTGGGTAGAGGTTTAAGCCCCTACAACGGTTTAGCAAACCGCCGCCTTCGGCCACTCGGCCACCTCACCGCGCACCGGCAAGTATACGTGACCAAGATACTTACACGGAAACGCTCAGCAGGGAAACGATGAGGGCGAGCCCCGATCAAACCGTCGCCGTTGACGCTAAATGCAACCACAAGGGGGCTTTGTATCGTCAGCGTGCAACTCGTTTAGGCACACCCGTCTGGGCACTCTTCTGGGCACACCCGGCGCGTTTTTCGCTCGCTCTATTCAGAATATGGAATGAAAACGAGAGAAGGCGACGGTTTTCTTGACCGTCGCCTGCGTGCGAGCTGCGGCTCGACCCGCGCAGCCGCGCGGACAGCCGCACACGCGGGACCGCGATCG
>QHWR01000155.1:0-3458 GCA_003223835.1 Acidobacteriota bacterium | reverse complement strand
CCAGCACGAGCCTGAGCGCCGCGCCCAACGCGACATGCGCCGACAACACGATCACCGCGAACGACGGGCCAAGGTCGCGGCGCAGTTTGCGTACGCGTTCATGTCCCGGGGGTGAACCGGCAACGCGTGAGGAGAGCCTCGAATCGCGGATCGGATCGGTACCCATCCCACTTGGGATCGACCGGCAGGAAGATGAGGTGGACGTCGCGCGCGTCGTACGCTTTGTCGAGCCATTCGAACACGGCGTCGCGCTCGTCGAGCCCTGCGTACACCAGTGCCATCGCATAGGGCGGTACGTATCGATCGCGGGAAATGCCTTCCAGCGTCTTGAGCACTTCGCGGGCTTCGGCGGCGCGTCCCATCTTCGCGAGCAGATAGCCCATGAGTGAAATCGCCTTGCTGTTGCCGCCCGATATGCGCGCCGCGTCGGTTAGTGCGGCAAGCGCGAGATCCGTCTTCCCCTGTTGGTCGTACGCCTGACCGATTTCCATGTACCCAATCCATATGTCGGCGTCGATGAAGGTGGTCCGGCGCGCGAATTCGACGGCCGCGGGATAGTCGCGAGCCTGGAACGCCACCTGCGACGACAGCGCGTAGCTCATGGGCTCCAGCGGTTCGAGATCCCGCGTGCGCTCCATCGCCGCTCTCGCTTCGGCGTCGCGGCGTAACTGCGACAGCGCATGCCCCAGACTTCGGTGCGCCGCCGCGTTGCCCGGATCCAGATCGATCGCGCGGCGCAAGGCGGTCTCCGCAGCCTTCCAGTCCCAATCCATCAACCACTTCACGTATCCGACGGCCCATTGGGTTTCGGCGAGATCGGGATTCGCGCGGATGGCGTGCGCCGCGGCCGCCCTCGCGCGCGGCCCGACGTCCAAGGGGCGCGCGTCGCTGTTGATCGTGCTGGCCGCGTACGTGTGCGCGAGGTTCGCCCAGGCAAGCGCATAGTCCGCATCGAGCGCGATCGCGCGCTCATAATGTTGGATGGCGCGCACGTTCGCTTCGGGCGTGCGGCGGCCCGCCAGATATCGTCCCCGAAGGAAGGCGTCGTAGGCCCCGGCGTTCCCGGTTTGACGGCGCACGATGCCGGTCAGCCGATCCGGCGCGAGGCGAAGTTGGATCTGCTGCGCGATCGCCGTACTCAGCTCCTGTTGCAGTCCGAGCACGCTGCTGGGCTGCCGTTCGTACGAGTGCGACCACACGTACTCCTGATCGCTCACCCGAATCAGCTTGACGGTCACGCGGAGCCGATCGGCCTCCGAGCGAATCGAGCTCTCGACGAGGTATTCGACGGAGAGCTCCCGGCCGATCTCGGCAGCGGTCTTCGTCGTACCTTTGTACCGCAGCGTTCGGCCCTTTACGCTGAGCCGATCGGGATCGATCTGCGCCAGCGACGCGCTGGTCTCGTCCGTAAGTCCGGCCGCCAGGTATTCGCGTTCGGGATCGCTTCCGAGGTTTTCAAAGGGAAGGACTGCGAGCGTTACCCGCCGCGCCGCCGGGACGCTCGATTCCCGGTTGGCGGGCACCACGTCGACGGGTGCGACGAACCGGTAGCCTTTTCCGGACACCGTCTCGACGAACATCGGCTCCTGCGGTGAATCCCGCAGCGCCTGACGGATCTTGCGAATGGCCGTGTGAACGCCCGTCTCGACGTCCACGAACACGTCATCGCTCCACAAGCGCTTGACGATGTCGGCGCGAGAGACGAGGAGTCCGCGACGTTCGACGAGCAGAATGAGCACGTCCATCGGCTGTCGCTCGAGGCGAACCGAACGGCCATGACGGCGCAGCTCGTACGCCGCGACGTCGAGCTCGAAATCGCGAAAGCGAAACGTCTCGCGGGAATCCAACATCGCATCGTCCAAGACGCACGCGTACAATGCCATAAGTCCGCTGCGCTCTGCCAGTTGCCGCTCCGGAAAAACTCCAGAGATTCTCCAGTGATCCTCCATGGCCGGGCGGGGACGTCCAGTCGCAGGATGGCACCTCGCACCGAGCAGGAAGCCCGGTGTCATTGCTGAGCTGACGTGATCGTCGGCGGGAGGAGTCCCATGAGCTGGAAGTATTCGAAACCTTGTGGCGGGGTGGCCATCGCGATTGCGCTCGCCCTGGCGGGCGCGCTTACCGTGACGCCAAGCCGCACCGCCATCGCACAGTCGGGCGCATCCGCGTCGGGACTCGGCGGCGCCTGGATCGTGCAGGTGACACTCCGGGACTGCGCGACCGGCGCGCCACGCGCATCGTTCACCTCGCTGGTCACGTTCCATCGCGGCGGAACGCTGAGCGAGAGCACCGCCAGCCGGGCGTTCGCGATTGGTCAACGCCCCTCCGGACACGGCATCTGGACTCAGCAGGGCCCGCAGACCTACCTCCAACGGATGATCGCGTTGATCCTGTTCGACACGCCACCGAATCCGCCGGTGTCCCCTGGCTTCTTCGCCGGCTGGCAGGAGGTGACTCACACGATCGAACTGGTCGACGCCGCACACTTCACCTCGTCCGGCACCAACGAGTTCTACAAGGCCGATGGCACCGAGTACAGAACCGGCTGCTCGACAGCGGTTGGGCAGCGGTTCGAATAGCGGCGCGCGGTGCGCGCGAATGGAATCGCCTCGACGGCAGCGCTTGACGCCGCCGTCGAGGCACCGTTTAGGCAATACACCCTCTAGAATCATTGTCTCCTCATGCCTCTGTCCGCTGGTACACACCTCGGTCAGTACGAGATCATCTCGCCGCTTGGCGCGGGCGGCATGGGCGAAGTCTATCGCGCGCGCGACACGAAGCTCGGACGTAGCGTCGCAATCAAGGTGCTCCCCGACGCAGTGGCGACTCACCCCGACCGCATCGCGCGGTTCGAGCGTGAAGCGAAAGTGCTCGCGTCACTGAACCACCCGCATATTGCGGCACTCTTCGGGATGGAGGAATCGTCTGGCCGGCACTTCCTCGTGCTGGAGCTGGTCGAGGGCGAGACGCTGGCTGAGCGAATCGCGTGCCCAAATGCAACAGGACGCGGCCTCGGCATCGACGACGCACTGAAGATCGCCCTACAGATCGCAGGGGCGCTCGAAGCCGCGCACGAGTTCGGAATCGTCCATCGCGATCTCAAGCCGGCCAACATCAAGATCACGCCTGACGAGGCCGTGAAGGTCCTGGACTTTGGTCTCGCGAAGGCGACGGAGGGCGACCGATCAGGCCAGGACCTCTCGCGGTCGCCGACCGTCACCTTCGGAGGCACGCGCGAAGGCACCATCCTCGGGACGGCTGCGTACATGAGTCCGGAACAGGCGCGCGGCAAGCCCGTCGACAAGCGTACTGACATCTGGGCGTTCGGGTGTGTCCTGTACGAGATGTTGACTGGGCGGCTCGCGTTTTCGGGGGAGACGGTCTCCGATGCGGTGGCGGCGATCCTGAGCCGCGAGCCCGACTGGCTCGCGTTGCCTGCGGAAACGCCAGAGAGCGTC
>QHWR01000154.1 GCA_003223835.1 Acidobacteriota bacterium | reverse complement strand
CTTTTTCGTGAACACCATGAGGCGCGAGTTGACCGTCTGCACGATGTGATCGGGACCCACGGCAAGGCTGTTGTCGGACGGATTGCGCCCCTCGTACGGACCTTGCGGGCCGGAAAACCCCACGCCGAGCCCGTCGAAGCTCGCGACGATCGCCGCCGGCGGCCGGGTCCCGTGGGACGTTTGCTCGACGGACGTTTGAAGCATCAGGATTGTCGCGAGGAGTCCGGCGATCGAGCTTCTCGACATGCGAGCCGATCATACCGGGAAGCCGCGGATCGGGTCACGAGACCGTGGCGGTCATCTTCGTAGCGCAGGTCTTTAGCCCTGCTCGCGATCCGTGGGACCGCCGGCGACACGAGCAGCCCTGACGGGCTGCGCTACGACGAACGGCGATCACCACCCGATATAGCGTAAGCGGGTGAAGCGATCTATTCGTGCCGCAGCGCGATCATGGGATCGACCGCCGACGCACGCCGCGCCGGCAGGTAGCAGGCCGCGAGCGCGACGATGCCGAGCAGCACGGCAACGCCGGCGTACGACAGCGCATCCGTTGACTCGACGCCGAATAACTGACTGCGCAGCAGCCGCGTGGCGGCAAGGCTGATCGGGACCCCCACCGCCATGCCGGCCAACACGAGCCGTCCTCCCATGGCGAGCATGAGCCCGAGAACGTCCGTACGGCGCGCCCCGAGGGCCATGCGCACGCCGATCTCGTGCGTGCGTCTCGTCACATGGAACGAAAGCACGCTATAGATGCCGGCCGCGGCGAGCGTCAAGCCCAGAGCGCCGAACAGGGTGAAGAGCGCCATCGTGAAGCGGGGCTGCAGCGTCTGCCCGCGGAGCGCTTCGTCGAGCGTGAAGGGCCGCGCGAGCGGCTGTTCCCTGTCGATCGCGCGAACCTGCTCGCGCACCGGATTGACGAGCAGCATGGGATCCCCGGCGACGCGCAACGCGAGCGTGCGCTGCGGCGGAGCCACCAGCGTGTACGGGATCGACACGAGCGGCGCGGGCGCCTGCCGCAGACCGCTGTTGCGCGTGTCGGCCACGACGCCGATGACGGTCACCTGCGGCGGCCCGTTGCCGGACACGAGCACGAGCCGCTGCGGCGGCCGCTCCAGCAGACCGAGCGTGATGCGGGCGCCGATCGGATCTTCGCCCGCGGGCCACAGCCGGGCGGCGGTTTCGTTGATCAACGCGATGCGATCGCCGCGTCGCACCTCGGCCTCGGTCATCGCGCGGCCGCGCCGCAGCGGCACGCCGAACGTGCGCAGGTAGTCGGCGCCGATCAGACTAATGACGACGCGCCGGCTGTCGGGCTCCGAACGCCCCTGAATCCTGAGCGTCGATGACACCCCGCCGAAGGGAAAGCCGCCGTTGCCGATCGTCGCCGACAGCACGCCGGGAAGCGCCGTCACGCGATCGAGAAGCTGCTGAGCGAACAGGTTGCGCTGTTCGAGGGTCGGATATGCCGCGGGCGGCAGTGGCACGCCCATCATCAGAACGCGGTCCGCCAGAATGCCGGTGTCGACCTGCTGCAGCGCGAGGAACGTGCGAACGGTCAGCCCCGCGCTGACGAGCAGCACGACCGACAGCGCGACCTCGGCGACGACGAGCACGCTCCGCAGGCGGCTGCCGCGCGCGGCGGTCCCGCCGCCCCGTCCCGTCTCTTTCAAGGCGTCCGTCACATCGGGCCGGGACGCCTGCAGCGCCGGCGCGAGACCGAACGCGATGCCGGTCAGCACGGAGACGGCGAAGGAGAAGATCAGCACGGGCGTGTTGATCGTGACGCGCGCTTCGTTCGGCACGTAGAACTCCGGCATGAGGCCGACGATCGCGGCGATCGCGCCCATCGCGAACAACACGCCCGCGACGCCGCCCATCAGCGACAACAGCACGCTCTCCGTGAGGAGCTGCCGGAGGAGGCGGGCGCGTCCGGCGCCGATGGACTGCCGGACCGCCATCTCGCGGCTTCGCGCGCTGCCGCGCGCGAGCTGCAGGTTGGCCACATTCGCGCAGGCGATGAGCAGCAGGAACGCGACGGCTCCGAGCAGCAGGCGAAGACTCGTCTGCATCTCGCCGCTCGCCACCGTGACGTCGAGGTAGTTTCGCAGCGTCGTCGTGAATCCCTGGCTCGGAAACGCGGCCGGGTTCTCCTTCGCGAACTGCAGCTGGAAGGCGTGGAGTTGCTGCTCGGCGGCGGCGGGCGAGACGCCCGGCGCGAGGCGCACGATCGCGTTGACGACCCGGCCTTCGCGTTGACGCGTTTCGAGCGGCAGCCAGATCGTGTCGTTGCCGTACCAGCCGAACCGCGGAGGCATCACGCCGATGACGGTGTGCGGCCGGCCGTTGAGGCGAAGCGTTCTGCCAATTGCGGCCGGGCCGCCGCTGAAGAGGCGCAGCCACACGCGATGGCTCAGCACCACGACAGGCTCGGGATCGCCGGTCGACGAAACGTCGGTCGGCTGGATCGTGCGTCCCACTTCGGGAGGCACGCCGAGGAAATTGAACGCGTTGCCCGACAGCAGGATGCCGCCGAAACTCTCCGGCGCGTACTCCCCCGTCAGGAGCACCGTGTCCCAGCTCGTCGCCATCACGTCGGAGAAGGCCGGCAGCGCGCGCATGCGCAGAAACTCGTCGACCGACTGCGGTCCGCGGCCGCTCCGTCCGTCGAGGCTGCGGACCTCCGGGGCCCAGATCTCGTGCGGCTTCGCGTATGGATACGGGCTGATCAGCACTCCGTAGACGACGCTGAAGATTGCGGAGGTCGCGCCGATCCCGAGCGTGAGAGACAGCAGCGCGACGAGCACGAAGCCCGGGCTGCGCCGGAACGACCGCAGCGCGTAGGCGAGATCCTGCGCCAATGTTTCGAGGAAGCGCGCCATGGAGGTATCCTTGGCCATCTTAGACGAAACGTTGACGCGGCAGGTTGGCAGCCGCGCGCGCGGGAACGGTGTCCAAGCCCTCGAATGCCCGCCGCCTGCCCGACAACCGTTTCCACACGGCGGTCGTCCTAAGCGAGGGAGGGGTGCGCTGAAACGCGACCCGCGGCATTACCAAATCGCGCTGCTCGCGGCGCTGCTGGCCTACGGCCTGATCCGGCTCGACTTCGAGATCTCCGGCGCGCAGGCGGCGGCGATGGTCGGCGCCGCGCTCCTGACGCAGTATCTCTGCACGCGCATCTGGAACCTGCCGGCGTTCGATCCCCGCAGCGCGCTCATCTCCGGCCTCTCGCTCTGTCTGCTGCTGCGGACCAACTCGCTGCTCCTCGCCGTCGCCGCAGCCGCCGTCACGATCGCGAGCAAGTTCGTCCTCCGCGTCGGCGGCAAGCACATCTTCAATCCCACGAATGTCGGCATCGTCGCGATGATGCTGCTGACGGATCGCGTCTGGGTGTCGCCGGGACAGTGGGGCAACGTCGCCTTCTTCGCGTTCCTGATGGCGTGTCTCGGCGGCCTCGTCGTGAACCGCGCGGCGCGCAGCGACGTCACCTATGCGTTCATCGCGTGTTACATGGCGCTCGTGTTCGGCCGATCCGTCTGGCTCGGCGAACCGCCGACGATTCCGATCCATCGATTGGAGAACGGCGCGCTGCTGCTTTTCACCTTCTTCATGATTTCCGACCCGCGCACGACGCCCGACTCGCGCGCGGGTCGCATCCTGTTCGCCTTCCTCGTCGCGTGCGGCGCATGGTACGTGCAGTTCCGTCTGTTCCGAACGAACGGGCTGTTGTGGTCGCTCGCGGTCTTCTCGTCAACGGTGCCGGCGATCGATTGGCTCCTTCCGGGCGCGCGGTACGCGTGGTCGCGCCCCGGAACGGGCCGCCTGACTTCAGGAGAGGGTGCTTATGAAACGGCTGGTCGTGACGGCGATCGTGCTCGCGGCGCTCGGGTGGTCTGGCCCAACGCTCCTCGGCTTCTGCGGTTTCTACGTAGCCAAGGCTGACACGAAGCTGTTCAACAAGGCCTCGCAGGTCGTGCTCGTCCGGCAGGACGACAAGACGGTGCTGACGATGGCGAACGACTTCAAGGGGGATCCGAAGGAGTTCGCGATCGTGGTGCCGGTCCCGACGGTCCTCGAGAAGGATCAGATCCACGTCGGCGACAAGGCGCTGCTCGATCACCTCGACGCCTACTCGGCGCCGCGGCTCGTCGAGTACTTCGATGGGAACCCATGCGTGAGAACGCGTGACGACGTCTTGCGGTTGCCGTCCGCGAGCGCTGCGATAGGCGGACTCGCGTCCGGAGGCGGTCGCGCGAAAAGTCTCGGCGTCACGATCGAGGCGCAGTACACCGTCGGCGAGTACGACATCTTGATCCTCTCCGCGCTGCAGAGCAACGGCCTCGAGACGTGGCTGCGCGAGAACGAGTACCGCATCCCCGCGGGCGCGTCGAGCGTGCTCGGCAGCTACATCCGCCAGAACATGAAGTTCTTCGTCGCGAAGGTGAACCTGAAGGAGCAGGCGAAGCTCGGGTTCTCGATGCTGCGGCCGATCCAGGTCGCGTACGAGTCGCCGAAGTTCATGCTGCCGATCCGTCTGGGCATGGTCAACGCCGATGGACCGCAGGAACTCTTCGTATTCGCGCTGACGCGCAAGGGTCGCGTCGAGACGACGAACTACCGCACGGTCAAGCTGCCAACCGGCATGGACGTGCCCGTCTACGTCAAGGACAAGTTCGGGGATTTCTACAAGGCGATGTTCGCGCAGCAGGTGAAGAAGGAGAACATGAGCACCGTCTTCACCGAGTACGCGTGGGACATGGGCTGGTGCGATCCGTGCGCGGCCGAGCCGCTCTCCAGCGAGGAACTCCGGAAGCTCGGCGTGTTCTGGCTCGACGACACGCCGCAGCCGCCGGCGGCGCAGGGGCGTCCGTTCCCGATCAGGCCGCGTCCGCAGGACGTCTACGTCACGCGCCTCCACGTGCGCTACGACAACCCGCACTTCCCCGAGGACCTCGTCTTCCAGGAAACGGCGGACCGCGGCAACTTCCAGGGGCGCTACGTGTTGCGGCACGAATGGAAGGGGGACGAGACGTGCGACGCCGCGTCCGAATACCGCCGATCGCTTCCCCAGCGCCGCGAGCGCGAGGCGCAGACGCTGGCATCGCTGACCGGCTGGGACATCAACGAGATCCGCAAGCAGAGCGGCGCCGGCCCCGCGCCGGCACCGCAGCCGCCGCTCAAGTGGTGGCAGCGCATCTGGCGCGACTACGGACTCTTTTGACGTCGTAGCAGGAACGCGCGCGCGTCATTGTATGCTTCGCCATCATGATGACGCGTGCCGCTTCGATTCGCAGCCTCGGCATCGCCGCGCTCGTCCTCGGATCGTTGACGCTCGGGGCGGCGTCCACCGATCCGTCGCTCTACTCGGGCCTCGTCTGGCGCAACATCGGCCCGTTCCGCGCCGGCCGGGTGTCCGCCGTGACCGGCGTCATCGGGCAGCCGGGCGTCTTCTACATGGGCCTGCCGCTCGGCGGCGTGTGGAAGACGACCAGCGCCGGCGAGACCTGGTTCCCGGTGTTCGATGCGATCAAGGACGTCTCGTCGGTCGGCGCGATCGAGGTCGCGCCGTCGGATCCGAGCGTCATCTACGTCGGCACCGGCGATCTGATCACGGGCGGCGGCATCAACGAAGGCAACGGCGTCTACAGGTCCAGCGACGCCGGGAAGACCTGGCAGCACCTCGGGCTCGACGACACCAAGCAGATCCCCCGCGTCCGTGTCGATCCGCGCGATCCGAGCCTCGTCCTGATCGCGGCGCAGGGCAACGTTCACACGCACACCGAGCTGCGCGGCGTGTTCCGCAGCACCGACGGCGGAAAGACGTGGACGCGGACCCTCTACGTGGACAACGAAACGGGCGTGCAGGACCTCGCGTGGGCGTACGACCATCCGAGCGTCATGCTGGCGACGACGGTGCGGCATTACGTCGCGCCGGGGGCGCCCCCGCGCGGCCGCGGCGCGGGCGCACCCGCGCCAGGCGCGCAGACGGGGACGGCGCTCTACAAGTCAACGGACGAAGGGGTCACGTGGAAGGAAATCACCGGCGGTGGATTGCCTCCGCTCGCGGGACGGACGTCCGTCGCCGTCGCGATGAACACGAGCGCGCAGCGGATGTTCATCGTGGGCGCGTTCGGTCTCCATCGCTCCGATGACGGCGGCGCGACGTGGCGCCAGATGGCGGGCTCCGATCGCCGCATCGTCGGCGGCGGCTACCTGTGCGGCGTCTACGTCGATCCGAAGAACCCGGACGTCGTCTACAACCTGAACACGACGAGCTACCGGTCGACCGACGGCGGCCAGACGTTCGCCGCGTTCAAGGGCGCGCCCGGCGGCGACGACCCGCAGCAGCTGTGGATCGATCCGACCGACGGGCAGCGGATGTTCTTCGGCGTCGATCAGGGGGCGACGATCTCGCTCGACGGCGGCCGTACCTGGAGCTCCTGGTACAACCAGTCGACGGCGCAGGTGTATCACGTCTCGACCGACAATCAGTATCCGTACTGGGTCTACGCGCCGCAGCAGGACAGCGGGTCGATCGCGACGCGCAGCCGCGGCAACCTCGGGGCGATCACGCCGCTCGACTGGCACCCGATCGCCGGCTACGAGTTCGGGTCCGTGGCGGTCGATCCGCTCAACCCGAACGTCATTTACGCGGGCGGACCGTCCGCGGGCATCGTGAAGATCACGAGCCCGAGCGGGCAGTGGATCAACGTGAGCCCGAACGTCGATGCCGCGCTCGGCCTGCGAAAGGTCACCAATCAGCCGATCCTGTTTTCGCCGTCGAACCCTCACGAGCTGCTCGCGGGCTTCCAGTACGTGATGTCCACGACCGACGGCGGCGCGCACTGGAAAAAACTGAGCCCGGACCTCGGATACCCGAAAGGCGCGACTCCGCCCCCGCCTGGACAGACACCGGTCGGGGGGCGCGGCGGCGCACCGGGCGGCCCGCCGGCGGGCTCAATCGAATCCATGTCCCTGTCGACGCTCAACCCGCGGACCATCTGGGTCGGCACGAACAACGGACTGATCGAGCTGACGCGCGATCACGGCGCGACGTGGGACGACGTCACGATTCCGAACCTCCCGAACCCGGCGCGCGCGGACGTCTCGGCGATCGACGCGTCGCACCAGGATCCCGCCGCGGCCTACGCCGCGATCGATTACCACACGACGGGCGACTACAAGCCGTACTTCTACCGCACGCACGATTACGGAAGGACGTGGACGCCGATCGTCAACGGTCTTCCGGCGGATCAACCGAGCGGCAGCTTCGCGCGCGTCATCCGCGCCGACACGAAGAAGGGCGGCCTGCTGTTCGCCGGCACGGAAAGCTCCGTCTACGTCTCGTTCGACGACGGCGACAACTGGCAGTCGCTGATGCTGAACCTGCCGAACACGTCGTATCGGGACATGACCATCCACGACAACGATCTGGTCGTCGGCACGTACGGGCGCGGGCTGTGGATCCTCGATGACTTTTCGCCGCTGAGGGAACTGACGTCATCGACGGCGTCGGAGCCCGTGCATCTGTTCAAACCGGGCGACGCCGTCCGGGTGCGCCGCAACGTGAACGGCGACACGCCGTTTCCGCCCGAGGTGCCGCACGCCGCCAACCCGCCGCTCGGCGCCATCCTTTATTACTACCTGCGCTCGAAGCCCGCGGGCGACGTCACGTTCGACGTCCTCGATGCATCGGGGAACGTCGTGCGGCACCTGTCGAGCGCGCCGATTCCGCCGCTCCCGGATCCGCCCCCGGCGGTGCCCGACTACTGGCTCGAGAAGCCGCGGCCGATGCCGGTGGAGGCCGGGTTGAATCGCATCAACTGGAACATCCGGTACGACAACCCGCCGGCGTTCACCCACAACTACGCGCAGGTGATGGGCGCCGTCGCCGGCGACACCCCCGCGTCGCCGGAAGGGCCGCTCGCGCTGCCGGGCGTCTACACGCTGAAGCTGACGGTGGACGGCCGGACCTACACGCAGACGCTGACCGTGAAGAACGATCCGCGGTCGCCGGCGTCGGCTGCCGACCTTCGCGCGCAGCACGAGCTGCAGATGAAGCTCTCGGAGGGCGCGGCGGAAGCGTGGGACGGCTACAAACAGGTG
>QHWR01000153.1:9282-13004 GCA_003223835.1 Acidobacteriota bacterium | reverse complement strand
ATTACGGCGATTCGAGCTCGTGGCCATAGCATTGACAACCACGACGACCATGGTGGGGGCGCCGCGCGCCGAGCAGTACCAACCTGATCTGTTCAAAGAACTCCGCTGGCGCAACATCGGGCCGTTCCGCGGCGGGCGCACGAAAGCCGCAGCCGGCATCCCGTCGCAGCCCAACGTCTTCTACATCGCCGCCGTGAACGGCGGCGTGTGGAAGTCGACGGATTACGGCCGCATCTGGACGCCGATCTTCGACGACCAGCCGACCGGATCCGTCGGCGCCATCGCGATCGCGCCGTCCAACCCCGACGTCATCTACGTCGGCAGCGGCGAAGGACTCCAGCGCCCGGATCTCTCCACCGGTGACGGCATCTACAAGTCGATCGACGCCGGCAAGACGTGGCTGCACCTCGGCCTCCGCGACGGCCAGCAGATCCCGCAGATCGTGGTGGATCCGAACAATCCGAATCGACTCTTCGTCGCCGTCCTCGGCCATCCCTACGGGCCGAACGAACAGCGCGGCATCTTCCGCTCCACGGACGGCGGCGCCTCGTTCCAGCGAGTGCTCTACAAAGACGAGAATGCCGGCGCCGTGGACGTTGCGCTCGACCCGCGCGACGCCAATCACGTGTACGCGGTGCTGTGGGAAGCGCGGCAGGGCCCGTGGGAGAACGGCGCCTTCACCGGTCCGAACAGCGGGCTCTTCGAATCCAACGATGGCGGCGGCACCTGGAAGCCCCTGACGAAAGGCCTCCCGACATTCGAGCAGGGACTCAGCCGCATCGGGATCGCGATCGCGCCGAGCAACCCTCAGCGGATGTTCGCCGCTGTGGCGTCCGGTCCGCAGACGGCCGGTCTCTATCGCTCGGACGATGCGGGGCAGAGCTGGTACCGCGTGACCGAGAACCAGCTCGTCGTGACGCGCGGCGACGACTTCGCCGAAGTGAAGGTCGATCCGAAGAACCCTGACGTCGTCTACACGGCCAGCGTCGTCGCGTGGAAATCCATCGACGGCGGCAAGACGTTCGGCGCATTTCGAGGCGCGCCGGGCGGCGACGACTACCACCGCATCTGGATCAACCCGAACAACCCCGACATCATCCTGATTGCGTCGGATCAGGGCGCGATCGTGACCGTCAACGGCGGTGAGAGCTGGAGCTCCTGGTACAACCAGCCGACCGCGCAGTTCTACCACGTCAGCACCGACAGCGCGTTTCCGTATCGCGTGTGCGGCGGCCAGCAGGAGAGCGGATCCGCGTGCGTGTCGAGCCGCGGAGACGACGGCCGCATCACGTTCCGCGAGTGGCATCCGGTCGCCGTCGAGGAGTACGGCTACGTCGCCCCGGATCCGCTCGACCCCGACATCGTCTACGGCGGCAAATTGAGCCGATACGACCGCCGCACCGGCGAGGCGTATCAGATCGCGCCGCGACGCGGACGCGGCGCCGACTATCGGACGATCCGCACCCAGCCGGTTCTGTTCTCGCCGATCGACCCGCATACGCTGTACTTCGCCTCGAACACGCTGTGGAAGACGACAACGGGCGGGAATGGATGGACGCAGATCAGCCCGGACCTGACGCGGAAAACGTGGGACGTCCCGCCGAACGTCGGCATCTTCAAGGACACGCCCGCCGCGAAGCCGACACAGCGCGGCGTGATCTACACCGTCGCGCCATCGCCGCTCGATATCAATCGTCTCTGGGTCGGAACCGACGACGGCTTGATCCACGTGACGGGCGACGGCGGCAAGTCATGGAAAGACGTCACGCCGCCCGATCTGAGGCCGTGGGCCAAGGTGTCGATCGTGGACGCGTCGCACTCGGATCCGCTCGGCGCGTACGCGGCGATCAACACGTTCCGCCTCGACGACCTGCGGCCGCACATCTATCGTACGCACGATGGCGGCAAGACCTGGACGCACATTACCAACGGCATACCGGACGGCGCGATCGTCAACACCGTCAGGGAAGATTCGAAACGGAAGGGGCTGCTCTTCGCCGGGAGCGAGACGCAGGTCTACGTCTCGTTCGACGACGGGGACCATTGGCAGTCGCTGCGGCTGAACATGCCCGCGACGTCGATCCGCGACCTCGCGATCAAAGACGATGACCTCGTCGCCGGCACGCACGGCCGCGGATTCTGGATCCTCGACGGCATCGCGCCGCTGCGGCAGGTGAAGCCGCAGACGCTCGAGGCGGACGCGTTTCTGTTCAAGCCGGCCGCCGCGGTGCGCTTCCAGTGGAACAAGAACACGGACACCCCGCTCCCGCCCGACGAACCGTCCGCGCCGAATCCGCCCGACGGCGCGATCGTCGATTACTACCTGAAGTCCGCCGCGACCGGCGTCGTCATGTTGGAGATCGTGGATGCGGCCGGGAAGACGGTCCGCCGTTATGCGAGTGACGAGCAGGCGTCGCCTGTTAAAGATGTAGGCAATGTGCCCGCCTACTGGATACGGCCCGTGAAGACCCTGTCCGCCGATGCGGGGCTGCACCGCTTCGTGTGGGACCTGCACTATCCGCCGCCGCCCGGCGACAGGGAATATCCGATTGCCGCGACGCCGCACGACACGGCGCCCGAGCCGAAAGGCCCGTGGGTGCTGCCGGGGACGTACACGGTCAAGCTGACCGCGAACGGGCGCAGTTACACACAGCCACTCACCGTCAGGATGGATCCCCGCGTGAAGACAGGCGTTCTCGGGCTCCAGCAGCAGTTCGCCTTGTCGAAGCGGCTGTACGATGCGCTCGTGAGGATCGACGAGCGGCTGCGCGGGGGGCCGCCGGATCCCGCGATGTCGCGCCTGTCGCGGGAAATTGCCGCAATCTACGGAACCATCCAGGAAGCTCCGGTCGCGCCGCCGGTCCAGACCGCGGCGGCAGCCCGGGACGTCCTGAATCGCTACGACGGGTCGACACGTTCGCGAGAGCGCCTCGATTGACACGGCGCCAATTCAGAGTACGATGCCCCGCCGCCGCGCGAGGAGTTGGCGGGACCGTACCTGGAGGTGCCATGTGCGATTCGCACGAACGACAGTTCTCTTCGTAACCGTGTGTACCATGGGCGCGGCGATCGCGCGCGCTCAAACGTGGACCGCTCTCGCCAATCAGCCGCCGTTCGCCGCCAGCAACCCGCTGCTGCTGACCGACGGCACCGTCATCGCGCACAATGCGTGCGCCCCCGACTGGTGGCGCCTCACGCCCGACGACCGCGGCAGCTACGTGAACGATGCCCGCTGATTACGGTCCTCTGTATTTCGCCTCCGCCGTGCTCGCCGACGGCCGCGTCATCGTCGAAGGCGGCGAATACAACTTCTGTCAGGCCGTGTGGAGCAACAAGGGCGCGATCTACGATCCGATCGCCGATTCGTGGAAGGCGGTCGATCCTCCGGCGGGCTGGCGGACGATCGGCGACGCGCAGGCCACCGTGCTCGCGAACGGCACGTTCCTGCTGGCGAACTGCTGCACGAAGGAGACGGCGCTGTTCGACGCGAAGAAGTTGACGTGGACCGCGACCGGCGCGGGGAAGGCCACCGTCAACGACGAAGAGGGATGGACGCTGCTGCCGGATGGCGGGGTGCTGACCGTCGATGCCTACGTCTTCTCCTATCTCGCGAACGGCACGAACTCGGAGATTTACGATCCCGCCACCGGGACGTGGAGCAGCGCCGGCAGCACCATCGTCCAGTTGTGGGACTCGTATCCGGACGCGAATCGCGCGTCGTA
>QHWR01000153.1:0-9230 GCA_003223835.1 Acidobacteriota bacterium | reverse complement strand
CGGCCACACATCGATCTTCGACACGCACAGCCGCACGTGGACGCCCGGGCCGGATTTCCCAGGCGGGCTCGACGTCAGCGACGGACCGGCGACGCTCCTGCCGAACGGCAACGTGCTGGTCCAGACGAGTCCGGGTATTTTCCGGAAGGGCTCGGAATTCTTCGAGTGGGACGGTGCCATCCTGACGTCTGTTCCCGGTCCGCCTCCCGCGAAAGGCGAGTCGTCGTACCTTGGCAACATGCTCGTCCTTCCGACCGGCGAGATTCTCTGGACGGACATCAGCGGAAATGCTTACGTCTATACCTCCGCCGGCGCGCCGAATCCCGCATGGGCGCCGCGGATCGTGACGAACGGTCCATCCACGATCACGAACATCACGCGCGGCAAGACGTATCGTCTCTCGGGATTCAACCTGAACGGCCTGTCTCAGGGCGCTGCCTACGGCGACGATGCGCAGGCGGCGACGAATTATCCGCTCGTGCGGATCACCAACAGGGCGTCCGGTCACGTGTTCTACGCGCGCACGCACGACCACAGCACGATGGCAGTCGCGTTCACGGGCCTCGCCTCGACGCAGTACGACGTGCCGGCCGGCGCGGAAACCGGATTGAGCGACCTCGTCGTGGTCACCAACGGGATCTCCTCCGCGCCGATCGCGGTGAACGGGCAGTAACCCTCCTTCCCATGGCCCGGCTGCGCTACGAAGATAAGGGCTGAAGCCCTGCGCTACGAAGGCTGCCCGCGATCACCAGGCGTCGTAGCGCAGCCCTTCAGGGCTGCTCGTGACGACGGCCGGCCCGCGATCACGAGCAGGGCTGACCGCCTCCGCCCCGACTCCGCCAAGGCTTCGTCGAGGCCTCGCCGGAGCCCTTAGGGCGTAGGCGGGCAAGGCTACGGCGAGTCCCGCCGGAGCGCTTCGCGCGAAGGCGGAAGACCTGCGCTACGACGCCTGTTCGGTTGTCCCTCCGGCATCGTTCTCACTGCAGAAGGGTCTGGTATATGTCCGAACAGGACGACGAGACGCTGTGGGCGGTGCTGCTCGACTACATCGATGAAGGCACGGTCGTGCCCGTCGTCGGCCGCGACCTGCTGGTGGTGGAGACGCTGGACGGCCCGGGGGGGCCGCCCGGCACTCTGCTGTATACGCTCATCGCCCGGGAGTTGTCGCGAACGCTCAAGGTCAATCTCGATGACTCCGCGTTCGAGGGGCCGAATCCGCTCGGCGCGGTGGCGTCGCAATTCATCGTCGCCGGCGGCGTCCCGAACGCGATCTACCGCGCGCTGCCGGGCGTGCTCACGCAGGTCAACCAGACGCGCACGCCGGTCGTCCCGGACGCGCTCAGAAAGCTCGCCGAAATCGAGCAGTTCCGTGTCTTCGTCACGACCACGTTCGACCCGCTGCTGGCCGATTGCGTTGGCGCGATTCGGCGTGTGACGCCCAACGTGATGGCGTATGCGCCCCGGGCGGCGGCCGCCCTCGCGGAGTTCCGAATCGGCGAGAACCGGGATCGCACGCTCGAGGTCCTTCACGCGCTGCCCGCGCCCGTGGTCGTCCACATCCTCGGGAAGTTGTCCAGCACACCGAACTACGTCGTCACCGAGGAGGATGCGTTCGAGTTCGTCTACTCGCTGCAGGAGACGCGGCCGGAAGGGCTTTTCGATCTGCTCGCGCAGATGAAACTTCTCATCATCGGGTGCCGGTTCCCGAGCTGGCTCGTGCGCTTCTTTCTGAGAACGGCGCGCCGGCGCCGGCTGCTGCAGACGGCGCTGGATCGGACCGACTTCGTCGTCGATGCGGGCGCCGCCGACGACGCGTCGCTCGTCCAGTTTCTTCGCAATTTCAAGACGCAGACGGAGATCTTCACGAAGTACGAACCGACCGAATTCGTCAACGAGCTGCACCGCCGGTGGATCGCGCGCGCCCGCGCCGGCTCGGATGCGACCACGGACTTCATGACGCCATGTTCCGTGTTCGTCAGCTACGCGAGCGAGGACGCCGCGGCCGCGGGGAGAATCGCGGAAAAGATCGGCGCGGCGCCGCTGCCGGTCTGGCTGGATCGGGGCAGGCTGGCGAGCGGCGACGATTGGGCGCGAAAGATCCGGCGGAACATCGAAATGGCGGCCGCCTTCGTGCCCATCCTGTCGAAGGCCTCGACGTTCCGCGGCAGCCGGGAGTTCCGGAAGGAATGGCGCTACGCGTACGACGTCAAGAACGGGCTCCCGCAGAACGAGCCGTTCATCTATCCGCTCGTCATCGACGATCTGCCGCGCGGCAGCGTCGAGATCGATGATGAGCTCAGCGCGCTGCAGTGGGACGCACCCGGCGCTGACGGGTCGCTGTCCGCGGGGTTCGTGGAGAAACTTCGGGGCGCATATCGAGGCTCGCAGCTTCGGGGTATCCGGGGATGATGATTGCCACTCCGGCTGCCGCGGCGCCTCATGCCGTCGATCGCGAGAACCCGTGGCCGGGTCTCGCGGCGTACGAAGAAGGAGACTCCGACCTCTTCAAGGGTCGCGACGAAGAGATCGCGGCGGTGCTGCGGCGGATCGTCCGCGAGGACGTCACGCTGCTGTGGGGTTTCTCGGGTCTCGGCAAGACGTCGCTGCTGAGGGCGGGACTCTTTCCCCGGCTTCGCGAGGCGGACATCTTTCCCGTCTACATCCGGCTGTGCTACGCGCATGCATCGGACGGCAGGGAAGCCGCGGCGGACGCGTCGGTCCTGAGAGAGCAGTGCTTCGAAGCGATCCGCCAGGCGGCCGCGCGGTGGCGCTACGAGGTCCCGGCGCAGTCCGCGTCCGGAACATTGTGGGAATACGTTCGTCGGCGCAACGATCGATTCTGGGGGCCCGGCGACCGTCTCGTCACGCCCCTGCTCGTCTTCGATCAATTCGAGGAACTCTTCACACGCGACCACGGTCAGGGGTTCGGTCCGGAGGCGATCGACGCGTTCTTCCGCGACGTTTCGGACGCGCTCGTCGGCTGTCCGCCCGAGTGGCTGCTCGCGGACGGCGCCCGGCAGGAACACGAGGAGCGCGGCGAATATCTGTTCCGGCCCGGCGTGTTCAAGGTCCTCCTCAGCTTCCGCGAAGACTTTCTTGCGCAGGTGGCCGGCTTCCAGCCGCTCGTTCGCGCGATCGATCACAACTACTACCGGCTCGAGGCGATGTCGGTCCCTCAGGCGATCGCGGTGGTCGCGCAAGCCGGAGGCCATCTCCTTGACGACAGCTCGCCCGAAGGGAAAACGGCGATCTGTCAGCGCATCGTCGAACGGGTCGCCGCCGCTCCGGCGGCTGCGGCCCAGGCGTCGGCCACGGTGGATCCGGCACTGCTCAGCCTGTTCTGCCGCGAGCTGAATGAGAGCCGACGGCACCAGCGCAAGCCGCTGATCGATCGCGCGCTCGTCGAGAGCGGTGAGGCGTCGCAGATCATCTCGCGGTTCTACGACAGCTGCATGACCGAGGTTTCGGCGGTCGCGCGGGTATTCGTGGAGGACCGCCTCGTCCTGGGCGAATCGCGATCGCGTGAGTCCCAGGCCGAGGAGACGGCGTTTCAGTCCGGCGTCACGCGCCAGGAGCTCGACTTTCTCATCGAGCGGCGGATCCTCCGCCGCGAAGAGAATCGGCGCGGTCAGCGGCGCCTCGAGTTGACGCATGACGTCCTGGTCGAACCCGCGCTCGCGGCACGCAACCGCCGCAAACTCGAGGAAGAGCGGATCGAGAAGGAGCGGCGGCAGCGGGAGCGGCTCGAACGCGAGCGGGACGCGGAGGCCCGTGAGCGGCAGGCGCGGGAGCTGGCGGCGAAGGCAAGCCTCGCGCGGCGGCGCAAAGTCTACATATCGGTGCTCACCGCGGCCACGATTGTTGCCGCCGTCATGGCGATCGCCGCCGTGGACCTTGCTCGCGAGGAAATCACCCGCGGTCTCATCCAGATCGCGGAGCAGCAAGTGATCCACGATCCGCAGCTCGCGACGATCTTCAGCAGGCGCGCGGCGGAGGAGGCGCTCTCGCACCCCGGGTTGCTCGCCGGGGCGGAGGTGGCGCTGAATCGGGCCGTCCGCGAGGCGTCGCATCTGGCCTCCACCAGGCAATGGAATGGCGCCTCCGCGGCGATCAGCCCGGATGGAACCCGGCTGGCGCTTGTCGGTGACGGCGGGCGGCGGGTCACCGTCTGCGAAGGCGCGACGTTTTCGAGCTGTGTGGAACCGATCGTCACGGGAACGGGTCCGAAGATCGTCGCCGTCCATTTCGTTCGCGACGACGGCAGTTTCGTCGTCATCCGGTCCGACGGATCGCTCGACTGGATTTCAACGAATGCTTCGCGCGCGAATAGCCATGTGGCGGCTCCGGTAAGTCCGTCCGGTCGAATCGTGCTGGGTTGCGCGTTCAACGTGGATCGCTCCCAGGTTCTCGTGGCGAGCTTCGTCCCCGAGGTCATCGACGCCGCGCCGTCGCGGGACAGAACCGTCAGGCGATGGGTCTCGCTTGCGGACGTTCGCGCCGGGCGGTGGGTTTCAGACGTGGAGATCGACTCGCGCGCTGGAGCCGATTTCGTGCTGGCCGACAACGGCGAACGGTACGCGGTGATCGATCGATCGCGTCAGGTCGCCGTCATGGACGTCATCACCGGCAGGGTCGCGAGGCACCGATTCGATGGCGACGTGACGGTCCGTCTCAGCAGGGATGGGTCACTGGTCATCGGTATTCCGACAGGCGCCGGACCGGACGACGGCATGAATCGGATGGTGAGCGTGTGGAGTGTCACACGAGACACGTCCTGGACGCTTGCCCTTCCGGGACGCGATGAGATTCTGTCGACGACGTTCAGTCCCGACGGACGTGCGCTCGCGACCGTGCAGGCACCAGGAATCGCGCAGGTGTGGAATCTCGAGACGAGACGACCCGTGTATTCCGTGCCGATCGCGGCCGAGGGCGTCGTGTTCTCTCCCGACTCGCGAGAGCTTCTCAGTTGGGATCACGGCAACGCGGCACAGTTGTGGACGCTGGCGACGGGCGATCCCGTGCTGCGTCTGAGCGGTCATCACGAACCGATCGCTGCGGCGGCGATCGCTTCGGCTACGGGCCCGATCGTCACGATGAGCGCTTCCGCAGTGAAAGTGTGGTCGCGGCACGGCATCGACACGTCGATCGCGACACGACACACGCACCTTCGAGCCGTGGCGTTCAGTCCCGACGGCCGGTCGCTCGCCGCGGGCGGCCACGACACGCGACTCGTCGTCGCCGATGCCCGCCGCGGGGGAATCGTCGACGAACCAGCCGCGCCAGGCGACGTCACAGCCGTCGCGTTCAGCAGGGACGGTCGATCGATCGCCGCGGGCACGGTCTCGGGTACGATCCGGATTCATTCCGCAGCGCCCGGCGGCGCCGCCGATCGAACGATCGAGGACGGCCGTGGACCGATCAAGGCGTTGAGCTTCGCTGACCGCGACGCCGTGATCGCGTACGCGGTTCAGTTCGACAAACCGCGCGCTGCCGTACCCGCCGGGGACGGACGCAGCGGCGCCGTGATCATGACGGACGTTCGGAGCGGCGCCGTGCTCATGGAGCGGGAGGTCACCGGCGAAATCATGTCCCTGACGCTGGCGGCCGACCACCGCCGGTTCGCCGTGAGCGTCTTCGAGCCTCCGAAGTACGACACCGCGCAGGCCGAGCCAAGGATCTCGTTTCACGCGTTCGAGCTCGACGCGTCCGGTTCGAGTCCGGAGCACCCCAGACAGTCCAATATGGAGGGCCCCGGGGCGGAGCCGCCGGTTCTGCGCGCGGTGCACCAGGCTTTCGCCGCGCCCACCGCCGGCGCATACGCGTCGGACGTGCGGCCGGCAGCCGATGTGAGCGCAGATCTCCGTTTTGCGGTCAGCACCAACCTCGATCGCCACCTCGTGCCCTGGGTCTTGCCCGATCGGCCGCAACTGCCGATCCCGTTCGGCGATGACGTTCGCTCGATCGCCGTCAGCCCGGATGGCCGTCATTTCGCCGCCGGCGGCGAACGAGGGACGATCAAGCTCTACACCTCCGGCGCGCGCAGCGATCCGGTTGTCCTGCAAGCGAGCGGGCCCGCGGTGGTCGCGCTCACGTTCAACGCGACGGGCGATGCGCTCGCCGGCGTACGGGCGGACGGTGCGATCACGATCTATCCGTTCGGCGCGCACGACCTGCTGAACAGGGCGCGGTCGATCGTCGGCGACCGGCAGCCGACGGCGGCGGAGTGCATGGATCTCGGCGATCTGTGCTCGGCCGGGATTCCAACGTGGAAAGTGCTGCTGCGCCAGATGGGGGCGCTCCTCGAGCACAAGGCAGGCGCCAAATGAGATGGAGAACCGTCGCGCTGCTCGTCGTGATTCTGTTCCTGTGCGCCGGCCGCGCGACGCACGTCGCCGCGCAGGCCGTGCCTCGGCTGATCGCCGACAACCGCACGCCGTACTACGTGGACGTCTATACCTGGAACGGGCGCGGCTGGATCTTCGCGAACCGCGTGGCACCGGGAACGTGGACCGCCTTTCCCAACGCCTCGGATGGCAGCCTCTGGCGCGGCATGTTCGGGCAGGCGATTCGCGACCACCGCGTCGAGTACATCTATGACGCCGGGTACGGCGGCTACCAGGACGTCTGGTGGATTCGCTGAGCGCGCCTGTCAACTCGCGTTGCGCAGTCGATCACTTGCGTTGCGCGCTCGATTCGGGCGCTTCGCGCGGGCGCCGCGCATAGCGCGTCGCCCACAGGTGTCGCGGCGGACGGGCGTTCGTCCGGTCGCCTGACCGCGATTCCGCCGGCTGTTCGAATCAGCCTTCCTTTCCAACGACTTCAGCCGATCGCACGCGGCCGGCGGCGCCGGCACCCTGCTTGCCTTTGGAGCGGGCGGCCCCGGTCCCACGGTTTCTCAACCCAGGTGTCTGACCTCTCACCCGGCTGCGGCAGGAGCCGGGAGCCGGGGCCGATGTTCGCAACCTTTCGTCACCGTTCATGTGGAGGAACAGCTATGCGCTCACTCGTGCTCTTGCTCGCGGTCCTGGCGATGGCGGCGGCGCCGCTCGCCGCGCAGACGGCGCCGGAAAAACCGGCCGCCAGGCCTGGCCGCTCGTCGGCGAAAACGCTCGCCGTGGCACCCGTCAACCTGAACACCGCGACCGAGGCCCAGCTCACGGGGCTCCCCGGCATCGGTCCCAAAGCGGCCCAGCGGATCCTCGAGTACCGGCAGAAGAACGGCAGCTTCAAGAAGATCGAGGAGCTGATGAACGTGAAGGGCATCGGCGAAAAGAACTTCCTGAAGCTGAAGCCGCTCGTCACGGTTGGTACAGAACGGCCCGCCGTCGCGCAGAAATAGACGTCGCGGACGGGTTCTCGCTCGTCGAACTGATGTTCACGATGGCGATCGCCGCCACGCTGACGGCGATGGCCATCCCCGCGCTCGTCAGCGGGCTCGACGACGCGCGTGCGTCGGGGGCGGCGCGCGATCTGGCCGCGCGCCTCGGCGAAGCGCGCATGGACGCGGTGCGCCGATCGACGTTCGTCGGCTTGCGCTTCGAGCCGGCCTCGCCCGATTACCTGATCACCAAGGTCGTGGACGGCAACGACAACGGGCTGCGCACCACCGAGCTGCAGCGCGGCATCGATCTGACGGTCACGCCGCCGCAGCCGCTGTCGTGGCAGTACCCCGGCGTTGTCTTTGGAATGCTCGCCGGCGTGCCCGAGGTCGACGGCACAGCGCCGTCGTCAAACGACGGCGTGCGTGTCGGGGTGTCGCGAATTCTCTCGATGAACCCGAACGGCTCGTCGTCTTCAGGGACGCTGTACGTGCATGGGCGGCAGCGATCGCAATATGCGGTCCGCGTGCTCGGCGCGACCGGACGGGTCCGGGTGTTCAAGTACGACTGGAATGGACGGCGGTGGATCCAACAATGATCGAACGGCGGAAGGACAGGAGATATGGGACGGACGCGATGGGCGCGATGTCGGCGCGCGTCCGTCCCGGACACGACGTCGTGGTGATCGACGTGAGCTCGTCGGGCGCGCTGATCGAGATCGCAACTCCGCTCAGGCCCGGCGCGCGCGTGCACGTGCAGTTGAAGGCGCCCGCTTCCAGCGCCGCCGTGGTCGCGCGTGTGACGCGGTGTGCGGTTGCGGCACTCGGCGACGCCGGCGTGACGTATCGCGCAGGATTGCACTTCGATCATGGCTGCGACTGGGCTAGTGAATCGATTACTCGACAAGGGAATGACGTGCCCGGGAACGGATCGATCGGATCGTGCGGCGCGGGGCAGGTGTTACCCGAGCCCGAGCCGCGTTTCATGAGCGCGGCGCTGGAGCCTTCGAAATGAGGCGCGTTTCGCTTCCGGCGCCGCTGGCACCATCCTTGTTAAGCCGTCGCTCCATACCGGCAAGAGGAGGAGCGATGCCTGGTTTGGAGCAGGTCAGCGTGTCGCCGCGCGCCACCCGTCGCCCGTGGCAGCGCGCGCCCGAACGGCGGCGCGGCATTGCGGCGGTCATCGCCGCGGTCGCCGCGGCGGCGCCGCTCGCGCGCGAGCCGCGCCTGCTGCGCCAGCGATTCGAAGACGAGCTGCGTGAGCTGATTCACGCGCGCGCGGTCGAACTGCGGGACGTCGGGACGGAGCCGACGCGCCAGGACGTCTCCGTCACGATCGACGTCGCGGTCGGATCGTCGATGCTCGGCGCGATCGACGCCGTGTTCGACCCGGGGCGCCACGTTGACGACTGGACGCGCCAGTGCATCGCGTCGGCCTGCCCGCTGGCCGCCGTCGTGCTGGTGCTCGAGCGCGCCCATCGTGCCTCGGGGGCGCCGGTGCGGACCGACGGCGCCGCCCCGATCATCGGATCCTGTCCGCGCATTCGTCTCGTCCGCGAGCGCATCGAGCGGGTCGCCGCGACGGATTTCACGGTCCTCGTCGAAGGTCCGATCGGCCGGTAGTAGAAACCGGAAACTGGCCGGAAATCAGCCGCGCGAAATCCGTCTCGCCTTCGGCGCGCAGGAACGGCCGTCGGCCGGTGTCGGGCGCGCCAACAGGAGAAAGCGTGAACCCCACCCCAAGATCCCGAAACGCGGTTTTCGTCCGCTCCGGCGTATCGGAGAGCAATCCCGCCAGGTCGGCTAATTGGTGCCGAACCCATCCCGGCATCACCGCCAGCTTGCCGTCCAGCCGCTCGTCCAAGGCGCGTAGCTCGCCCTCCAGCCGCGCGATCTCTGTCTCGCGGGCGGC
>QHWR01000152.1 GCA_003223835.1 Acidobacteriota bacterium | reverse complement strand
GAACGTGAAGGTCTGGCCCGGCATCGACATCGACATCCCGACCGCGCGCACGAGCAAGAAGACGACGCCCGATGACGTGTACGCGGCGGTCAAGGCGGCGTTCGACGGCGGCGCGCCGGGCGTGCTGCTGTCGCGAAAATACTCGGAGATGAAGCTCACGAACCTCGCCGGTGCGGGGCGCGCCATACGGGAGCGGTGATCGTCATGCGTGCCCCGCTTGCCGTCCGGCGTCGATTTGCTCATAATGTGCGACGAAATGAGCCGCCGGTTCCTCACCGACTTCGAGCTGATGGTCATGCTCGCCGTTCTGCGGGTCCGCGATGACGCGTACGGCGTGCCGATTGCCAGGGAAATCGAGACGATCGCCGGCCGGACGGTCACGCTGGGGGCCGTCTACCTCGTGCTGGACCGGCTCGAGGAGGGCGGGCTCGTCTCATCGGCGCTCGGCGAGGCGACGCCCGAGCGCGGCGGCCGCGCCAAGCGGTTCTTTCACGTCACCGCCGCGGGCGTGAGGTCCGTCCGCAAGACGCAGCGCGCCTTCATCGCGCTGTGGAAAGGCATCCCCGAGCTGAAGGGAGCACGCGTATGAACAAGCCGCCCGCCCTCGCGATGGCGATTCTGAGACGTCTGGGTCCTCAGCAGGATGCACTGGCCGGCGATCTCCTGGAAGAGTACGCCGCCGGCCGATCGAAACGCTGGTTCTACCGTCAGGTACTCTCCGCCGTCACGTTCGCGGCGATTCGCGACGTCAGACGCCGTCCGCTGCGCGCCGTCGCCGCGATCGCGATGGGCTGGACCGTCCTGCTTCTCGGTTTCACGCTGCTGGGAGATAGAACGGCGGGCGGACTGGCGGCAGTCCTGTGGAAGTGGGACCGACAGTCCGCTTACGAAACCGGCGTGTGGTGGCCCTTCCACCTCAGCGCCGTGTTCGTGTCGTACGCCGGCTTCGCGCTGTCTGCGTGGGTCGTCGCTCGCGTCTACCGCAGGACGCCGGCGATGCTGCTCGCCTTCTGGATCTCTGTCCTCATCACGCTTCCGGCCGCGGCCGTCGTCCTCGAGGTCTTGTTTCGACGCTGGGGCGGGGTTGCGGTGCCGCACGGGCTGTTCTACGTCGTGTCGGTGACGCTGCCGTACCAGTGGCGGTCGGGATTGTTGCTGGTTCCGGTGATCGTGCTGCTCAGCGGCATCGTGGCTCGGGGCCGGCTCGATTCGCCGGACGCGCCTCGAATCGGCGGCGTATGAAACGGACGGAACGGCTGAAGCGTGATCGTCGATCACGAGCAGGTCTAAAGACCTGCGCTACGACCATCTGTCGCAGTTCACGCCGACCGTTCGTAGCGCAGCCCTTCAGGGCTGCTCGTGATCGCGGAACTAAAGACCTGCGCTACGACCATCTGTCGCAGCTCACGCCGACCGTTCGTAGCGCAGCCCTTCAGGGCTGCTCGTGATCGCGGAACTAGCGCAGCCCTTTCAGGGCTGCTCGTGATCGCGGAACCAAAGACCTGCGCTACGACCATCTGTCGCAGCTCACGCCGACCGTTCGTAGCGCTGCCCTTCAGGGCTGCTCGTGATCGCGGACCGCCGTCATGAATGTTTGAAGCTGGTAGCTGGAAGCTGGTAGCTGGTAGCTGAGATCAGAACCCCGCCATGCCGACCGCCCAGAGGATGTCATCCTTGCGGCGGGGGGGAGACGCGGTGCGGTTCGCGGCGACGTGCGCGATGTGACGGAACAGCAGCTCCACCATCGGCTTGAAGTGCCACTCCCAGACGTCGCCGATCTGCTCGATCTCGAACAGGTCGTCGGGGTCGCGCGCGAACACGCGCTCGTGGATCTCGTCTTTCAGGTCCGCGAGGTCGCTGTCGTCGAGCGCGGTGAACGCCGAGAGCGCCAACTGGTGCATCTCGCGCTTGCCGCGCACGTTTCCGCCTGAAAGCTGATCCTCGATGTTCATGAATGAAACATCGAGGCGAAGAGCAAGGGACGCGCCACAGGCATTCCCTCTGACACGGCCCGGCGGCAGGACTGCCCTCTCACAAATCTGCAACACGACATACAGACCTGTTGAACCTTCGCTGGAATGCGGGATATAACGGGCGTCGCGATGCCCCCATATCGTGTGTGGCCGGCGATTCTGTTGGCGGTGTGGGTTCCCGCCCAGCGCAGCGCCGGCATCCCGGACGCTTCGTTTACCAGACCGTCGGCCGTCGTCGCATCACCCGGCACTCTCTTTCGATTGCTCCGGCTTCAAGACGCCCCGCTCGCTCCGCCGCCACGGTGGCGCGGCGGCACCGAGATCTTTCAAATGACGGCGCCGTCGGTTGTCGTCGTGCGGACCGGAACCGGACACGGCACGGGTTTCCTGATCGACGCCGGCGGCCTCATCGTGACCAACCACCACGTCGTCGCATCCGGGTTGATGCACGACGCGGCGCGCAAGGCGTCGTACGCCATGGTGCACTTCGGCCGCCCTGGCCCGGACGGGACGATGCACCTGCTCGCCGAACCGGTCAGGGCATATCTGTACAAGGTTGACGCCACGCGCGATCTCGCGCTGCTGCGCGTCGACGCGCCGGTGCCGGGGTTGACGGCGCTGCCGCATCTCACGCTCGCCGACGCGCCGCCGCGTCCCGGGCAGGACTGCGCGATCGTCGGCCATCCCTCGTCCGGCATGTTGTGGACGATGCGGCCCTGCCAGGTGGCGGCGATCGGGGAGATGCCGGCCGATCTGGTGAACGTCGTGATGCTGAAGCTCGCCTCGTCCGGCAAAGAACGGGACGACATGGCCGAACAGATTCGCCGGCTGCCGTCGCGGCGCATCATCCTGACGTCCGCGCAAGCGAACCCCGGCGATTCCGGCGGCCCGGTCGTCGACGAGCGGGGACGCGTCATCGCCGTGACGTTCGGCGGCCCCGGCCGCGAAGCGGAGTCGAAGTTCACCTACCATGTGCACCTCGACGAGCTGAAGGCCGTGCTCACCGATGTGCCGCGCGAGCCGATGTTCTACCGCCCGGATCCGTGGAATCTCGGACCGCGCGTGGAACTCAAGGACCTCGACGGCGACGGCCGACCGGATCTTTTGCTCGCCGGCGCCGACCGCCCCGAGACGCTGCTGTTCGACCTCGATGCGGATTCGCCTCAGGCGTTTGCTCGCCCGCAGAACATCGCTCAGCTGGTGGCGGAGCGGAAATGGGATTTCGAAGTCGGCGTGACGACCGCGGAGGGAGAGACCGCGGCGTTCTACGATACGGACAATGACGGGGCCATCGATCTCATTCTCACGGGCGCCGTGCGGGACGGTACGGTCGACGCGAGATTCGTCATCACGCCCGCGGGCGGATGGCGATACGAGTCCGGATTGAAACTGCCGCTGCTGAGCGGCCGCTACCTGAAGAACCCGCAGCTCGCGGCGCGCGCGGATCGACTGATCAGGCTGGTTGCGGAGAAGTGATTATCTGGCGGCGGGCACGCTGCGGACGTTCAACCGCTCGATCGACCAATCCGTTGGCGTCGTGATTCCGGACCCACGCTTTCCGGCGGACGCTTGTCCCAGCAGACGCGTCAAGGGGTCGACCGCACCCCGCGTTTGCACCGCTCCCCCTTCGAGCACGGTGGCATCGGCGAGCGCGATCGCGCTGGTCAGCATGACATAGGTGTCGATCCCGAACGGCGGCGCGATCTTGAAGAGCTGCGCAGGCCCGAGCGGAATCTGCTGCGGCGCGCGTCCCTGTTCGTCGACCGCCGCAGGCAGATGGTTTTCGACGTTGCCGCTGTTGGGCGGCGGGAACAGCAGTTGGCTGCGCCCCGAGCTGTCGATCGTGAAGACGTACACGTATCGCTGCTCGAACGAGCCTTTGCCAAGTTTCGCCTGGTCGAGCGTCAGCACGAGGCCGTACGCTTCGCCGGCGTGCGTTTCTCCCGTCGTTCGCAGTTCTCCTGTGTCGGATCGCTTCAACGCCAGGTCGTAAGGAAAGCGCCCGCTGTCGGGCGGCGACTCGATCGTGAGCCAGGCGCGCAGAACGGCGAGGCGCACGGCGAACTGATGGAGCCGTGCGGCGAGCGCGGAGGGATCGTCGCCGAGCGGCGCCCAGTCGGTCCGCGCGGGCAGCGGCGAATCGCGCACGTCCTCGGCGGTGACGAGCGGCCGGACCCAGGCGTACTCGAGCGTCGCGCCGCGACGCCGTCCGACGAGCACGTAATCGGCGTGCGCCGGCGATCGGAGCACCTCGATGGCGTCGGCGTTCGAACCGACGTCCAGACGCGCCGCCGCTTCTGAAGGAAGCGGCAGATTCAACATGACGCGGCGCGCGCCGCCGGCATCGGCCGTCAGCAGCGGGCCAATGACGCCGGGAGACGGATCGCCGCTGATGGTGCGCGTCGATCGTGCGCTCGCCAGTTGCCATGAGGAGCCGCTGTGCTGAATGACGCTGACGGGGCCGTCGGCAGCGGTCGGATCTTCGATCCACGACACGCCTGACGCGGACGCCAGCGGAGCCAGCGTTTCCGCGACGCGCGAGACCTCGACGGACGTCAGCGTTGTCGCGCCGAGCCACACCCGCAGCGACGGTCCGGCCGATCCCGTCCAGCGGGTGACCTCGAACAGCGCACCGGCCTTCAGATCTTTCGTCGTGCCGCTGAGTGAGGTCGCGCGCGCGCGGCTCAATCCCTGGTCTTCGCTGACCCGCAGCGTCAGCGGCGGCGTGCCCTCGTCCACGCGCCGCAGCTCGGTGCCGGGGCGCAGGCCGATGGCGAGTCCGCCCTGCAGGATGACGCCCCCATCGTCTTCGACCGATTGGACCGCAACCACGGAGCGGCCCGCGAGGTCCGGCCGTTCGATGCCGAAGAGCGCCGAGCGCCGGCGTTCGGGCGTCGCGGCGAGCACGGGCTCCTGCAGCGTGTCGCCGGACTGCATGACCGCGCGCAGGCGAAGGAACATGCGGTCGGCGCTCTCGTTGACCGGCATCGATCGGAGGACCTTGAGCAGCGCCCAGGTGAACAGCCCGTGCGGATTCTTGTTCTCGTCTTCCGTTTCGGCCGCGAGCTGATAGTCCTGCGCCGCGCTGAGCACCAGCGCGCCGCGCGTTTCCGGCGGCACCGGCGTCTGCGGGTCGGCGACGTCGCGCTCGTCGGCGGGCAGCACCCGGAACCGCGTGGGACGCGGCGCGCCCCTGCCAATCGATCCGCTGTGACAACTGTCGAAAACGGCGGTCAGCAGGATCTTCTTGTCGAGCGCGTCATCGAACAGCCGCGCGAGCTCTTTGTCGCGCACGTCGGGTCGGCCCGCGTTTGCATCGGAAGGCACAATGGATTCGTCCAGCTTGTCGCTTTCCTGGCTCCTGGAATTGCGGACCTGCGAGCCGTGGCCGGCGTAGAAGAACAGGCTCACGTCGCCGGGCGCCGCGCCGTCGATCAGCCATTTGCGCGTTTGCGACAGAATGCCGTCGCGGGTGGCGTCCTGGTTCGTGATGACGTGCACGTCCGCCGCGCGAAAACCGTATCGCGTCACGAGGATCGCGCGCAGCTCCTCCACGTCGTTGACCGCCCCCTCGAGGTTGGTCCACGCCCCGCGCGGACGGCCGCGGTTCGGCGCGTCGGCGACGACGGTGCCCGGCGGCGCGGACGCGTCCGCCGGCACGTACTTGTCGATCCCGACGAGCACGGCACGCCGCGTCTCCGCGGCAACCGCGCGCGCCGCGCCGCCGATCGCGGAGACGGCGAGGAAGAGCACGATCGTCGCAGGGCGGCGCGCACCGCGCCGCCCTGTCATTCCGCTGAAGACCACGGGGGCGATTATGGATTCAGCGTCCAGGTGAACACGCTACCGGGGTCGCACTGAAACATCCGCGGTCCCCAGGTGCGGGTCGAGCCATCCGTGAAATCGGCGTGCGCGTAGAATCGTGTCGCCCCGCTGCCGGCGAGCGGATAGATGTCGCCCCACGATCCCACCGTGCCCGCGTATTCTCGGTCCACGTAGACGTCGATCACCCACGGCGTCCTGTTGTCGACGTGGACGACGCAGATGCCGGCTCCGCGCGTGGCTTGACTGGTCTTGTTCGAGGGCGCCGGTTTTGCCTTCGACGCATCGTTCGGCGCCTTTCGTGTCTGGACGTTCGGATCCTCCTGGGGATTGCCGCGCGACTGCTGCGCCTTGTCCGAAACGTTCTGTCCGCCCTTCGACTGCGGGGCGCCGGTTTTGGAAGCGGCTTTGGTTTTTGTTTGCGGGGCCGCCTTGTCTTGAGCGGACAGCGGGCCGGCCGACGCGCACCAGACGAGCGCCAGCGCGCAGGCGAGCAGCGACGAGAACACGGTACGACGTTTCATGAAGTCTCCTCCAAGGGCGGCGATGCTAGTGGACCGTCGGGTAGAAGTCAACGGTCATCGGCAGCGATCGGCGAGCGCGCCGCGCGCAGCCGCCAGCGCGTGGGCGGCCGAGGGGTCTCGCGGCGCATGGGCGAGCGCGCTGTCGAGGTCATCCACGGCTTCGGCAAACAACCCGAGACGCTGATCGATCACGGCGAGCAGGTGGAGCGAGCCCTCGTGCATCATCCTGTCGCGGAGGGCCGCGCGCCGGGCCGCGCCCGTTGCATCGAGCGTCTCGAACGATGCGCGGCGTTCCGCTTCGATCGCCGCGCCGGCGGGACGCACCGACCACAGGTACTCGACGCCGGCCTGCAGCGTGCCGGGCGGCACGCGCACGCGTGGCTGGTCCGTGGAGACGAAAAACGCTTCCGTGCCGTCTGCGGCACGCACGCGCACGTCGAAGCGGCGCGCGGCGGGCGGCGGCTCGAACCGCAGTTCCACCGAGTCGGCGAGCGCGCGCGCACGTTCGCACGGATACAACGCCGTCGCCACACCGCCGCGTATGCGCACGGCCGCCGATTGGCGCGGCGCGCCGGCCGCGATCGGCGCGAGGTCCGGCAGCGGCGGAACGGACCCGAGCGCCGACACCGGCGGATGCACGACGACGAGATCGTTCGAGGCGAGCCTGATCCGCGCGCCGGCGCCGAGTCTGAACCGCCGGCCGTCGATCAGGATCAGCTCTACCGCGGACGACGACGCGACGACGATTCCTGCCCCTGCGGGAACCCAGTCGTACGCCCGCAGCGGACGGCGGGCGGCGTCGACCGCCAGCGACGCGCGCCCGGTAAGCGAGGCCACCAGCGCCGCGGGAGACGCCGTCTCCTGGCCGGCGGCGGTCGCCGCCACCGCAAGCGAGATGGCCAGCAGCGTCTTCATTCCACCTGCGGCGCGCTGCCCCACCGGCGCCTCAGCGTCAGCGCCAGCGCGAAACCCAGCGCAATCGACACGATCGGACCCGCGATCGGCAAAATGACGTGCCACGCCGCGAAGATCGCGAGGCACACGGCGGCGTACGCCGTCACGCCCGCCAGCGCGGCGGCCAGCGTCCCGCGCCACGCGGGCCGGACCAGCAGCGCAAACGCTCCCATCGCCGCCGCGGTCGCCGAAGCCAGGACCCAGGGCCATACCGGCGCCTGGCGAATGGGCAGCCCGTCCAGGATCGTGTTGACCGCAAGCGCCTGCAGCAGCAGTCCCGAAACGAGCGCCGGCGACGTGACGCCGTCCGGAATGAGGTGCGCCTCATCTCCTGACGCCGCAAATTCACCGCCGACCAGGACGAGCGCGTCACGAAACCGCGCCGGCTCGGATTCGAGGGCCGCCGAAACGTTTCTCCACGCGATGCGCTGAAAGGCATCGCGGTCGAGGGAGAAATCGAGCCACGCCTTTCCCTCCACCGATCCTTCGCCGCGCGCGATGCGAGAGGCCCACGCGGGACGCAGCCGTCCATCGGTATCTCGGTACGCGAGCATCAGCCGGCGTGTGACGCGATCGTCGTCGGCTTCGACATTGACGTACCCGAACAGACGCGAGACACGCTCCGCGCCCAGGAGCTGCACCGCCAGACCCGGGACGCACTCGGGGCCCAGAACCCGGCCGGAGACGTCGGAGAACGCGGCGAGCGTCAGGCGCTCGGGATACCGCGCGATCGCGTGCGCGAACGCGCCCGACGAAGCCCACGCGCGAGGCAGCAGCAAATCGATCCCCACCGCGCGCGCGCCGGAATCGAGCACGCGCGTGACGATCGTGGCGATCTCGTCGGCTCTGAGCGCCAGCGCCCGAGGGTCGGCCTCGAGGCTCTTGTCGTCGATCGTGAGCAGCAGCAGGCGCGGGTCGGGCACGCGACGAGGCGCCGCCGCAAATCGCACGTCGACCGATCTGGCCTCGAGGCGTTGAAGCGCCGGCACGCGCCAGAGCAGGACCGCCGACACAGCCACCGTGCCCGCGATGAGCACGGCCGCGCGGCGCCGCCGGGGACGCTCGCGCGCAAACCATTCGCGCGCGGCCGCGCGCTGTTCTCCCTGCCGGAGCGCACGCACGGCCGCCGTCGCCGTCTTCGGCCGCGCGGCCGGATCCTCGGCGAGCATCGCCAGCACCGGCGCGTCCAGTTCCGGCGGCGCCTGCTCATCGACGGTGGATGGCGGCCTGATCGGATCCGCGGGCGCCGGCACGGCGCCGGTCAGCAACTGGTACGCCATGACGCCGACGGCATACAGATCCGACGCGGGCGTCGCCGGCTGAAACCGCAGCAGCTCCGGCGCCAGATACCCGTGCGTCCCCATCACGAATCCCGCATCGCGCCGTTGAACGTCCAGGAACGCTTCGTGGACATCGTGGATCGACGCGGGATCGCCGGCGGCCACCGGCCCCGTCACGTCAGCCGCCGCCGTCACGCGACTCGTCGTCGTCGCGCCGGGCGACGCCTGGCGCCCTCCGCCCTCCAGGAACTGCGCCAGGCCGAAGTCGACGATCTTGACCGAACGATCGACGAGAAAAACGTTGGCCGGCTTCAGATCGCGATGCAGGATTCCCCGGCTGTGCGCGACGTCGACGGCCGCCGCGATGGACTCGAGGATGCCGATCGCATCCCGTCGATCGAGCCGTCCTGCCGTCAGGCGATCGGCGAGGCTGATCCCCTCGAGCAGCTCCATCACGAGGTACGGAATCGCGCGGGCGGTTTCGACGCCGAAATCGGTGACGTCGACAATGTGCGGGTGCTTCAGCCGCCCGAGCGCGGCGGCTTCGAGGCGGAACCGATCCGCGAAGTCGCTGTCGGCGGCCGCGTCGGCCGCGATCAGCTTGACGGCGACGGCGCGCTGCAGGCCGAGGTGCCGCGCTCGATACACCACGCCCATTCCGCCGCGGCCGAGACACCGCTCGAGCTGGTACTTCCCGTCGATCAGCCGCGATCCCGGAATCGCCGCGCGCAGCGGAACGCGGTCATCGGGACACACGTCCGCCTGATCGTCGAAACACGTCTGGCAGCGCGGGCACTCCTTCATCGGATGCGAGGGGTCGGCGACATGTTAACCGGCATCGACCCCGGACCGGCACGAGCGCGGCGATGACGCCGGGACCGGCCACGCATGGTAAACTGCATCACTCCCCCTTTTATGTTCACCAGGCGCGCGCCGCTCGGCGCGATCCTCGTCATCGGTCTGTCTGCCGCGCTGGCGCCCGGGCAGACGCAGCGGCCGCGCGGCGTCACGCTGGCGGACGCCGTCCCGGGCCGGAGAACCGCGCTCGTGATCGGCAACAACGGCTATCCCGCGATGCCGCTGAAGAACGCCGTCAACGACGCCCGGGCGATGGCTGCGGCCCTGCAGAAGTACGGGTTCGCCGTCGATCTCGCGACCGAGGTCACGTTCAAGGAGCTGAACAAACGGATCGACCGCTTCATCGGTCAGCTGCATGGCGGCGACGTCGCGATGGTGTACTACGCGGGGCACGGCGTCCAGATCGAGAACGAGAACTATCTCGTGCCCGTCGATTTCAACGCGCAGGACGAGGCGGACGCGAAGTACGAGGCCTACTCGGCGAGCCGCGTCGTCGATCGACTGGCGGGATCCGGCGCGCGGCTGTCGATCGTCGTGCTCGACGCCTGCAGGAACAATCCGTTCCGCTCCAGCCGCAGCGGGACGCGCG
>QHWR01000382.1:534-4156 GCA_003223835.1 Acidobacteriota bacterium | reverse complement strand
CGATCGCAACAAGGTGAACGTCAACGGCGGCGCGATCGCGCTCGGGCACCCGCTCGGCATGACGGGCACGCGCCTGCTGCTGACGCTGCTGCTCGAGCTGCGGAGACGTGGGGCGAAACGCGGCCTCGCGACCGCCTGCATCGGCGGGGGGCAAGGAATCGCGGCAATCGTGGAGACTTCATAAATCTTTCTTGATGTGTTTTTCGACCCCTCGTGCTTCTTCGACGTCTTCGACGTGTTGATACAGGAGTTGTAATGACCATCAAGACGGTCGGTGTGTTGGGATGCGGGCTGATGGGATCCGGGATCGCGCAGGTGTGCGCCGCGGCTGGCTACAGGACGATCGTGCGCGAGGTCGAGGAGCCGTTCCTCGAGAAAGGGATGGAGCGGATCAGGAAATTCCTGAGGGACGGCGTCGAGAAGGGCAAGGTCACCGCTGAAGCGGAGGGCAAGACGCTCCAGAATCTGTCGGGGACGACGGCGCTCGCCGAGCTCGAGTCGTCCGATCTGATCATCGAGGCGATCATCGAGAACGTCGAGGAAAAGACCAAGGCCTTTGCCGCGCTCGACGCGATCGTCCGGTCGCACACGATCTTCTGCTCGAACACCTCGTCGCTCTGCATCACCGAGCTGGCGTCGAAGACGAAGCGTCCCGACCGCTTCGCCGGCCTGCACTTCTTCAATCCCGTCCCGATCATGAAGCTCGTCGAAGTGATCCGCGCCCTGACGACGAGCGACGAGACGTATCAGACGGTGTTCTCGTTCGCGCAGTCGCTGGGGAAGGAGCCGATCACCGCGCCCGACAAGCCGGGGTTCATCGTGAATCGACTGCTCGTGCCGTACCTGCTCGACGCGATCCGGTCCTACGAGCACGGGCTGGGGACGATCGAAGACATCGACAAGGGGATGAAGCTCGGGTGCGGCTATCCGATGGGTCCGTTCACGCTGCTCGACTTCGTCGGCCTCGACACGACGTACTACATCGCGAACATCATGTTCGAGGAATACCGCGAGCCCGCGTACGCGCCGCCGCCGCTCCTCAAGCGCATGGTCCTCGCAGGCCGGATGGGGAAAAAGTCGGGGCAAGGGTTTTACAAGTACTGACGCTGTCAATGTCAAATGCCAAATGCTGAATGCCAAACGGACAATCGTACCAGCGCTCTTTTGGCATTTGGCATTTTGCATTCGGCATTGACGCCCGGCGTCTTCGTCAGTGCAGCGTCGCGAGCAGCCGCCGCCCTTTTTCTTTAAACTCCCGATCCTCCGGCGCCCAACCGGGATCGATCGGCACGGCGAGGAGCTTTTGCAGCGCCGCCCGCGCCTCGTCCTTCTTGCCCTCGTCCGCGAGGGTCTCCGCCAGAAAGTACAGCGACGCCGCGGAATTCGGGTTGTACGTGAGCGAGCGGGTGCTCCTCCGATTTGCGGAGGCTGCCGCCGAACAGGCCCGGCACCTTGAAGTACCAGCGGCCGAGCGCGCGGTCGGCGGAGCCCTGAAGGTACGCCGGGTCGAGGCGCAGCACCGCCTCGAGCTCGTCCTTGATCGCGCCGCGATATTTGAGTCCCTGGCGCAAGCCGAACGACTCGGCGAGCGCGCCCATGTTGGCAGCCGTCCAGAAATGGCCTTCAGGACGGTTCGGCGCGGCTGCGATTGCCACGCGGCCCGCGTCGATCCCCGTCTTGAGGATCGCCTTGCGTTCGTTCTCGGGCGCGTGGGTTCCGAGCGAGTAGCGCGCCCGCGCCAGCTTCCACGCCGATTCGAAGTCCTTCGGATTGCGCGCCAGCCGATCGGCCCAGATACGCTCCGCCGCGCGCGAGCTCGCCAGATCGTCCCGATGGGCGTACAGGGCGTCGGGGTCTGACGTTTGCAACCACCCCGCGGCGAGGGACTCTGTATACGGTGGCTGCCCCCGTAGTGGAGAAACGGTGGCTGTCCCCGGTACGGAAAGCGTAAATATCAGGATGTACAATACAAGGATGCAGGACATCATCCGACAGCTGCTCGCCGAGTTGGGTGAAAACCCGTCGCGCGAGGGGCTGCGCGACACGCCGAAGCGCGTCGAGAAGGCGCTGCGGTTCCTCACGAGCGGCTACAACGCCGACGTGGACTCGGTGCTCAACAACGCGTTGTTCACCGTCGATTATAACGAGATGGTGATCGTGAAGGACATCGACTTCTACAGCCTCTGCGAGCACCACCTGCTCCCGTTCTTCGGCAAATGCCACATCGCGTACATTCCGCAGGGACGGGTGATCGGCCTGAGCAAAATCCCGCGGCTCGTCGAGGTCTTCGCGCGGCGGCTGCAGATCCAGGAGCGGATGACCAGCCAGATCGCCAACACCGTCCTGGAGAAGATCAACCCGCTCGGCGTCGCGGTCGTCATGGAAGCGACGCACCTCTGCATGGCGATGCGCGGCGTCGAGAAGCAGAACTCGTTCGCGATCACGAGCGCGATGCTCGGGGTGTTCCACGACGACGCGCGGACGCGCAGCGAATTCCTGGAGTTGATCAGACGTCCGGAGCTGGCCTCGCGCGGCGCGCACCAATCGCTTGCCGAAATAGCCTGCGTCGCAGACTGAGCCGCGAGCCCTCGCGGCGCCGTCATTGATGAGGTTCGCGCGCACGGCGGACGTCGCGACCGGCTCACGGCGTTATCATGCGGCCGTGCTGTTCCGGAGGGTCCGCATGCGCCAGAGCATTTCCCGTTCACGAATCATCGTCTGCGTTTCGTGGGCGCTCGCCGTCGGCCTCGTGCTGGACGTGCGCGCCTCCTCGGGCCAGGTTCGGCTAGGCGCGGTCGGCGCGGGGACGAACACTCGAGTGCGCGCGACGAAGCCGATGGGGTATCCGCCGATCGATAACGGGTTCGACGCGTACTATCCCGCATTCACCGGCGGCGTGCGCGTGGCCGCGGGCGACGTCAACGGCGACGGCATGCCCGACATCGTGACGGCGCCGGGGCCCGGCAGCGCGCCGATCGTTCGCGTGTTCGACGGCGCCTCCCACGCGCTGATCCGCGAGTTCATGGGGGCCGAGCCGAGCTTCACAGGGGGCTTGTTCGTCGCCGTTGCCGACGTTGACGACGATGGGTTTGCCGACATCATCGTCGGGCTCGACGCCGGGCGCGAGCCGCTAGTCCGCGTCTTCAGCGGATGGAGCGGCGCCGTCATTCGGAGATTCCTCGCCTATGCCTCCGGTTTTCGCGGCGGCGTCCATGTCGCGGCCGGCGACATGAACGGCGATGGCTACGCCGACATCATTTGCGGCGCGGGTCCGGGCGCCGGCCCGCACGTCGTGGCGTTCAATGCAGTGGATCTGTCGGTGTTGGCCAGCTTCTACGCCTATGCGCCGACGTTCACCGGCGGCGTGTGGGTCGCCGCCGGCGACGTCGACGGCGATGGACTCGCCGACATCGTCACGGGTGCCGGGGCAGGAGGCGCGCCGGAGGTGCGGGTCGTCAGCGGAAAGACCGGCGCGCAGCTTGTCAGGTTTTCGCTGTACGATCGGACGTTCACCGGCGGCGTACGCGTCGCGGCCGCCGACGTGGGCACCGAGTGTGACGGTTGCTGGAGTGAGCGCGACGGCCTCGCCGATATCCTCACCGCTCCTGGCGCCGGCGCCGCG
>QHWR01000382.1:0-519 GCA_003223835.1 Acidobacteriota bacterium | reverse complement strand
CCCGGTGGCGGCTCCTCGGCCCTCGGCGGTTTCGACGCCTACGATTCGTCATATCTCGGTGGCGTCTTCGTGGCGGCCGCGGGGCCGATGAATCGGATGTCCATCGATCTCCCCGCTCCTGACGTGACGGTCGGATCCACGTTTGCGGTCGCGGGATGGGCGCTGGAGGAGCAGACGATCCCCCGCAGGCTCATCCCGCCGGACGCGTATAAGCCCCTCCCCGATCCGAATCCGGTGGACACTATCCACGTCTGGGCGTTTCCGTTGTCGGGCGCGCCGCCAATCTTTCTCGGCGCGGCCACGGTCGGCGACGCGCGTCCCGACGTCGCCGCGGTCTTCGGCGACCGTTTCCTGAAAGCGGGATACCACCTCAACGTGGCGGGAGCGTTGCCCGTGGGTGATTACGACGTTGTCGTCTACGTCCACAACGTGGTTTCCCAGACGTTCAACAACCGCCGGCTCGCCCGGGTTCGCGTGCGGTAGCGAGCACGTGCGCCTGGAGCTGTCGGACTCCTTCCG
>QHWR01000151.1 GCA_003223835.1 Acidobacteriota bacterium | reverse complement strand
CTTGCGAAAGCGTTCTCACGGAGGCCGAGGTATGACATGCATACCGACTGCTGCGGGTGGGGACATCGGTCGGCATCGCGACTGCGTCAAACGGCTGAGCGGTCGTCAGGCGGTTACCGCTCGGCCGGAATGCTCACAGATCGCTTTCAGCGTCTCGAGAAATTCCTCGCCGGGAAGCTCGGCGCCCCTGCGACACTCCGCCCGGGCGACCAAGTCGTTCATGGAGATGATGCCAACGAGTCGGTTCTGCTGATCGACGACAGGAAGACGTCGGACACGCCGCTCCTTCAAGGTATTCAGCGCCGTTCGAACATCGTCGTCCTGGGAGCATGCATGGACATCTCCTGACATCACCTCTCGAACCCGGATGTTCGCAGGAATCATCGCGCGGGTTGCCGCGGCGATACAGACATCACGGTCGGTAATCAGACCAAGAACCCGTTGTTCGGCGTTCACGACCGGCACAATCCCGCAATCGCAGTCCCACATGATCTTTGCCGCGGTTGCCAGATCGGTTTCCGGATCGCACGATTTCACATCAGATGTCATGAGGTCTTTCACAGTCATGGCTTCTCTCCTCTGCACCGGTGTTTGGTTGCACAGATCGCCGACGCTTGCTCGCAAACGGCTCAGACACACGCTGGCCGCGTCACGCGGTTTTGCCTCTCTCAGCGTGCGCCGAAGCCGCCAACAAGGAGCAATTCCTGCGCCATCAACTCAGGCGAGTCTTGATGGAGACGCGTCGAGTTCAGGCGGTCAACCAACTCGCTGACGTCGGGACCCGAAGGCGGCCGGCTGATCACCACCAGGCCGGAGAGGTACATAGGTTGCTGCTCTTAGACGCGCTCGCAGACAACACTCGAGTGTGGAACAGCACGGTCAGGAGGAGCGCTCACGTCATCATTTGGCAGCTTCAGGACGTTCAAAGATCAATTCTCGAAGGCGGCGCTCGACCGTTTTGGCAGTGGATGGGATATATGGGACTGCGAGTCAGCTCACCCGTATTTTCGAACGGCAGCACAATCCCCAAGAAGTACACATGTGATGGCCAGGACGTTGCCCCACCCCTCGAATGGAGCGGCCTCCCCAAGCAGTCGAAGAGCGTCGCCCTGATCTGTGACGATCCGGACGCGCCCTCAGGCACGTTTACGCACTGGGTGCTGTACAACATTCCGGCGTCCACGCAGAAGCTCGCCGAGGGTGCATCGATTGGCGCGGCAGGCGTCAACAGCTTTGGCAAGACCGGGTTCGGTGGCCCGTGTCCGCCCAAGAAGGATCACGCGCATCATTATCATTTCCACGTGTACGCCCTCGATGTGGAGTCGCTCGGAGCGGCTGGCCTCTCGAAGGAGGACGCGCTGGACGCGATGAACGGGCACATCCTCGCGGAGGGAGATTTGGTAGGAACGTACAAACGTGCCGCCTGAGGGCGCGACCCCTTCATCGACCAGAACACGGCGCATGTCCGGCTGACCGTTCAGCGCGGCTGAAGCGCCGCGTTCAGGATTGACGCAGCGCCGTCATCGGATCCACTCTCGACGCCCGCATCGCCGGCACGCCGGCCGCGCTGAATGCCACCATCAGCAGCAGCCCGGTCGCCAGCGTCAACGTGAGCGGATCCTGTGGAGCGACCCCGTACAGCCGGCTGCCGATCAGGCGCGAAGCCATGTAGGCCATGCCGCCGCCCAGTGCGAGCCCGACGGCAACCAGTCCGCTCGTCTCGCGAAGGATCATCGATATCACCCGGCCACGCTGGGCTCCCAGAGCGATCCGGATCGCGATTTCGCCGGTGCGCCGCGCGATGCCATACGAGAGCACGCCGTACAGGCCGATCGCGGCGAGCGCGAGCGCGACCGCCCCGAACACGACGGCGAGTTGCGCGGTTGCGCGGTCCTGCGCCGTCAGCGGGGCCATCCGTTCTTCGATCGACGTGGCGGACATGATCGGCACGGCGGCGTCCACGCCCTGGATTCCCTTCCGCACGGCCGCGAGCACCGGCTGCGTTCCGGCGGCCGTGCGAATCAACAACGTGGGGCTCGCCGAGGCGTACGGTTGTTTGGCCGGAACGAAAAAGCGCGGCTCGACGTCGCCTCGCAGGCTGTGGGTGCGCGCATTCTTCGCAACGCCGACGACCTGATATGACGTCCGGTTGTCGTCATTGACCAGGGTAATGCGCATGCCGATGGGGTTCCGGTGGTCGAAGAATCGTTTGGCGAACGCCTCATTGATCGCGCAGACGTTCGTCGCATCGCCGCTGTCGCTCTCCAGGATTTCGCGTCCCACACGCATCGGCACGCCCAATGTCGAGAAATAGCCGGGGCCGATCACATCCAGCGCGGATTGGCGGCCGTCTGCTTTGGGCGCGTAACCCTCGACCTCGATGGTGGCCGAGGATTCTCCTCCGCTGAACACACCGAGCTGCGAAAAACTCGCGGCTTGCACGCCTGGAATCCTTCGGACCTCTCCGACCAGCTCCCGAAGCACGCTGTCTCGGCGCGCCCCCTCATACCCCGCGTCGCGCAGATTCACACGTACGAGCAGCAGACGTTCGGCGGGAAAGCCGAGGTCTGCGCGTAGCAGGTTGTACACAGTTCGCGCCAGCAGACCGGCGCCGACCAGCAAGGGCAACGACAACGCCAATTGCAGGCTCACCAGCAATCCGGCCGAGCGCAGACGGCCGAACGTGCCGCTGCCGCCTCGACTCTGTTCCTTGAGACTCGTGGCGGCATCGGCCCTCGTGGCCTGCCACGCCGGCAGCACACCGAACAACAGCGCGGCGCAGACTGTCGCCGGGAGGTTGAAGGCCAGCACCAGCGGGTCGGCGGAGAAACTCATATGGAAGCGCGGGTCGGATTCCGCCAGCATCCGCACCAGGGCGCCGTGAAGCCCGTACGCGACCGCGATGGCCGCCGCGCCTCCGATCGCGGCGAGCGCCAGACTCTCGGTGACGAGTTGACGGATGAGGCGTCCGCGGCTTGCGCCGAGCGACAAACGCAACGCCATTTCAGGTGTGCGCACGGCGCCGCGCGCGAGCAGAAGATTGGCCAGGTTCGCGCACGCGATCAGCAGCAGCACGGCGACCCCCGCCAGCAACGCCGTCAGCGATTGGGAGAATTCATGGCGCGTCGGCGACGCGCCGCGCCCGGCCGGCCCGATCTGGAGCCGCTGATCCAGAAGCTCGCGCCGCCGTTCCGGTGTCGCGATCCCGCCATAGAACGATTCGAGGCCCGCCCGAAAGACAGCGTTGGCCTGTGCTTCCGCCTGAGCCGGCGTCACACCCGGCGTCAGTCTTCCGAACACATGGAGCCACATCGTCTTTTCGGGAGGCGTATCGTGCAGCCGATCGCTGCCGGGCAGGACGCTCGGCTGCATGCGCAGCGGAAGCCAGAGGTCCGGCCGCTGTCCGCTGGTTTCGCCGATGAAGCCGGGCGGCGCGACACCGATGATCGTCAGGACCGCCTTGCGTACGGTGAGGGTCTTGCCGAGCACGTCGAAACGGCCGCCGAAGCGCCGCTTCCAGTAGTCGTGGCTGATGACGGCATCGGGCGTGTCGGTTCGGTCGTCGGCCGCGGTGAAGAGGCGGCCGATCGCGGGCGCAACGCCCAGAGCTTGAAAGAATCCACCTGAGACCAACCGCCCGCGGGCTTCTTCCCAGTCGCCACCCTCGAAGCGAACCTGCCATGTGTTGAGGCTGCTTTGCGAGGCCATGATCGCTGAGAAGCCCTCGGCGTGGTCCCGCAATTGCTCGAATTCGCCGTACGTCAGCCACGACCGTGGGCCTTGGGTACGGCCGGTCCAGCTTCCCGACTCGTCGGGGTTTGAAAGCATCACCAGTTGGTCGGGTTCGCGTACGGCAGGAAGCGACGCGTGCAGCACGCCATTCCACAAGCTGAAGATCGCCGTGTCTGCTCCGATGCTGAGGGCCAACGACAAGACGGCGACCGCCGTGAAGCCGGGCCTCGCGGCCATCGTCCGTGTCGCGTAGCGCAGGTCATGGCGCAAATCGCCGAGCAGGCGTCCCGTCGCGACGCCCGGCGTGACTGATGCCGGCGGATGCGCCTGCCGAAGCGTCGCCATGCGCCGCGCCAGGACGTCGCGTTGTCTGAAGTCGGCGAGCGTCAACCGCGTGGCGTCATCAGGCGATGCGCCGCCCGCGATCAACTCCCGCCAGCGGTCATCGAGATGTTGCGCGAGTTCGTCGACGATCTCGGCCTCGCGCTCGGGCGAAAGGGTCAGCGACGACAACCGCGCGCGCACTTCTCGCGCCCAGTCAGGCATGTTCGTCTCCCGTGACGCGCCGTACGGCCTCCACGAATGCGGCCCACGTCTTTCGTTGCCGCGCCAGGACGCGCCGTCCTTCGCCGCTCGCCGGGCTTTTCGACCCAGACGCCCTTGATCCAGCCACGCTCCTCGAGGCGATAGAGCAGGGGATAGAGGGAATCGATGTGGAACCTGAGCTGGCCGCGGGACCGCGCGTGGATCACCTTGTTCAGCTCGTAGCCATGCCGGGCGCGCGCGGCGAGCAGCGAGAGGATCAACAGCTCCGCGGATCCCTTCTTCAGCTCGCGGTCGAGCGCGCGCGCGTCCATATCTGCCATAAGCAGATAGTATGTAGGCAGACATCACGAGTCAACCCGCGCGAAGCCGCGGCGTGGCGTTGCCGCGATTCTCGGTCGAGGCGTATCGCCGGATCCACTCGGCGGAGATCGCGCTCGTCGTGGCTCGTCAACGATCACGTCGAGGGGTGCGTCAGTCGCAGCGTTGTCGAGGCCGCACGGCTTCGCCTGAAGCGTCCGATCACCACAGACGTTACGAGCGGCTGACTTCCCCGCGCAACGTCGTCATGGCCGCTTCGCTCAGCGCGGCACGCAATTCGGCATCCGTTCGAAACGGCTGGTTGCGAAGCGCTCTCGCCTCGATCTCAATCGGGATCGACGCTCCGCCGAACGGGTCCGGTGTGACGACGACGCGCGTGCCGGAGGGGTGGATGGTCCAGTCGCCGAATCGCTGCTCGTCGGTCCAACCGGTGCAGAACGTGAGCGAGATCAAGTCGGCGAGCCGCACGAACGCGTAGTCGTCGAGGAGGTCGGCAAGCGGCATCCGGCTGGCGCGCAGCATCGCACCGCGCGCCGCTTCCAGCTCGGCGAAGAACGACGCCCACGCCGCGCCGGATCGGAAGCGATCGTAAACCGTGATCGCGTGCTGCGCGACCAGCGCCGCGGCCCACGGATCCTCGGCCAGCCGCGCGATCCCGCGAGGCCAGACTGCGTGACGCACGGCGAGCGGCGCGGTCACGAAGTCCGCTATCCGGCCATTCTCGGGATTCACGGTCGGCGCTGCGTCGGCCTCCGCCCAGCCGTTGTCGTGCTCGGCAATGGCGTGGAGAATCGCGTCCCGCCGCGGCCGGTCCGCGAGCGCCACACAGTGCTCCATGATCGTCCGCGCAAGATGGGCATGATCGGGCTGCGTGATCAGGAGCAGGACGTCATGGACAGGTCGGACAATCATTCAGATAACATCACTTCCGGCATACGCTGGCCTCGTTCACACAATATCTGGCGGGTCGTGAGGATCGAACCCGAAAGCGAGGGCGGATGAGCGGCTCACGATGGACTGAAGACACCGCGGCGGAATGGCTCCGCGGACGGCTTCATGGTGATCTTACAGACCATCAGGTCTACTACTTCAAGTGCCTCGGCGCGGGCGCTGAAACAAACCGGTGGCTCGATGGCCGGACGAACGCGGGCACCGTTGGCTTGGCGCCGATCACCACCTGGCCCTACACGGGCACGAGATGGCGAGCTCACAGGCTGCCGGATGGTGCGTGGGCGTTCCGCTGCCTGGGCGAGGATCCTGGCAACAAATGGCTGGACGGGCGGACGGCCAACGGCACCGTCGGGCTCGCACCGAACCCTCGGCAACCGAACACGGGCGCTCGCTGGCAGGTGCTGCCCGTCGCAGGCGGGCACGCGCTGAAGTGCCTCGGCGCCGTCGCGGGTGCAGGAAAGCGATTTCTCGATGGCGTCACCGCAAGCGCGACCACGGCGTTGGCGCCTCACGCCGATCCTCCGTACACGGGAACGCATTGGGAGTTGCGGCCGGAGCGATGGTGGGTCGGCTGCAATTTCATCCCGAGCACCGCGGTCAACCAGTTGGAGATGTGGCAGCGCGAGACATTCGATCTGCCGACCATCAAACGTGAGCTGGGCTGGGCGCATGACCTGGGCTTCAACGTCGTCCGGGTCTTTCTTCACGATCTCGTCTGGCAGTCGGATGCGGCGGGATTGATCGAGCGAATGAAAGCTTACCTTGATTCCGCGGCCGCGCAGGGCATCTCGACGCTCTTCGTCTTCTTCGATGATTGTTGGAATTCGAATCCAGGGCTCGGTCCTCAGCCGCCTCCCATCGCCGACGTGCACAATTCGCGATGGGTCCAGAGTCCAAGTGACGACGTTGTGAAGAAGCCGGACGGTTGGGGCCGGCTCAAGGAGTACGTCCAGGGTGTCATCCGCGCATTCGGCGCCGACGGCCGCGTGATCGGATGGGATCTTTACAACGAACCGGGTGGAGGCCTGGGTCCCGCGTGTCGCCGGGCGGCCAGCTCGATGCCGCTTGTTCAACAGGTGTTTGCCTGGGCGCGTGAGGTCGCTCCGTCGCAACCGCTCACGAGCGGCGTCTGGTCCAACGAGAAGGACAAGGACTGTGCGCTTCTCCGCGAGTGCCAGCTCGATGCTTCAGATGTGATCTCGTTTCACCGGTACGCGGACCCGGCGTGGAAACCATCCGTGCCAACAGAGATCCCGGAGCTGCGGAAAAAAGGACGACCGCTCATCTGCACCGAGTACATGGCGCGTCCGTTGAACAGTCGATTCGAGAACCACCTGGCGCTGTTCAATGACGCCGGCGTCGGGTGTTTCAACTGGGGCCTCGTCGGCGGCAAGACCCAGACCTTTCTGCACTGGGAATTGGAGCAGCGCTGCGAGTGGTTTCACGACATCCTGCGACCGTGGGGGTCGCCGTACTCGGCCACGGAGGCCGCCATCATCCGATGCCTGACGGGCAGACAGCCGGCGGACGCCGGCATTCAACCTCACGCCATCTATCTGTTCAAGTGCCGCGGGCACGTCCCGGGAAACCCGTGGCTCGACGGACGAACGGCGACGTCGGAGGTCGGCCTTGCGCCACACACGGATCCTCCATATACCGGAACGAAGTGGCGCGCCGTGAAACAGATGGACGGCGTCTTCGCCTTCCAGTGCCTCGGCGCCGTCGCGTCACAGAATCGTTGGCTCGACGGGCGGACCCAGAACGGGAGCGTCGGTCTCGCTCCGGACGTGGACGACACGCACACGGGCACGCAGTGGCAGCCGTGCCGCATCGAGAACAACCTCTACATCTTTCGTTGTCTTGGCGATGCGGAAGGGCCGCGGTTGCTCGACGGCCGCACGGGCGAAAGCAAGGTGGGACTGACGCCGCATACCGGGACGGCGATCACCGGCATTCAGTGGGAGCTGACAAAGATCAGCGATGGCTGACGCGCGCCGATGGAGGCGCGCCACGAGGATCCCCGGGGCGCGTCTCACCCGCATCGTTCAGCGGATCAGCTCACGGCTGATGGATCTGGATCGAGCCGAACGTCATCGAGCCGCTCTTTTGGTAAAGGACGCCTTGTGCGCCCGAGAGCACGATCGAGTAGCTGCCGATCTGGGGCAGCAGCGGCGTCGAGAGCGCGGACAGATCGCACGCGCCGAACGTCAGGACGTAGCCGGGATCGCCATCGAGCATCGCATCCTCGACGAAGTTGACGCACGAGCCGCTGAAACTGATCGTCCGCGCCGCACCGATCGACTGAATGTCGATCCCCTGCGATCGATCCTCGAACGACACATCGCTCGTCTCCGGACGCGACGTGCTGTTCGTGAAATGGAAATGGTGGTCCTGATCTCCGCCATGTCCTTCGTCCGCGTCTTTTTCTCCCGGGCCCGCCGGACCGCGTCCGACGAGCGTCCCGTTGATGTCGATGTTGTCCAGCACGGCGACGCCAAAGTTGTCGGGACCGGCGTCCGGTCCCTCGTCCATCACGATCCTGATGCTCTTCACCGGCGACGTAATGGGTGGACGCGCCGCTGAAGGATCCCACCGCAGGCGGATCCAGCTGCCAGCCGTCGTCTGGATCGGCGGCGGGGACTGACAGCCGAGGGCATGGGTCGTCCCGTCCTGAGTGACCACGCTGAATCCAGGGCTGCCGGTGCCGCAATGAGACCCTCTCGGATCGCTCAACGCGTCCGGCTTGCGCAGGTCGTATCCGATCTCGACCAGCGTAATGCCGTTGACGCCGAGAATCGTCGCGCCGGCAGACGCATCGATCGCGGAGGGACCTGATTTCGCGAGCAGCAGACCCTGATCGCCGCGGTCCGCGGAATCCGTCGTCGGACAGCCCGGATCGGAGAACGGCGTCGTGGTGGGCGCAGCCGGAACGACGCCCGTCGACGGACACCCGAGGCCCGTTTTCCATCGTGCGGCAACGAGATTCGTGCCGTCCGGATCGAATTCGAACGGTACGACGGTAAACGTGGACGCGTCAGCCATGCCACTCGATGCAATGCCGAGAAATACCGACAGACTCACACCGATGGTCCTGCTCATTTCTTCACCTCTGCGCACAGGCCAGACGCCGGACGTTTCGACACGTGCGTGTTTCAACACGCGTGCCGGCGCAGAATCGGCCTATGCGGGTGGGGGAATTACTTTTTTGTCGGCTCGTGAGCGGAAGGGTGCGCGAATTACTTTTTTGTCGGCTCGTGAAATGATCGCTCGACCGCGTCGTTGACATCGGTGGAGACCGGGTGATCCCGCCAGAGCCATCGCATCATTTCCGGCAGGATCGGTCCGCCCATTCGCTGGCCGTGGGTATTCATGCCCCACGTGTAGTTCACGTCGTAGCCCCTGGCGGTGAGCGCCTGCATCAGCCGCACGTTCTGATAGAACCAGTCGCGCCGCTGATCGTAGACGCCGTCGCGGCCGACACCCCGATTGTCGTTGCGTCCGTCCTGCAGAAAGATGCGAATGGGCTTTTTCTCGTTCTGCCGGACGATGTCGGCGTACGCGTCGCCGCCGCGCAGATTCACGAAGCTGCCGACGATGCTCAGGACCTTGCGGAAGTCGTCCGGGCGCTGCCAGGCAACCGTGAACGCGGCGATCGCTCCGGAGCTGGCGCCGCCAATGCCGTGCCGATCCGGATCCTTTGAAATGTTGTACTGCTGCCGGAGCACCGGCATCAGCTCGTCGACGATGACACGCGCGTATTTGTCATCGAGCGAGTTGTATTCGGCCGGCCGGTTCGTCGTGCGGTCGCCCCAGTCCGACGGAGTCGGCTCCGGCTGCTCCGCAGTCCGGCCGGGATTGATGAAGACGGCGATCATCACCGGGATTTCGCGGCGGTAGATCAGGTTGTCGAGGACGTTCGGCGCGCGCACCGAGCCGTTCATGTCCTTGAATGCCTGTCCGTCCTGGAAAATCATCAGGCTCGCGGCGACCGCCGGATCGTACTGGGCCGGCACGTAGACCCAATACGTATGTTGCGTGCCGGGGTACGCCTGGCTCGGCACCACGAACGGTCCGCGCAGGTCGCCCTTTGGAACGCCGTCGTGCGGAAGCGAGTCGGGGCCGAGTTGATAGTAGGCATTGTAGTCAGGCGCTTGCGGGGTCGCAGCCTGCAGGCTCAGAAGCGCGACGATGAGGTATGGCGATTTCATCGGCGGATTCTATTTCAAAGCCGCGGGCTCATGTCGACTCTGGACCTTCGCGTCGCCGACAGGATAGGCGTCAGGTGAATCTACAGGAGCGAACATGCCTCGTTGAACGGCAAGCGCGGCAGTCGCGGGTGCAGCGCGCTCGGATCCCCGTACCCAAGGTTGCAGAGGAAATTCGTCTTGACGTGCCCTTCAGGGAAGAATTCCTGATCGCAGCCGAAACAGGGCTTGCCGGCGGCGAAGAACTCCTCGTCCACCTTGGCAGGATCGAAGCCGGACATCGGCCCGCAATCGAGACCGAGCGCCCGCGCGGCCATGATCAGGTAGGCGCCCTGGAGGCTCGAATTCCGCTTCGCGGTGGACTCCGCCAACTCCGGGTTGCCCTGAAAGAGGCCCACCATTCCAGGACTGTGAGGAAAGAGCCTCGGCAACTGTTCGTAGAACTTCATGTCGTACGCGATGATCACCGTGACGGGAGCGCTCATCGTCTTCTCGACGTTGAGAGGAGCCAGCGCCGGGCGGAGCCGTTCCTTGGCTTCTTTCGACCGGAGAAACGCGAACCGCGCCGGCGCGGCGTTCGCGCTCGTCGGCGCCCACTTGAGCAGGTCGTAGAGATCCCGCAGCGTCTGATCCGTCACCGGCCGCGGCTGCCACTTCATATACGTGCGCGCCTGGCGAAAAAGGGCGTCCAACGCGCGGTCGTCAACTGGTTCACCCATGCTGCCTCCTCCTCGAACTCTACCGTGATTCATCGCCTGCGAACCGGCTCCTCGAGAAACGGGAAAGGGCGGAGAAGAGTGACTGTGTCAGTCCGCGCACGTTGTGTAATCCGACACACTCGCCGCACGTCCCGATGAGCGGTCAGACTGTGCGGCCCACATCCGTAACTCTCGATCGCACCGGACGATACACGCTGCGGCGGGCCCTTGACGCGACCGTGGCTTGGCGCTTGCCGTCACGAAGCGCGAGATGACTCTCACGGTGGCCCGCGTGGCTGTGCTCGTGGCGGCGCTGTTGAGCGGCGCGCCGCGGAGCGCGGTCTCCGCGCGCGCGCCGGTGCGCAGCCTGCCGGCCGCGGGAGCGCCCGCTCCGGACATCACAGAGCGGCATCACTACATGCTGAGCGCGCGCGTGCGCCCGCTGGTGGTGTTCTGGATCGGCCGCTCGAACGTCGGCGACGCGATCGTCACGCGCGCCGTGACCCCGCACGAGGTCCGTTACTCGCTGCTGATCGGCTCGGATCCGGATCGCGCGCCGCGCCGCATCAATCGATGGGGGTACATCGAAGAAAGAATTCGCGGCAACGCGGCGACCGTCGTCGGGCTGATGACGGAGTCGGATGAGGAGTCGGTCGAAGAAGCCGAGACAAATCTCCGCCGGGAGCGAAGCGGTGTGCACACCTTCAAGGTGATTCACGCCGCGATCGATGCGGAGCAATCGCGATCGGCCGTGACGGCGGTCGGCGCGCCCGCGGACTACTCCTTCCGCCAGGTGCGAGCCGTACTCGCTCTCGCGGGCGATGGCACCGCGGGACCGTCACGCGTGGTGCGGCTGCCCCGGGGAACGCGGCCGGGATTCCTGTCGGCGCTTGCCGAGATCGTTCACGCGCAGGCGGAGAGCGCGCGTGCGGGAACCCTTCATGCCGGCACGCCGTTGACCTACGTTTATCATGGCAAGTTCTACGAGCTTCGAGCGACGAGCGTCCAGTTCAAGCCGACGTTCGAGGTGAACTCCTCGCGGTACGCGCGCGTTGTCTGCGCGCAGTTCGCGACGAAGAGCCTGGCCGATGGTGAAGAGACGCGCTTCGCGCTCTCGTACGCGATCGACGGCAGGCTCGCCGAGGTCCCGCTCACCATTTCGTACCAGCCGCGCTGGTGGATGCAGATCAACCTCGCCCTGGCGGATGACGTCGGTTCCCCGCTGATGCGCGCGCTCGAGCAATGATCGCTGCGCGTCATAGCGGCAGAAATCGGGCTACCCCCCGTGGCCCAACCGTGGTCGTCATGCATGGCCGATCCGTGGTTGCAGAACACTACCACTCGGGTCGCTGGCGGTACGGTCAGGTGCTTGCCACGCGACCGTCGCCGCCCTCATCGCTTGTTCTCGGACGGACGAGCGGCCTCGCCGGTCTTCATATAGACGATTTCCTTCGACGGCACGCGGCCCGGCGCATCGATGTCGTACTGCATGATGGTCGGGAGTTCTTTCAAATCGGCGACGGATTCGGTCGGATGGACCGCTTCTTTCGGGCGGACAATCGTCACGTTCTTGCCGGAGACGTCGGAGTCCAACATCATCTGCGTCTTCGTGTCCTGCGGCTGCCCCTGCGGCTGCCGGCGGCATCCCAACGGAGCTAGCAGGAGAATGATGAGTAGTGTGGCGTTCAGCGTTTTCATCTTCGTCACCCGTCGGAATCAGCAGGTTGAACCTATCGGTGGTACCAGCCGGTGAATACGTAATCCGGCCGGCTGGGATCGGAGAAGTGCGTGTACATCCACAAGAACAGGTCCCCTGGATGCGCCGTCGACGGTTTGATGTACACGTACCGTTTGGCAAATCCCTGGTCGTAATAGCTGAAGACCCACTTGGTCGAACCGACCCAGCGATCGTTGCCGTCGACGGTGCCCCAATCGCAGTCGGAGGGACTGCACTTACCCCACAGATGAAGGTGATACGGCGCCCCCGGCGTTGAGCATGTCACGTTGCCGTTGGCGTCCACGCCACAAAGCACCTGATCGTTGCACGTGAAACTCACGTCGATTCGGGTGATGCCCCGCGTCGATGGGTCGATGTTGGTCCAGTGGCCCTGCTCGAAC
>QHWR01000383.1:2207-3372 GCA_003223835.1 Acidobacteriota bacterium | reverse complement strand
GTTTGATGTCGAGCACGGGCGTCCCGTCCGCGGCGTCCAACCCCGCGACCTCGAGGACGCGTCCCTCGCGGCGGAGGATGCGCACGATCGTCGCGCCGAGGCGGTTCGGGCGGGCGCTCCCGCGCTGCGCGAAGATCCCCACCTTCGGCCACGCGGGATTGCCGCGGGGATGACGGCTGCGCCGCTCGATCTCGGATTCCTTGCGGCGATCGAAATGAAAGAGGATCTCGGCGTGCGAGAAGTCTTCGATTCCGGCGAGCGCGTCCGGGTCGAACTCCGGCGCGAGCTCGATCCGCGCCTTCACGCGATCCCAATCGTCGTCTTCGAGACCGGTGCGGCTGCTTCTGACCGTTCCGACAGGCGTCAGGGTGATCATGTCCGCCCTTCGAGAGCGTTCGGCGCGGATCACGCGCTCATTGCGAGGGTTCGAGGCTTTTACTCGCGGCTCCAGGGACCGGCAGATTCAGACGCGTCAGCTCAGCATCGATCACGCGGGCGAACTCTTCGAACGGCTTCGCTCCCGACAGGAAGCGCCCGTTGACGAAAAAGCCGGGCGTCCCGGTGATGCCCAGGGATTTTGCTTCGGCGACGTCCGCATCGATCGCGCTCTTGACGCGGGGCGCATCGAGAGCCGACTCGAATTGTTGTGCGTTCAGGCCAAGCTCCCGCGCGTATTGAATGAGGAAGGGGCGCGGCAGCTTCTGCTGATTCGCGAAGAGCTTGTCGTGATATTCCCAGAACTTCCCCTGCTCGAGGGCGGCGATCGAGGCCATCGCCGCCGGCATCGCGTCCTTATGGAAATCAAGCGGATAGTGCTTGAAGACGATCCGCACCGCGTCGCCGTAAGTCTTGTGAATGCGCTCGAGGGTCGGACCGACCCTCCCACAGAACGGTCACTGGAAATCCGAGAATTCGACGATCGTGACCGGCGCCTCCTTTCCGCCCTTGAAAGGCGCGCCGTCCGTCTTGACCGTGTACTGCCGATTTGGATCCGGGCCGCGTTGAGCCGGTGCCGCGACCCGCGCGCTGACCTGCTCGACTTTCGCCGAGAGCTGCGCCAGGCGGTTCTCGACTCCGGCGAAGCGCGTATCCTGGCTTCTCTGAAGATCGCGCGCCTGCATCCACGTCATGAATGCGAGAAGCAGAGTGAGCGCCATCATGGCGA
>QHWR01000383.1:0-2165 GCA_003223835.1 Acidobacteriota bacterium | reverse complement strand
GTCTCGACATGGCTACTGAATCGTAATCGCGCCCTGAGTGAGGGTCGCTCGCGGCAGCGTCGTGCCGCTCAGAACGAGCAGGAGCGTATTTGCCGTCGCCGTGGCCGTGAACGGCACGCCGACACGGGGGACCGTCCCATCTCCCATGTCGAGCGCGCCGGTGCCGGTAAGAACTGCCGACCCCTGGAGAATCGAGATTCCGCTGACGTCGCCATCGAACTTGATCACCTGCGAGGCGCCGAGCGCCGACGTGCCGAACAACGTGACGTGAAAGTCTCCGGTCCCCAGGCCCGGCACGGCCCCGGCGGCGCCCATGCCGAATTGCACGCCGCTGACAGAAACAAGATTGAAGGTCGTTCCCGCCGGAAAGGGAGCGGCGCCCGCGCCGGCGACCTCACCGGCCGCCAGGGCGACAACCGCGGGTGCTATCCAGCCCGCGAGGACGAGGGCGACGCCGACTCTGATCCATCTGCTCGCTCGCATGTCCGTGCTCATTTGTGCACCTGGATGTTCCCGTCTTTGATCCGCCTCTCCGGGACCTCCTCGAATGGCACCGGTGGAGGTGGCGGTGGAGGCACCATCGGCGTCTGCCACATCGTGACCTGGATCGTGTCGTTGTTTCTCCCGGGCTCGCCGTTGTCGGTGACCTTCACCTCGAAGGCGCACAGCGTGCCGTTACAGAGGCCATTCCCCTGGAACATGGCGGAATTCGATCCGAACAGCACGAGCAGCGTGACGGGGCCATTCACGTGCAGGCCGGTCGTGTGGTTGACGTAGTTGCAGTGGCCCGTCGTCGGACCCTGCAACGTCTGGCGTTGAGCGACAAAGCCAAAGCTGGCCTTGTCTCCTATCGTTGGCACGACCTGACCGCCGCCGGTGACCTTGCCAGCCGCGCAGGCGTCACCCGATCCGGCGTCGCATGTGCCGCTGCCGTCGCACGTGTCGCCATAGGTGCACACATCGTTGTCGTTGCAAGGCGTGCCCGGCGGGGCTTTCAGGTCAGGACACGACTTGTCGGTGCCGTTGCAAACGTCGACGACATCGCATTGCTCGACGGTCAGGGAGCCGCACACGATGCCTGCCGGGACGACGATATCGGCCGGGCATGTCCCCGACGCGCCGGTGCACATCTCCGCGACATCGCATTGGCCGCCCGCGGGCCGGCAGGTGAAGGTGGCCGGCCGGAAGGCATCCACGCATGCGTTCGATGCTCCCGAACAGTGATCGGCGGTGTCGTTGTCGCACGCGCCGCCATTCGATGCGCCCGTGCAGCTCGTGGACGCCGGCTCAAAGGCATCCGCCGGACACGCGCCGGACGATCCCGTACACTTCTCCTCGACGTCACAGGCTCCCGCATCCGCCCGGCATGTGAAGGTTGCCGGACGGAACGCATCGACGCACGAGTTCCCCGATCCCGAGCAGTGATCGGCGCCATCGTTGTCGCACGCGCCGCCGTTCGACACGCCCGTGCAGCTCGTGGACGCCGGCTCAAAGGCATCCGCCGGACACGCGCCGGACGATCCCGTACACTTCTCCTCGACGTCACAGGCTCCTGCATCCGGCCGGCACGTGAACGTGGCGGGACGGAAGGCGTCGACGCATGCGTTCGTCGATCCCGCGCAATGGTCGCCGGCATCGTCGTCGCAGACACCCGCATTCGAGGACCCGATGCAGATCGTGGTCGCGGGGGCGAAGGCATCCGCCGGACATGCGCCCGACGTTCCCGTACACGTCTCCGCGACATCGCATTGACCATTCGGCGCGCGGCACGTGAAGGCCGCCGGCCGGAAAGCGTCCACGCATGAATTCGCGGTTCCGGAACAATGGTCGCCCACATCGTTGTCGCACGCGTCGCCGTTCGACGACCCCGTGCAGCTCGTCGTCGCCGGCGCAAATGTGTCGGCCGGACAGGCGCCGGACGATCCCGTACACGACTCCGCCGCGTCGCACTGGCCGGCAGCGCCGCGACATGTGGTCGTAGCGGGTTGGAATGCGTCGACGCAGGTGTTCCCGGTTCCGGAACAATGGTCGCCCGCATCGTTGTCGCACGCGCCGCCATTCGACGATCCCGTGCAGCTCGTCGCCGGCGGCGCAAACAAATCGACCGGACATGCACCCAACGCTCCCGTGCACATCTCCGCCATGTCACATTGACTCGCAGCGGA
>QHWR01000057.1:25763-26922 GCA_003223835.1 Acidobacteriota bacterium | reverse complement strand
CTCGCGTTCCCGAATCCGCTGACGACGGTCCCCGACGGCATCACCGTCGCGGCGCCTCGCGTGTTCGGGTTCGATCCCGCCTTCAGGAATCCGCGCTCGTGGCAAGGGTCCGCCACTGTCGAGCGGCTCGTCGGGCAGACCCTGACCGTGTCCGTCGGCTACATCTTCAGCTCGACGCACGACCTGCAGCGCCGCCTCGATCGCAACCTGTTCGCACCGACGATCAATGCGACGGGCATGCCGATCTTCCCGCTGGCGCGTCCCAATCCGTCGGTCGGCGCGGTGTCGGTGAACGAGTCGACGGCGCGCTCGCGGTACGACGCGCTCGCCATGTCGCTGACGCATCGTCTCGCGAAGCATTTCCAGATGCAGGCGAACTATGCGTTCGCGCGCAACATGGACGACGACTCGAACGAACATCTGTTCCGCCGCGAGACGGCGCTGAATCCGTTCGATCTGGCGTCGGAGTGGTCTTACTCGAAGAATGACGTCCGCCACAACCTGAACCTGAGCACGCTGGCGGACATTCCCGGCGGATTCACGGCGGGCGCGATTCTCTTCGCCCGCACCGGGACGCCGTTCACGCCGATCATCGGCTTCGACACCCAGAACGATGCGAATGACGAAAACGATCGCGCGATCATCAACGGGCATGTCGCCGGGCGCGACAGCCTGCGGCAGCCGTCATTCTTCAATCTCGACGTCCGCCTGCTGAAGGCCTTCCGGTTCACCAACGGACGCGAGGTCGACATGATCGCCGAGGCGTTCAACGTCACGCGCGCCAGGAACCTGAATTTCGGGCCTGACGCGGTCAGCCCGTACGGCACGCCGGCGCAGCCGGTGGCCACCGCTGGACAGCCGCTCTTCGCGCCGTCGACGGCCCGATTCGGCGGTCCGCGCCAGGTGCAGCTCGGCATGCGCGTGATGTTCTGACCGGCGCGTGCGGCGGCGGCACCGGCCGCCGCCGCACGACACAACCGAGGAGACGAATCATGACCCGTCGCATCCTGAACGTGTTTGTGTCGTCAGCCGTGTGTCTCGCCGCCTTCAGCGCGGTCATCGCCGCGCGCGTGGATGACGAGGACGACCCGCTATACGCGCAAGTGTTGCTGCTCAGCGTCGACGGGCTTCATGCGGTCGATCTGGATCGGTTCATTGC
>QHWR01000057.1:0-25717 GCA_003223835.1 Acidobacteriota bacterium | reverse complement strand
TCGGATTCGTTTCCGGGACTGCTCGCGATGGTGACCGGCGGCACGCCGCGTTCGACCGGGGTCTACTACGACGACGGCTACGACCGGTCGCTCGTGCCGGCGGCGGCGGCGTGCGTTCCCGGCGCATCCGCGCCCGGCACGCGCGCGCAATGGAAACAGAACCTCGACAAGGTTCCGGTGATTGCGCCGTTCATCACCGTGATCGATCCCGTGAAGCTCCCCCAGGCGCCGGAGGACTGCAGCCGCGTGCTTCCTCACCAGTTCCCGAGAGTGAACAACGTGTTCGAGATCATCAAGAGTGCGCGTGGGCGCACCGCGTGGTCCGACAAGCATCCGGCGTACGAGTTCCTCAACGGACGCTCAGGCAACGCGATCGACGATCTCTACACGCCCGAAATCGCCAGTTGCGATGGCCTGCTTCCGTGCGCATCGTCACTCGTGACCACGCAGTTCTTCTCGAAAACGATGGCCTACGACGACATGAAGGTCGCGGCGATCCTCCATGAGATCGATGGGTTCGATCACACTGGGACGGCGGCGGTCGGCGTGCCGAGGCTCTTCGGCATGAACTTCCAGGCGGTCAGCGTCGGCCAGAAGCTCGATCGGACGCCGCTTGGCGGCCCCAGGGGCGGCTACCTCGACGCGGCCGCGACGCCGTCAGCGCCGCTGGAGGACGCGCTGGAGCATACCGATCAATCCATCGGCCTGATGGTGTCCGAACTAGGGGCGCGCGGCTTGCTCGACTCGACGCTCATCATCATTTCTGCGAAGCATGGCAACTCGCCGATCGATCCGGCGGCGCTGCGTCGCATCGATCCGGCGGGGATCGCAGCCGTCGTGAACGCCGTGCAGCCGGGGCTGCTCGCCCTGCTCAGCGCGGATACGGGTCCGCTGATCTGGCTGAAGGATCNNNNAGCGCACCGGGGCAGGGCGTGCTGTGGGGAGCGGATCTGGCGGCGCTGTATCCGGACCCGCTGTCGGATTCGCGCACGCCCGACATCATTCTGCTGCCGGTTGCGGGGACGGTCTATACGCCGCCGGTCGCGACGGCGACGAAGATCGCCGATCACGGCGGCTTTGGCGAAGACGACGTCCACGTCGCGCTGCTGGTGTCGAGTCCGCGCATTCCCGCGAAGGTTATCGACGATCCGGTCGAGACGCGGCAGATCGCCTGCACCATCCTGAAGGCGCTCGGAATGGACTGCGACGGCCTGCAATCGGAACGCGTGGAACCCTCGAAGTTCCTTCCGCACTCGAACCACGTTCGCGATTAGGAGACCACGGCTGACAGCGCTGTGCGACGACGGCCGGCGCGTTCACGAGCCTGCGCGCTTCACCGGCTCCAGCAGCGCCTGGTACACGAGATTCGGGAACGTCTGCCCGATGTCCGTGGTGTTTGGCAGCAGCTGGATCATCATGACCAGAACCAGCCGGGCCTCGGGGTCGACTTTGTACGTGGTGCCGTACGCGCCGCCCCAGCCGAACGATCCCACCGACGCGAGGCCGCTCGCGCCGTAGCGCTCGACGGTCTCGAAGCCGAGCCCGAACCCGAGCCCCGACGGCGGATAGAGATTCGGAATCTGGTTCGTCGTCATCAGCGCGATGGTGCGTGGCGCGAGGATCCGCGCGCCATCCAGTGCACCGCCCCGGCGGATCATTTCGAGGAAGCGCGCGTAGTCGTGCGCCGTGGACAGCAGTCCCGCGCCGCCCGAAAAGTTCTTCCGCGGACCGTCGACGTAATGACCCTGTCCGCGCGCGCCGTCCGGCGCCCGCGCGATCGTGCCGTCAGGACCGTTGCCGTACACCGCCGCGAGCCGCGCCCGCTGATCCGCGGACAGAAAGAAGTGCGTGTCCTTGAGCCTGAGCGGACCGGTGATGCGCGACTCGATCAATCGGTCGAGCGGCATCCCCGAGGCGCGCTCGGCCACGCAGCCCAGGATGTCGGTGTTGTAGCCGTAGACGTACGACTCGCCCGGTTGCGCGACGAACGGAACCGACGCCAGCCGCTCCATCGTGTCGCACACCGGCTCGTCCTTGTCCGCCGTGTACCACCCGTAACCGGCCGCCGGCCCAAGGCCTTTCGCCTCGTACATCGACGCGACGATCGGATCCGTGCCATAGGAAATCCCCGCCGTGTGCGTGAGCAGATCGCGGATCGTAATCGGCCGCTTCGCAGGAAGCGCCGTCACTCCGCTATCGGTCTTCGCCGCGACGGTGGTTTTGGAAAAGGCCGGGAGGAACCGGCTCACGGGCGCGTTGAGGGTGAGCTTTCCCTCCTCCATCAGCGACAGGATCGCGACGGGAAAATGGTGTCCGTCGTCATGCGGCGGCCGGCTTCCTTGTCGCTCCAGCCGAACGCGCGCTCGTACGCCGGCTGGCCGTCGCGCAGCACGAGCGCCACCACGCCCGCCACTCGGTTCTCGTCGACGTACTCCTGAAGAACCCGATCGAGACGAGCCAGGCGCTCGGGCGAAAATCCGCCGTCGCCGACCGCACTCGGGTGAGGGGAAGGCGGCCGCACGGCGGGACGCTGGCCGGCCGAGAGAGACGCGATCGCCAGCGCAACGGGAATGACGGTCGTTTTCAGCGTGTGCATGGGCGCATTCTCGCAGGGGCGCCAAACGGCGGCAAGAGCATCGCGGCGTGTTACCATCCGCGCGAGGATGCGTCTCCGGGTCGCCTTCTGCTCCGCCGTGTTGATCTTTCTGTCTGTGCCGTCCCTCCGCGCCGCGGCGCAGGACCAGCAGCCGACCGCGTCACCGTCGACGGCGTCGACGTCGCTCGTGTACGCCGACTTCGAGCGAACCGAAAACGGCCGTCCGGTCAGCGCGCGCGGCGGCCTCATCCAGCTCTACGGCTACGAGGAGAGTCACACCCACAAGAGCACGTTCACCGGCCAGGAAGGCGCCGATCCGCCCGCCCCGGAACTCGTCCGGATCAAGAAGGATGACCCGAACCACGCGATGAAATTCGACTACTCGCTGCGCGCCCCGAATCAATGGGCGGGCGTGACGGTGGAGATCCACGGGCTGCCGGACGTCGACGGCAGGCTCGCGCCGGAGGACGTCAGCGGATACAAGACGCTGTCGCTGCAGGTCTACGCGACCGGCATCCAAATCCTGCGGGTGGAGACGATCAGCGGGGAAACCGGCAAGGACACGACCATGCAATACCCGCAGAAGACGTTCAAGGTATTGCCCGGGTTCAACACCTACAAGATGCCGCTGACGGCCTTCGCACAGCCGGCCTGGGTCAAGGACACGCGTGTGGACCCGAAGAATATTCTGAGGAAGCTCACCTCGATCAAGCTGACGGCGTTCTGCGACCAGTGCGAGCTGAACCAGCAGGGCACCGTCATCGTCGACAACGTCGTCTTCGAAAAGTAGAACCCGCTCCACTCACGGGCATGGCTTGCGCGACATCCGGTTGGTCTCGCGGTCCATCACCTTTTTCCGCTCCGACGCGTTCTTCGGGTTGTCTCCCCACCACGGCTGCGCGTCCTTGTCGGACAGCTCCACGCGCTCGGTCTTGACGATCTTTCCGGTCGTCCCATCGACACACGCGAAGATCAGGTAGACCGCGCCGAATTTCTGCGCGGCTTCGACGTCGCGCGTTTCCTTCGGAGCGCCCGGCGGCGTTCCCTGCGCCCATGCCTCCATGCGACCGCGGACGAAGTCCTCGCGGTCCTTTTCACCTCTTCTCGTCGTCATGATCCACTCGACGAGGACCCATTTCCCTTTCGCCTTGTTCTTGTCCTTCGATTGCGCAATCGTCGGACGGCTTGCGTCCGGCGGTTCCTGCGGTCCCTCCTGCGGCACGGGCAGCATGACGGAGATCTCGAACGATCCCGCGCGCGTGGCCGTGACCTGACGGCTGAACGTGTACGAGCCGTCCGGTTCCACGCGGCCCGGCATGATGACCGTGTGCTGCGCGTCGCCTCCTTCGAGCCGGATGACATCCGGCGTCTCGTTGCTGAAGTCGAGGACGAGCGGACTTCGCAAATCCTCGAGACCCGTGACCTTCGCCGTCACCGTAGTGGACTCGCCGGAGCGCAACATCAGTTTCGGAGCGGACAGGCCGACCGAAACGCTTCGCACCGGAGCCGCCGTCTCGATCGCCTGCTCCGATATATGGATGGTCGAAAGGCCGATGACGTCGTGCGGCGCCTGCGCGACCAGTTTTCTCGGGCTCTCGGCGAGAACGGTGGAGGGGTGGCCGCCGACGTCGACCTTCGTCGTCGCGACGTCGCCGTCGAATGGGCCCCGAACGGTCACGGGCTTGCCCGTCTGCACGACGTCGGGCGTTTCGAAGATCTGAGGCGCGGGGCGATCCGCCGGCACCTTCTCGACGGGCACTTCGATGCGCGAAACGACCTTCCGATCGCGATCTCTGAGAATCACCGCGACCGTTTCCGAGGTCACCGACGGAATCATGAACGTCAGATGATCTTCACGCTGCGCCGTCGAGCGCTCGCGCGTTTCGACTTCGACGACGTACCCTTTGAGCCTGCCTTCGTTGTCGGCTCGCGCTTCCGTCGTCTCGCCTCGCGGCTCCGCGATCACGGCGCCGGAAATCCGATCGCCGGCCCGCATGTCGTCCGGCAGATACACGTGCACTTTTCCCGATGGCGTGTCGAGCGACGCAACCTGCAGTCCGGGTGTGATGTCGAGGGCGGCGTTTCGTCCGGCGCGCCTCTGCGGTTTCGATCCGGATTTCCCCCCGCCCGAACCGCCGGTCGATTTACCGCCGGACTTCTCGTCGCCCGGCTTTGTCTGTCGAATTTCTTCTTCGTCGATCGGCGGCGCCTTGACCGGAGGGCTGCCGCACGCGGCCGGAAGCGGCGACACGCCTTTCACTCTCAGGCACGCACACCATTCGTCGAGGTCGTACCAGACGTTCGCGCGGTACCGTGCGATCGCCTTGTCGTTGTAGGTTTCCGGGTTCTTCTTCGCGCCGGCCATCGCACGGCGCAGCTCCTCGAGCGCGCGCTGGTAGCGATCCTCCAGCATGTCGCAATCGGCGGTGCCGACCCGGCTCTGCGTCAGCGTGGACATGCCTGGAGCCGGAAGCGGCAGGTGCCAGATATCGAACGGCAGATCGAAGCAGGCCTGCGGTGTGGGGAGGCCCAGGAACCGGCGGCACTCGCAGTAGCGCCGATACGCCTGGTCAATCTTCGATTTCAGCGTGGCGACGTCTCTGTCGGAGACGCCTCCGCCGAAGATGAGCGTGTTGAGCTGCGCCTGCAACGCCTCGACGGCTTGTTTCTCCTCGACGCACAACTCGTCGTCTTGTGCCTGCGCGGGCGCGGCGGCGGCCGCCAGGGCGGCCGCGGCGATGAACGCGGTGCAGAACGATCTTCGAAGCCAGACGGGCATGGGGACTCCTCCGGCGACGACGATTGCGTGTTGGGGTTTGAGCCGTGTGCCGGGAAGATTACCACGCGAGGGGCCGTTCCGAGCGAGAATGATGACGGGCGACGATGAACCTGTTCACGATTCATCGCATTGCGCTGAAGGCATTGGCGCAGAACAAGCTGCGAACCGGCCTGACGATGCTGGGCATCGTGATCGGCGTCGCGGCTGTCATCTGCGTGGTTGCCATCGGCGAAGGCGCGTCGATCCGCGTCGAGCAGGCGATCACGAACATCGGCGCCAACATGGTCTGGATTGAGGCCGGGGGCGTCAATCGCAACGGCGTTCGCACGGGGGCTTACGGGACGAAGACGCTGACCCTGGCCGACTATGACGCGATCAGGGAGCACGTCACGCTCGTGACGAATGTCACGCCGCAAGCGGACACCCGCGTGCAGCTCGTCTACGGCAATCAGAATTGGAGTTCGTCCGTTCGAGGGGTCGCGCCGGCGTATCTCGACCTGAAACGGTGGAATGTCGCGCGCGGCGGCATGTTCACCGACGTGGACGTCGAGCGCTCCTCCAACGTGTGCGTCCTCGGCCAGACGGTCGTGGACCAACTGTTCGGCGCGCGCGATCCAGTCGGCGAGGTCATCCGGGTGAAGGACCAGATCTGCGTCGTGGTCGGCGTGCTCGAAGTGAAAGCGACAACTTCCTGATGCCCTACACGACGGTGATGAAGAAGATCAAGGGCCAGCCGTGGCTCGACGACATCATGTGCAGTGCGGTGTCGGCTTCCGCGGTCACACAAGCCGAAGAGGACATTGCCGCGCTGTTACGCGAGCGCCACCACATCAAACCCGGCGCCGACGACGACTTCAACCTTCGACATCCCACCGAAATCGCCGAAGCGGTGAAAGCATCGACTCAGACGATGGAGTTGCTCCTCGCGGCCGTCGCATCGGTTTCCCTGATCGTCGGCGGCATAGGGATCATGAACATCATGCTGGTGTCGGTGACCGAGCGGACCAGGGAAATCGGTTTGCGACAGGCCGTGGGGGCGCGGACGGGCGACGTCCTTCGGCAGTTCCTCGTCGAAGCCGTGATCCTGAGCCTGATCGGCGGCGCGATCGGCATCCTCGTCGGGACGGTCGCGGCGCAGACGATTGCCCACACGCTCAACTGGCCGACGCGTGTGTCCACCAATGCGATCGCGCTCGCGTTCGGTTGTTCCGCTGCAATCGGGATGTTCTTCGGCTACTACCCGGCCGCGCGGGCGGCGCACCTGGATCCGATCGAAGCCCTGCGGTTTGAATAGTCAGTTGAGGTACGCCGAGGTGTTCAGCCAGGCGGAATCCGGGTAATAGGCGAACAACAATCCTCCGCCTTTCACGGTGTCGATCAGCGCGCGGCTGATTTCCGGCCGCACGGCAGGGCATCCCTGGCTGCGTCCGAGATATCCCTGCGCTTGCGCGGTCGCGGCGTTCACGTAAGGCGCGCCGTGCATCACGATGGCGCGTTCGCGCGCGCGGCCATTGATGGCGGGCTCGAGCCCATCCAGACGGAGCGAATAGCCGTTCTTGCCGACGTAGGCCTCAGCGGTTCGAAACAAGCCGAGGCTCGACTGGTTGCTGCCGGGGTCGTTGGAGAACATGGTCGGCAGGGTGCGGCCGCTGCCTCGGCCGTGGGACACGAGATCTTCGAGGACCAGCTCGTGCGAGCGGAGATCGTAAACCCAAAGTCTTCTGGTGGTGGACGGCCTCGAGAAGTCGATAACGGTCAAGGTCGCCGGACTCCTGACGTCGCCGCGCGCGACAGCCGTGGCGGCGGCGTGCAGCGCAAGCGAAAACACTTTCGGATCGATATTGCCAAGCGAGGCATCCGTCCAGCTCGCTGCGTCGAGTGCGGAAACAGCAGAGACAGCGGACGACGTCGCCGCTCCAGCCGTCGAGATCGCAGCCGAGCCGGCCGCCGTGACGTTGCTCGTGAATCCGACGATCCCGATCGCGCCGACCGCCATCACCACGATGAGGCGGAGCACGCCGACACAAATATCCCGATGAGTCATGCGCTGTATGCTGGGTTGGATTGCGCGCCGGAAGTGACGCGCGCGAGATTCATTGTACTAGGGATCTGCGAACCGCGCAAACTGAACCGCGCGGCTCACGATCGCGTCGGCTCACGCCCGACTCAACGACGATTGAGCGGCTGGCTGCTCGTGACGCCGCGGCCTTCGGTAATCGTGTAGAACCGGCCGGCGGCGAGCGAGCCCGTCTTCTCGCGGAGCCCGCTGGGCCATTCAATGACGGCCTCGTCGGCCGCCGGGTGCGTGGCGAGGCCAAAGGTGAGCGGCAGCTCGGATTGCGAAAGATAACTGGAGCCGGTGCGAACGAGCCGCGTCAACCACGAGGAGCCGACGCGGACCCGCACGATCGCGCCGATCCCGTCACGATTCGACTTCGTGCCGCGCAGAGCGATGCGGATCGCACGATTCGGCAGCGTCACGCGGTTGCGGTACAAACGCGCGGGCCCGCCGTTCGTCGTCACGAGGACGTCGAGGTCGCCGTCCAGATCGATATCGGCGAACGCGGCGCCGCGGCCGACTTTCGGCGCGGCGAAATCCGAACCGGCCTGACGCGCGACGTCCACGAGGCGCCCGCCGGCGTTATGAAAGAGGTGCGGCGCCTCCGCGTACTCGACGCGTCCGCCGGCGGCGCGGACGCCTTCGTCGATGTGGCCATTGACGACGAGGAGGTCGAGGAGGCCGTCGAGGTCGGCGTCGAAGAAGAAGCACTCCGAATGCGCCGCGCGATCCTCGTAATGGCCGGCCGTCGTCGGGGTGTAGAGACCGAGCATCTCGCCGGAGAAATTGGTGACGACGACCGACGGGATGCCGCTGTTGTCGAGGTCGGCGGCGTCGGTGCCCATCCCCGCGCGCGCACGGCCGTCCTCGCTGAAGGCGAGGCCGGCCCCGACCGCCGTCTCGACGAAGTGACCCGCGCCGGTGTTTCGATACAGCTTGTTCGGCTGCGTGTCGTTGGCGACGAAGAGATCGGGCCATCCGTCCCGGTCGTAGTCGAGCATCGTGACGCCGAGCGCCTTCGAGGTGGGATCGAGCAGTCCCGCCGTGGCCGTGACGTCCTCGAACGTGCCGTTGCCCTTGTTCCGAAAGAGCCAGGACGTCGCGCCGGGATACGCTTCGGGCGTGCAGTACGATTTGCGCGTGCCGTCCGCGCTGCAGAAGACGTCCGTCTCGGGCGTCCACCGCACGTAGTTGCAGATGAACAGATCGACGAGACCGTCGCGGTCGTAGTCGATCCACACCGCGGACGTGCTGAATCCCGTGCGCCCGCCGAGACCGGCGCGGTCCGTCACGTCGACGAAGCGTCCCTTGCCGACGTTGTGAAACAGGCGACTCTGCCCGACGGCGGTGATGAGGACGTCCTCGCGTCCGTCGTTGTCGTAGTCAGCCGCGGCCACACCCATCCCGTACATCGGCACGTCGAGCCCCGAGCCGGCGGTGACGTCTTCGAACCCGCCGTGACCCGTGTTCCTGAACACGCGCGCCGTCGCCGTTCCGCGGGCGGCGGTTCCGGGCCAGTCGGTGCCGTTGGCCAGAATGACGTCCTGCCAGCCGTCGTTGTCGATGTCCACGAATGCGGCGCCGGCGCCGAGCGTTTCCGGCAGATACTTCCGTCCCGACGCTCCGGTGTAGTGCGTGAAATGAAGGCCCGCCGACGTCGTGACGTCCGTCAGCTCGAAACCCGCGGCCGGCGGATTCTGAGGACTGGCGGCCGCGACGAACGCCGCGAGCAACAGACCGGTGGGCGGCCGCACGTTCACGGCGTCTCCACCAGCCCCTTTTTGACCGCCAGCAGCACGAGCTCCGCGGTTTTGTGCACCCCGAGCGCGTTCATCAGGTTCGTCCGGTGCACCGAAACCGTGTTCACGCTGAGTCCGAGAATCGAGGCGATCTCCTTGTTCGATTTTCCCAGCGCGATCAGGCGGAGCACCTGAATCTCGCGCGCGCTCAACGTGGAGAATGGATCTTCCGCCGCGCCGGGATCGGTCCCGCGCAGACGGCGGATCGCGAGCTCCGAGAGTTCGGGACTGAGGAACTGTCCCCCCGAGGCCAGCGCACGGACGGCGCGCGTCAAATCCGTCTCGAGCGCGTTCTTCAGAATGTAACCCTTCACCCCGGCGTCGAGCGCGTTGCGCACGTACTGCTCGTCCGCGTGCATGCTCAGGATCAGCACGCGACTGCCGGGTCGATCCCGGAGGATCTCGATCGCCGCGTGCAGTCCGTTGATCTCGGGCATCGCGAGGTCCATCACGATGACGTCCGGGAGGAGCGAGCGCGCCAGCTCGATCGCTCGAGCGCCGCCGCTCGCTTCACCGGCGACGACGATGTCGGGCTCGTCTTCGAGGATGCGCCGGAAGCCCTGCCGCACGAGGGCATGATCGTCGGCCAGGAGGACGCGAATCGGTTTCGTGGTCATGTCAGCACGCCTTCGGGTGTCGTCGTCACGACGGCGCGGGGCACCCGCATCTCGACGATCAGTCCTCCGCCCGGGGACTGACGCAGCCGCAGTTGACCGCCCATCAGCTCGGCGCGCTCGCGCATGCTGACGAGCCCGAGCCCCCCCTCGACCGTGCGCGCGCGGCCCGCCGCCATCCCCCGGCCGCGATCTTCGACCTCGAGCCGGAGGGCGGCGCCGTCGCACGCGAGCTGGACGCGTGCCTCGCTCGAGCCGGAATGGCGGCCGATGTTGCTGAGCGCTTCCTGGACGACGCGGTACACGTGAATGGCGAACTCCGGCCGCACGTCACCGATCGGGCCCGTCGCCTCCAGCGTCGTTCGGATGCCGGTCTGGCGTTCGAACTGCTCGGCGCACCGCGCGAGCGCCTTCTCGAGGCCGAAGTCGTCCAGCACGCCCGGGTGCAGCCACTGCGACTGCGCCCGGATCCGATCCAGCGTTTCCTGCGCGATCGTGCGCACGTGATCGAGTTGTTCCGTCAGCGGGTCGTCGCCCGGCACGCGGCGTCTGGCGTGGCCGAGCAGCGTGCCCATCGCCGTGAGGATCTGGCCGAAGTCGTCGTGCAGCTCGCGCGAGACGGACCGCTGCACGTCCTCCTGCAGCCGCAGCGTGTGCCACGAGAGCGTGCGGAGCTGCGCCGTGACGTCGCGGACCGCCTCGAACGCCCGGCGGTTCACGACGACGATCCACACGCCCGCGATGCCGACCACGACCAGCAGGACGGCAACGAGGATCATGATTTCAGCGGCGACGCGATCGTAAATGCCGCGGTTGGCGGCGGCGGCTTCCTCCTGCATCCGGTTGTTGACGATCAGGAACTGCGAGATGGTGCCGTCGAGCGCGCGCTGCTGTCCGATCAGCGTGCCGCGAATGAGTCCGACCGCCGCGGCGGTCTGTCCGGCCCGCGCCAGCTCGAACATCCGATCGACATTCGCGAAGTACGCCTCGCTCGTGCGCTCGAGCCGGGCTTGCTGCGCGGGCTCGCGGCCGGGCGGCGCCAGCGTCCGCTCGAGCGCGATGGCGGCCGTGAGGTCTCCGCGCAACCGGTCGAACGCCGGCTGCCACGCCGGCAGTGGATACGGTTCGGCGCCGTCCGCCATGTCGCGCATCGCGACGGCAAGCGACGCGAGGTCGTTCTGGATCCGCAGGAGCTGCAGCGAATCCTTGCGGTTGCGTTCGCTGATCGCCGTCTGCCTGTCGCGCAGGTCGCGAATCTGCGTGAAGGTGTAGACGCCGACGGCGGCGATCGTCGCGAGCGCGAGCGTCACGCCGGCCAGCAGCAGGCGCGTGGGCGCGTGCCGCGGCGGCTCATCCGGCGTGAGGTCAGAGCGGCGGGATTGCACCATGAGCTGGAGATGCCGTCATCGTAGCGCACGAACGTCCGCGGCGCCTACGTCCCGTGCTACGCTCTCGGTCAGTCCATCGCGGGGGCGAGGATGCTGAGCCGGTCCGTTTCCCCGTTTACGCTGATCGTCGGCGCGGGGCTTCTCCTGACCTGGGAGACGCTCCTGGCGCAGAAGCCCGCGGTCCCTCCGGCGGGCGCGTCGATCGATTTCGCACGCGACATCCAGCCGATCTTTCAGAAGAACTGCTACGAGTGCCACGACGCCAGGAAGAGCCGGGCGCAGCTCCGGCTCGATGTGCGCGCGGCCGCCATGAAAGGCGGGGAAGACGGTCCGGTCATCATTCCGGGGAACAGCGAGCACAGCCTGCTCGTCCGGCGGCTGCTCGGACTCGACGGCGACGACCGGATGCCGAAGGACGGCGACCCGCTCCCCGCCGGACAGATTGCGCTGATTCGCGCCTGGATCGACGCGGGTGCCCCATGGCCGGAGCAAGCCGCGGGACCATCCGCCGGTGGGGCTTCGGAAGAACCGCAGCACTGGGCCTATCGCCGGCCGAAGCATCCGCCGCTGCCGGACGTGCGCGACCAGGCGTGGGTGCGCGCGCCCATCGATCGGTTCGTGCTCGCGCGCCTCGAAAAGGAAGGATTACGCCCGTCGCGCGAAGCGCCGCTCGAAACGCTGGTCCGGCGCGTGTTTCTCGATCTCATCGGATTGCCGCCGTCGCCGCGCGAGGTGGACGACGTGCTGGCCGACGCGGCGCGAGACGGCCAGGACGCGGCGTACGGCCGACTGGTGGACCGGCTGCTCTCGTCGCCGCATTACGGCGAGCGCTGGGCGCGTCCGTGGCTCGACCTCGCGCGCTACGCCGACTCGAACGGTTTCGAAAAAGACAACCCCCGCGTGATGTGGAAGTACCGCGACTGGGTGATCGACGCGCTCAATCGCGACATGCCCTTCGATCAATTCACGATCGAGCAGATCGCCGGCGACATGCTTCCCGACCCGACGAACGATCAGCGCGTCGCAACGGGCTTCCACCGCAACGCGATGACGAACGAAGAAGGAGGGAGCGATCCGGAAGAGGCGCTCTACGAAGTGCTGGTCGATCGCGTCAACACGACCGCGACGGTCTGGCTGGGTACCACGCTCGGCTGCGCGCAATGCCACAACCACAAGTACGATCCGTTCACGCAGAAGGACTACTACCGGATGATGGCGTTCTTCGCAAACAGCGCCTACGACGTCCGGACCTTCGGTGACGGGACGCGCTTTTTCGAGGGACAGATCGATCTGCCCACGCCCGACCAGGAGACGAAACGGACGACGATCCAGAAGGAGGTCGATCGGCTCACTGAAACGTTGAACACGCAGACGCCCGAGCTCGACGCCGCGCAGGCCGAGTGGGAAGCGACGATGAGGCAGGAGCCGGCCGCCGCGTGGACGGTCCTGACGCCAGAGCGCGTGACCGCAAACGGCGGCGTCGTGTTGACGCCACAGCCGGACGGGTCGGTGATCGCGTCCGGTCTCAATCCCGCGGAAACGGTCTACACGATGGAGGCGAGCGCGCCGCTGCCGGGCCTGACGGCGATCCGCCTGGAGGCGCTCCCCGATCCGTCGCTGCCGAAGGGCGGCCCGGGACGCGACGTCTACGGCAACTTCCAGCTGAATGGGTTCGAGATCGACGCGAGCGGTCCGGTGGCCTTCAAGTCGATCAAGGCCGACGACACGTCCGGCGGCGCGAACCTCGAGACGTTCTTTCCGAAAACGCTGCCGCGTGGCGCGCGCGCCCCGCAGGGATGGCGGATCGACGCGAGCCGCGACGATCGCCGGCTGCCGCGACAGATCGTCTTCACGCTGCGCGAGCCGCTGACCGTCGCCGCGGGCGCGCCGCTGCGCATTCGCCTGACGCATCAGGCGCCCGCCGTCGCACAGGGGCTGGGCCGGTTCCGTCTCTCGGTCACGTCGAGCCGCGAGCCGCAGCGCGTCGTGGAGCTTCCGGCGAGGTTCCGCCCGATTCTTTCGATCCCGGCAGCCGATCGCACCGACCAGCAGCGCAAGGATCTGTCGGCGTTCTTTCGGAGTGTCGCCGTCCCGCTCAAGCCGGCGCGCGATCGGATCGCGGAACGGCAAAAAGAGCTGAAGGCCCTCGGCATCCCGACGGCGCTCGTGATGAAGGAGCGCGTCTCCTACGAGCGGCCGTCCGCGTACGTGCATCGCCGGGGCAGCTTTCTCGACAAGACGGACAAGGTATACGCCGGCGTCCCGCAGGTGCTGCACCCGCTCGGCGACGATCAACTCGCGAATCGGCTCGGCCTCGCGCGCTGGCTCGTGGACGAGCGAAATCCCCTGACGGCGCGCGTCGCCGTCAACCGCGCCTGGGAACAATTCTTCGGCCGCGGCCTCGTCGAAACCAGCGAAGACTTCGGCACGCAGGGGACGGCGCCGTCTCACCCGGAGCTGCTCGACTGGCTCGCGACGGAGCTGATGCGCGGCGGCTGGCACATCAAGGCGCTGCACAAATCGATCGTCACGTCGGCGGTCTATCGGCAATCCTCATCGGCTTCCGCGACGCTCGTCGAGCGCGATCCGTACAACCGGCTGCTCGCGCGCGGGCCGCGGTTCCGTATGGACGCGGAAACGATCCGCGACGCGGTGCTCGCGGCGAGCGGGCTCCTCAGCGACCGGATCGGCGGGCCGAGCGTGTTCCCTCCGCAGCCGGAAGGCATCTGGGACATTCCCTACAGCAGCGAGAAATGGGTCGCGAGCGAAGGATCCGATCGATATCGCCGCGGACTCTACGTCTTCATCCCGGGAGCGCTGCACCGTGCGGCGTGTGCGCACGAACACGCCGCTCCAGGCGCTCACGACGCTGAACGACGAAGCGTTCTTCGACGCGGCGAAGGCGCTCGCGGCCCGTGCGCTGCGCGAGCGCCGCGCCGACGTCGCGAGATACGCGTTCCGTCTCGCCGCGACGCGTGCGCCCCGCGCCGACGAGCTCGAGCGGATCGGCGCGTCCTACTCGAAACAACTCGAGCGCTTCCGCAAGGACCCGGACGCCGCCGCGCGCGTGATCCGGGGTTATGCCATTGACGGCGTCAACGCGGCCGAACAGGCGGCGTGGACGATGGTCGCGAACGCAATGCTGAATCTCGATGAGACCGTGACGAAGGAATGACGCACCCACATCTTCTTCGGGCGATCACGCGCCGGCATTTCTTCCGGCAGTCCGGCTTCGGCATCGGCGGCCTCGCGCTGACGGCGCTGCTGGACGAGAAGCTCTTCGCGCAGAAACGCGACGACCCGCTGGCGCCGCGCGCGCCGCACTTCGCGGCGAAGGCGAAGAACATCATCTATCTCTTCATGGCGGGCGCGCCGTCGCAGCTCGACCTGTTCGACAGCAAGCCGGCGCTGCAGAAGCACGACGGCCAGGAGATCCCCGCGGAATTCATCCCGAAAGGGGAACGGTTCGCGTTCATCAAAGGGACGCCGCGTCTGCTCGGCTCGCCGTTCACGTTCGGCAAGCACGGCCAGTCCGGCGCCGAGCTGTCGGAGCTGCTGCCGCACCTCGCCACGATCGCCGACGACATCGCGATCGTCCGCTCCGTCCACACGACGCAGTTCAATCACGCGCCCGGCCAACTGTTCATGAATACCGGCAGCCAGGTGTTCGGCCGGCCGAGCATCGGGTCGTGGCTCACTTACGGCCTCGGCAGCGAGAGCCGCGACCTGCCCGGGTTCGTCGTGCTGCTCTCGGGACTGAACGCACCGGACGGGGGCAAATCGTGCTGGGGAAGCGGATTCCTGCCGACGGTCTATCAGGGCGTGGAATTCCGGTCGAAAGGAGACCCCGTTCTCTTCGTGTCGAATCCCGACGGCGTGAGCCCGGGCGTGCGCCGCGATTCGATTGACTTGATCACGAGCCTCAACGCGCTCCGCCGTGCCGACACGGGCGATCCGGAAGTCGACACGCGGATCGCCTCGTACGAGATGGCCTACCGGATGCAGAGCAGCGTCCCCGAGCTGACGGACATCTCCGCCGAGCCGGCGGCGATCCGCGAGCGGTACGGCGTCGAGCCGGGCAAGGTATCGTTCGCGAACAACTGCCTGCTCGCGCGGCGTCTCGTCGAACGCGGCGTGCGATTCGTCCAGCTCTATCACCGGGGGTGGGACACGCACGGCGAGAGCGTCGGCACCGACATCGCGACGAAAGTGCCGGAGTTGTGCCTCGAGACGGATCGCGCGGCGACGGCGCTCGTCGCGGATCTCAAGCAGCGCGGCCTGCTCGACACGACGCTCGTCATCTGGGGCGGCGAGTTCGGCCGCACGCCGATGAACGAGGCGCGCGGCGGGTCGCGCCTGATGGGACGCGATCATCACCCGCGCGCGTTCACGATGTGGATGGCCGGCGGCGGCGTCAAACCCGGCGTCACGATCGGCCGCACCGACGATCTCGGCTACAACGTCATCGAGGATCCCGTGGAGGTGCACGACCTCCACGCGACCATCCTGCACCTGATGGGTCTGGACCACACCAAGCTCACCTACAAGTTCCAGGGACGCGAGTTCCGGCTGACGGACGTCAGCGGTGAGCTTGTCACGAAGCTGCTGGCGTGAATCCTTCGTGGGCGACCCAATCTCTTTTCTGCTCCGAAACAGAGCTCAACCACGTTCTCCGTAATCGCTAGCCGGTACGACGCTGAGCCAGAAGTTCACGAACTTGCGGAACGAGTTCTACGGGGATCTCCATCGCCGTATGTGTGGTCGACTCAGAGGCCGCCTCGTCCTCCGCGACGGCTTCTTCATCCGATTGGGTCTCGTAATGTTCGAGGACGCGGCGTACCCGTTCCTCATCCCAACCCTGCGGAAATGTTGGCTGCTTCATGGTTTCTTCCGTGCGCGTGCCCGCTCCGGCTCCAAGACGTCAACCAGAGGACCAATTGGTTCGCGAACCGCTCACGGTCTGGTCCACCCGGGCGACGGACCCGTCAGGCGGCGAGCGCCGACCGAATCGTGTCGGTCAACGTCCGCGGCGAGGTTATAGGCAGGATGACGTGCTGTTCGACGCCGCTGGGACTCCGCAGCACCACCTCCCAGGAAAACGAAAGTGCCGCGACGCTGACGATCGTGTCCGGCATCTCACGCTCGGTTAAGACGTTTCTCACGACTTGCGCGACATACGAGGAAGTCATCACGCGATCCACCATCTGAGGGATGCGTGAACCGCTCGCAAAGATGAGGCCAGGCACCGAGCCACCGGTTTACACCGGTCGGGAACGTTTCAATCGACCGAGGCGTCTCAACACAAATGGCGGTCTCCATGACAACGGCTCCCGACGACCTGGCCCTCGATACCCCCCGCCTGGAGGCGTTCCACGACTTGTTGCCCGCGATTGCGCGGGCGCTGGACGTCCGCGAGATCTTTCAGCATTTGAGCGACGTCGCGTCGCGGATCGTCCCGCACGACGAGGCGAATCTCGCGCTCCTGACCGACGACCCTTCGCACTTTCGCCTGTATGCCAGCACGAATCCCGGGGCCCCGTCGGTGGTCTGCCGCGACGGCGCGTGCGTGATGCGCGACCCGATCGAGCCGAGGCTGATGGACCGCGTCCCCGGTCCGGAGCGCGGGCTGCGGTCGGGGGCCAGCGCGCCGGTTCGCATCGACGGCACGCCGGTTGGCGTCTTCGCCCTGTTCTCCAGACGATCGCTGGCGTATTCGGCACACGACCTCACGCTCGTGCAGCGCCTGGCCGATTACGTCGCGGTGGCCCTGGCACATCAGCGTCTCGCGGAGACGGCGCGCCGTGCCGCCGTCGAGCGTGAGCGCGCGGCCAGCATCGAGAGCTCGGTCGAACTGCTGCGCGCCATCTCGGGCGTCCTCGACATCCGGACCGTCTTTCCGCGCGTGTCGGAAATCGCGAACAAGGTGCTGCCGCACGATCTCCTGACGATGATGTTTCACGACCGCGACGGGGAGGTCGCGATCGAAGCGGCGTCGATGGACGAGGTCCCGGCGCTGAGCGGCGTCATCGAGAACGGTCGCGGCGACGACGGCTTCGTCATCGTCGAGGATTTCACGACGGAGACCGCGTCAGGCGTCGACGGATACCGATCGTTTCTGTCGGTCTACGCGCGCGCGCGGCACCAGCAGATGGGTCTGGGTTTCTGGTCGAAGCGGCCGAACGCGTTCACGGCCGCCGACGTGCCGGCGGCGCGGCGGATCGCGGATCACGTGGCGCTGGCGGTTTCTCACGAACAACTGGCGGAGGCGGGGCGCCAGGTCGCCGAGGCGCGGGCACGCGCCGAGCGGCTGGAATCACGGGTGAAGACGCTGGCCGAGCAGCTCGAATCGAGAAACGGCGCCGCCCGCGTGGTCGGCGAGTCCGCCGTGTGGATGGAAGTGCTGACGAAGGCGACGCGCGTCGCGGAGACCGACACGACCGTGCTGTTGACCGGTGAATCCGGCACGGGCAAAGAGGTCGTCGCCCGCTTCATTCATCGCGCGTCGGCCCGAAAGGACGGTCCGTTCGTCGCGCTGAATTGCGCGGCGCTGCCCGAGCAACTGCTCGAGTCCGAGCTGTTCGGGTACGAACGCGGCGCCTTCACCGGCGCGCAGCAATCGAAGCCGGGGCAGATCGAGCTGGCCGGCGGCGGCGTCCTGTTCCTCGATGAAGTCAGCGAAATGAGTCCGTCGGCGCAGGCGAAGTTCCTTCGCGTGCTGCAGGAGCGGGAGTTCCAGCGCCTCGGAGGCACGCGCACGCAGAAGGCGAACGTTCGAATCGTCGCGGCGACGAACCGGGATCTGAAAAAGGCGGTGGAGCGCGGCGATTTTCGGGAGGACCTGTACTATCGCCTGCAGGTGTTCGACATCCGGATCGCGCCGCTGCGGGAGCGGCGGGAAGATATCCTGCACCTGAGCGACGCCTTCCTCGAGGAGATCGGGAAATCGTTCGGCCGGCCGCCGGCGGGCCTCACGCGCGACGCGCGCGAGGCGCTCCTCAACCATGATTGGCCCGGCAACGTCCGCCAGCTGCGCAACGCGCTCGAGCGGGCGGCGATTCTGTGCGAGGGCGGACTGATCAGCGCGCGGCACCTGTCGCTCGAGACCCCGGCACGGGCGCGGCCGGCGACGACGGATCTCAACGTCGTCGAGCGCGACACGATTGCGCAGGTGATGCACGACGCTCACTGGAACAAGTCGCAGGCGGCCAAACGGCTCGGGCTTTCGCGCACGCAACTTTACGGACGGCTGCGCAAGTACAACCTCGATCGTCCGCCGGCGGCGTGACCCGCGCGATCGATCACGTCGGACGAAGACGGCAGCGCTGCAGGCGAGGATGAATCCGCCTGGCCATGGAAGGCCACATCCTCGCGTCGCACTGCGCGAGCGCCTCCACTTCATCGCGCGTCAACTCGAGTCCCAGCTCCTGCAGCTCCGCGAGGGTTTCGAGCGGCCGCTCGACGAATCGGGCGCGCAGCTCTTCTTCGGTGAGCAGACGGCCGATCACGAGTTGAACGGTTTTCTGAGACACGCTCCATGCTCCGCAATCTGCGCGCCAACCGCGGGCACGTTCGGCCGCGCGCGAACGCCGCTTTCTCGCGCGCGGCGCTGAGTGAGTGACTGCGCGCTCGTGAGCACTGTGCGCAATTCCACACACCCGCAATGGAGCAGCCTCGGCGTTCAATGCAAAGGGCCACACGCCAAAACCGCTGGCGTTCCGGCAGTTTGAGATTTCGCGCCCGCACGTGGCCCTCGCCTTGCCTGATGACGGTCGCCATGATGCCTGGTGCTTTCGTCCTGCGATGTGCAAGTGTTTTCCTGATTCTGCTGTCGGGGACCGCCCGCGCGCAGCAGCCGTCCGCGACCGTCGCCGGCACCGTGTCGGTCACGGCGCCGGACGGCCAATCGATGTTCCTGCCCGGCGTGACGCTCACGTTGACGTGCCCCGGCGCGCCGGAGCGGAAGGAGGTCTCGAACGAGCAGGGCGCATTCCGGTTCGACAATGTGAGCGCCGGCTCGGGCGTCTGCGCGATCGTCGCGGACCTGGAGGGCTTCAGATCGTCCAGCCGAACGCTGACGTTGAAGGGGGGCGATCGCGCGGCCGTCGCGTTGGAGCTCGGGCTCGACACGCTTCAGGAAGACGTGACGGTCCGCGGGAACGCCGACGCAGCCGGAGAGAGCACGCTGACGGCGCATGTCGAACGCATGAGCGCGGAGACGATGCGGATGGCGCCGATCGGCGGCCGGTTCCAGGACGCGTTGCCGCTGATTCCCGGCGTCCTGCGCGGCCCCGACGGCTTGTTGAACATCAGCGGAGCGCGACGCAACCAGAGCGCGGTCACCTTCAACAGCGCCGACGGGACCGATCCTGTGACCGGCGAAGACTCGCTCGAGCTGCCGATCGACGCCGTCAGCTCGGTCCAGGTCCGCGGCGCCGCGTACGCTCCCGAGTTCGGCTTGTCGGCGGGCGTCGTCACAACCGTGGAGACCGTCAGGGCCGGCGATGCGTGGCGCGTGACGTTGAACGATCTCGAGCCCCGCGTGCGCCGGCGCGGCGGCGCGTTCAGAGGCCTCGAATCGTTCACGCCGCGCATCACCGTCGGCGGGCCGATCGTCAAGCGCAGGCTCACGCTCCTTCAGTCAGCCCAGTACGAGTACAGCCAGACGCGCGTTTTCGGTCTGCCGCCATCCGAGAGCGACACGAAGGTCCAGAGCTTCGAGTCGTTCAGCCGTGCCGACTGGACGGCGAGCCAGACGAACCGGTTCACCGGCGTCGCCCTGGTGTCACCGCGCAAGACGACGTACGCGGGCTTGAATACGTTCAACCCGCAGCCGGTGACGCCGACCATCACGAACCACAACGTGCTCGGGAGCGCATCGGATCAAATCGTCGCGGGCGCCGCGGCGCTGCTGGAGACGCGCGTCAGCGTGAAGCAGTCCGACACGACGATTGATCCGAGCCGGGGCGACGGCCCGATGGTGCTGGCGCCGGATACGAACGCCGGCGCCTACTTCAACACGCAGGATCGCCGCGGCCGCCGCGTCGAGTGGTTGACGACGTATGCGTTCGCGCCGTTCGGACCGACGCACACCGTGAAGCTCGGCGCCGGGGTCACGCGCGAACTGTTCAGCGGCATCAGCGAGAACCGTCCCGTCGCGATCGTCCGCGAGGATGGCACGCCGAGCCAGCAGATCGCGTTCACGGGCAGCGGGCGGCTGGACCGCGGGAGGACGGCGGTTCAAGGCTACGCTCAGGACGCGTGGACCGCCGGCCCGCGCGCGACCGTGCAATACGGCGCGCGCTACGACTACGAGTCCGTGACGGGCCGGCACCACATCGCGCCGCGAGTCTCGGTGAGCGTCCTCGCGTCGGCGGACGGCCGGACGGTCGTGCGCGGAGGGGCGGGCGTCTTCTATCACGCGCTGCCGCTCAACGTCGCGACGTTCGAGCAACTCCAGCGCCGCGTCGTCACCTCGATGGCACCGGATGGCAGCGACGCAAGTGGCCGGCCTGTCGAACTCCCGAACATCGTCGCATCGGACCTGCGCACGCCCCGCAGCCTGAGCTGGAACCTGCAGGTGGAGCGGCAGGTGATCGAGCGCCTCTTCGTTCGCGCGGGATTTCAGCAGCGCGAGAATCGTTCGGAATCGGTGATCGATCTGGGTCCGCTGCCGGATGGGTCGGCCGCGACCATTCTGCGGACGGACGGCCGGTCGCGCTACCGGGAAGGACAAGTGACGGCGCGCTACCAGATTCGCGGTGCCGATGAGATCGTCGCGTCCTATACGCGTGCATCGGCGGTCGGCAACCTGAACGACTTCAACAGCTTCTTCGGCAACCTCGAGAATCCGGTCGTTCGTCCCGATGCGCGGGGGCCGCTGCCGTGGGACGTGCCGAACCGCGTGCTCGTCTGGGGCAGCGTGAGCCTGTCGCGCGGTTTTGCGCTGTTCCCCGTACTCGACGTACGGGATGGATTTCCGGTCTCGAACCTCGACGCGGACCGCAACTTCGTCGGCCCGAGAAACCGGGCCGGACGTTATCCGACGTTCGTGTCGCTCGATACGCAGCTGACGAAGAAACTGCGCGTGTTCCATCACCAGGCGACCATCGGGCTGAAGGTCTTCAACGTCACCAACCATTTCAATCCCCGCGATTACCAGGGGAACGTCGACAGCCGTGACTTCGGCGGCTTCAACAACAGCGTGGGCCGCACGTTCCGGGGCAAGTGGGTCTTCGAGTTCTGACCGCTGTCGATTTCGCGGGTCTTCGATCGTCAAGAGTGAGAGGGAGAAACGCATGGCAAAACGGATGATCCTGATGCTGGCCGTGACGGCCGTGTTCGTCGTGGCCCTCGGGTTCGTGAAGTACCGACAGATCAATACGGCGATCGCGCAGTTCGCGTCGTTCCGGCCGCCGCCCGAGGCGGTCACCACCGTCGTGGCGCGGCAGGACCACTGGCCGTCGACGCTCGGGGCCATCGGCACGGTCGCCGCGGTCCGCGGCGTCACCGTGAGCGCGGACTTGCCGGGCGTCGTGGAACAGATCACCTTCGAGTCCGGAAAGGCGGTGAGGGAAGGAGACCTGCTCGTCCAGCTCGACACGCGCCAGGAGCGGGCGCAGCTCGCCTCCGCCGAGGCGCAGCGCGACCTGTCTCGGGCGAACCTCGAGCGGATGCGCAGCCTGCGAGATCAGCGCATCGTCGCGCAGGCGGAGTACGACCGCACCGATGCCGAATCGAAGCAGGCCGACGCGAGCATCGCGGAGATCCAGGCAATGATCCGCCGCAAGACGATTCGCGCGCCGTTCTCCGGCGTCCTGGGCATCCGCCAGGTCAATCTCGGCCAGTACCTGGCCGGCGGCGCGCCGATCGTGTCGCTGCAGGCGTTGAATCCGATTTACGTCAACTTCGCGGTGCCCCAGCAGCAGGTCGGCGCGCTCCGGGCCGGGACGGAGGTCCGCGTCGCGATCGAGAACACCGACAGCGAGGCCACGGGCCGGATCACGGCGATCGATTCCGTGATCGACGAAGCGACGCGGAACTTTCAGGTCCAGGCGACCTTCCCGAACGTCGGCGGCCGCCTGCATCCCGGGATGTTCGTGCAGACGAGCATCAGGCTCGGCGCCGGCAGCGACGTCATCGCGCTGCCCGCGTCGGCGGTGAGCTACGCGCCGTACGGCGATTCCGTGTTCGTCGTCGCGAACGTGAAGGGCGCGGAGGGAACGACCTACCGCGGGGTGCTCCAGCGGTTCGTGAAGATTGGCGCCTCCCGCGGCGATCAGGTCGCGGTCGTTGCCGGCGTCGCGCCAGGCGAGGAGGTCGTGACCTCCGGCGTCTTCAAGCTTCGAAGCGGCGCCGCCGTACAGGTCAATAACAAGATTCAACCCGCGAACAGCGCGGAGCCACGCGTCGAGGACCGGTAATGAAACTCACGGACCTGTTCATCAGACGACCGGTCCTCGCGATCGTCGTCAATCTGGTGATCCTGATTGCCGGCCTGCAATCGATCCGGGCGCTCTCCGTGCGCCAGTACCCGCGCAGCGACATCGCGATCGTGCGCGTGACGACGGTATACGTCGGCGCCAACGCGAACCTCGTGCGCGGATTCATCACGACGCCGCTCGAGCGCGTGATTGCGAGCGCCGACGGCATCGACTACATGGAGTCGTCGAGCGCGCAGGGGGCGAGCACGATCACCGTCCACCTGAAGCTGAACTACGACACGAACGCGGCGCTCACGCAGATCCAGGCCAAGGTGGCCCAGGTCCGCAACGACCTGCCGCCGGAAGCCGAGGCGCCGATCATCCAGCTGGAGACGGCCGACAACCAGTTCGCGGCGATGTATCTCGGCTTCTCGTCGGCCGATCTCGACCAGAACCAGATTACGGATTACCTGACGCGCGTCGTCCAGCCGAAGCTCTCCGCCATCAGCGGCGTGCAGCGCGCCGACATCCTCGGCGATCGCACGTTCGCGATGCGGATCTGGCTCGACCCGCAGAAGATGGCGTCGCTCGGGATCTCGCCGTCGCAGGTGCACGACGCGCTGTCGCGGAACAACTACCTTTCGGCCCTCGGCAAGACAAAGGGATCGATGGTGTCGGTCAATCTGGTCGCCAACACCGATCTCCAGACCGCTGAAGAGTTCCGGCAGCTCGTCGTCAAAGAGGAGAAGGGCGTCGTTGTCCGGCTGGGCGAGATCGCCGACGTCGTGCTGGGGGCGGAGAATTACGACTCCGACGTCCGCTTCAACGGACAGAACTCCACGTTCATGGGCATCTGGGTGCTCCCGACGGCGAATTCGCTCGACGTGATCGCGCGGGTGCGAACCGCGATGAAGGAAGTCGAGGCGCAGTTGCCCGTCGGAATGAAGGCGGGCATTCCCTACGACTCCACCTTGTATATCCAGACCGCGATCCGCGAGGTGTTCAAGACGCTGACGGAAACGCTGGTCATCGTCATCATCGTAATCTTCCTGTTCCTCGGCTCCGCGCGGTCCGTGGTGATTCCGGCCGTGGCCATCCCGATCTCGCTCGTCGGCGCGGTCTTCCTCATGATGCTGGCGGGCTTCACGATCAACCTCTTGACGCTCCTCGCGATCGTGCTCTCCGTCGGCCTCGTGGTCGACGATGCGATTGTGATGGTCGAGAACGTGGAGCGCCACCTGCAGCTGGGGCAACGGCCGTTCGAGGCCGCGATCACCGCCGCGCGCGAGCTGGCGGGACCGGTCGTCGCCATGACGATCACGCTGGCGGCGGTCTACGCGCCCATCGGCATTCAGGGCGGTCTGACGGGCGCGCTCTTTCGCGAGTTCGCGTTCACGCTGGCGGGCGCCGTGATTGTCTCCGGTGTCGTCGCGCTGACGCTGTCCCCGATGATGGGATCGCGGCTGCTCCGCACCGGCGACGCCGAGCGCGGCCTTGCCGGGTGGATCAACCGGCGATTCGACGCCGTCCGCCGGACCTACGTGCGAATGCTGATCGCGACCCTGAACTACCGGCCGGTCGTCTTCGTGCTCTGGGCCATCGTCGCGCTGTTGATGGTGCCGTTCTACCTCTTCTCGGAAAAAGAGCTGGCGCCCAAGGAGGACCAGAGCGTCGTGTTCGGGATCATTCAGGCGGCACCCAACGCGACGATCGATCAGACGAAATTGTTCGCGTCGCAGGTCGCCGACGTCTACCGCTCGTTTCCCGAGGCGGAGAGCATTTTCCAGCTCACGTTCCCGACGGGCGGCTTCGGCGGCATGGTCACGAAGCCCTGGGACCAGCGGACGAAGAGCACGGAGGAACTCCAGCTCGAATCGGCGGCGCGGCTGTCGAAGATTGCCGGCGTCCGGGTCATTTCCTTGATTCCGCCGGCGCTGCCGGGCGGCGGCGACTTCCCCGTGGACTTCGTCGTCGCGTCGACCGCCGAGCCGGAGCGGCTCGTCGGGTTTGCCAATCAACTGGTGCAGAAGGCGTTCGCGAGCGGGCTCTTCATGTTCGCGGACGCCGATCTGAAGTTCGATCAGCCGCAGACGGAAGTCGTGTTCGATCGTGACCGGCTGCGCTCGCAGGGCGTCGATCTGGCTCAGGCCGGACAGGACCTCTCGACGCTGCTCGGCGCGAACTACGTGAATCGCTTCAGCGTGCAGGGGCGCAGCTACAAGGTCATTCCCCAGATCCGGCGCGCGAAGCGCCTGACGCCGGACCAGCTCTCGGACATCTACGTCACGGGCGCCGGCAACAAGCTCGTGCCGCTCTCGACGTTTGCGACGTTGAAGACGACGACCGAACCGCGGGAGCTGAAACGATTTCAGCAGTTGAACGCCGTCCGCATCCAGGGCGTGATTCCGCCGGGCGTGTCGCTCGACAGCGCGCTGCGGATGCTCGAGGACGAAGCCGGCCGGCTCCTGCCTCCGGGACAGGGCTTCACGGTCGACTACGCCGGCGAGTCGCGGCAGCTTCGGACCGAGGGGGGGCATTTCCTCCAGACGTTTCTGTTGTCCGCCATCCTTATTTACCTCGTGCTGGCGGCGCAGTTCGAGAGCTTCCGCGATCCGTTCATCGTCCTCGCGGGCTCGGTGCCGCTCGCGATCTCAGGTGCGTTGCTGTTCTCGTTCCTGGGCCTGACGACGCTCAACATCTACAGCCAGATTGGGTTGATCACGCTCGTCGGGCTCGTCTCGAAGAACGGCATCCTGATCGTGGAGTTCGCCAACAAGGTCCAGGAGAAGGGGAGCGACCGGTTGCACGCCGTCATCGAGGCGGCGTCCACGCGGCTCCGGCCGATTCTCATGACGACCGCCGCGACCGTGATGGGGCATCTGCCGCTGGTGTTCGCACGAGGGCCGGGAGCGGGAGCGCGCAACAGCATCGGGATGATGCTCGTGACCGGCATGGTGATCGGTTCGGCCTTCACGCTCTTCGTCGTGCCGTCGATTTACGTGCTGGTGGCGCGGCGCCACACGGTGCCCGCCGGCGCGATCGCCGGGCCGCGAGAAGAAGAG
>QHWR01000056.1:1733-11459 GCA_003223835.1 Acidobacteriota bacterium | reverse complement strand
AACAACCGGAACGGCGTGGCCAAGACCGATTTGAAGCAGGATCAGGGGGGCTTTCGCGCGGGCGGGCCGATCATGATCCCGGGCCTGCTGGACGGACACAATCGGGCGTTCTTCTTCGTGAACTACGAGGAGTTCCGGCAGCCGAGCGGCCTTACGCGCGATCGGACCATCCTGAATCCGGCCGCGATGAACGGAAACTTCACCTATTCGGGGGGCACGGTCAACGTGCTGACGCTGGCGGCGGCGAACGGACAAGTGTCGACGATCGACCCGACGATCGCGAAGATCATGCAGGACATCACGGCGGCGACGAGCGGCGGGGCGATCCAGACGATCGACGCGAACCTCAATCGGTTTTCGTTCAACGTGCCGACGCAGTCGATCCGGCACTATCCGACGTTCCGCCTCGACTACAACGTCAACAGCGCGAACCGCGCGTCGTTTGCGTACAACTACCAGAAGTTCACGGACTACCCCGACACGCTGAACAACTTCGAACAGAGTTTCCCGGGATTCCCGGTCGCTGCCGGCCAGGCGTCGATCAGGCTCGGGTGGAGCGGGTCCGTGCGGTCGACGTTGAAAGCGAACCTCGTCAACGAGGCGCGCGTGGGCTACAGCGGCGCGCCGGTGAAGTTCTTCGACGAGCTGAACGTGGGGATGTTCACCGGCTCGCTGGTGCCGCAGCAGGGATTCTCCTTGCGGTTCCCGTCCGTCAACTCCAACCTGCAGAGCCCGGGACCAGCGCCGGCGCCGCAGTCGCGCAACGCAAACAGTACGCTCATCGAGGATACGGTCACCTGGTTGAAGGGGGCTCACAGCATCAGCATGGGGGGCACGTTCACGCAGTACGACATCTGGGCGAAGAACTCGATGCTCGTGCCGCAGATTTCGTTCAGCGTGCTGACGAGCGATCCGGCCAGCGGACTGTTCACCGCGGCGAACTTCCCCGGCGCGTCGTCGGCCAACATCACGGCGGCGCAGAACCTGTATGCGTTGCTGACCGGACGCGTCTCGGCGATTACCTCTGACGCTCGCCTGGATGAACAGTCGGGTCAATAGGGGCGTGTACCTCGCGGACGCCTGGAGGATGACGCCGAACTTCACGGTGAACGCCGGCGTGCGGTACGACGTGCAGTTCCCGTTCTACGCGCTCAACAGTCTCTACTCGTACGCCACGATCGACGATCTGTGCGGCGTCTCCGGCGCGAACTCCGACCATTCGTGCAACCTGTTCAAGCCGGGCGTCATGCCGGGCGTGCACCCGACGTTCAAGCAGTTCACGAAAGGACAGAAAGCGTTCAACACCGATTACAACAACGTGGCGCCCAGCGTCGGCGCGGCGTGGACGCCGGCGCAGAAGAACGGCCTGCTCGGCACCTTGATGGGGCGCGAAGGGGACTTCGTCATCCGCGGCGGCTACACGCGGTCGTTCAGCCGGCCGGGGTTGAACGATTACACCGGCGTGTACAACTCCAATCCGGGCATCCGGATCATCACGACGCGCAATGAAGGCAATGGGAATCTGGGCACCACGCCGGTGCTGCTGCGCGAGTCGTCGAGGCTCGGTGCGCCGCCCTTCCCGCAGACGCCCGTGTACCCGATGACGGACTCCGTCACCGAAGACGTCAGCGTGTTCGACCCGAACATCAAGGTCCCGGGTGCCGACACCTGGTCGATCGGCGTGCAGCGCGGCATCGGCAAGGACATGGCCGTAGAAGTCCGCTACGTCGGTACCCGCGGATGGGAGCAGTGGCGCACGGGGAACGGCGGCAACAACAACAACGCGAACGGCATTGGCTCGCTGAACTACAACGAGTTCAATCTCTTCGAGAACGGGTTCATCAACGAGTTCCGGCAGGCGCAGAAGAACCTCGCGGCGAATATCGCGGCGGGCGGGCCTGCCTCGTTTGCCTACACCGGCGCAGCCGGGACGGCGCCGCTGCCGACGTTCCTGGCGTTTTTCAACGGCCAGCCGTCGAGCCAGGCGGGCAACACCGCCGCGTACTCCGGGGCGAACTGGACCAACTCGACGTTCCTCGGCTTCCTCGCGGCGCGCAATCCGAATCCGTTCGGGTTTGCGTCCGCGAACACCACCGGCCTGATGGGCAGTGCGACCCTCAGGGCGAACGCCGCCGCCGCGGGCGTTCCGGCGAACTTCTTCGTCGTCAACCCCGACCTGCTCGGCGGCGCGAACATCACGACGAATACGGGCAAGTCGAAATACGACGCGCTGCAGGTGGAGTTCCGGCGCCGGTATGCGCAGGGCCTCCAGTTCCAGACGAGCTACGTCTTCGGCCACGCGTACATCACCGACTGGGAGAGCTGGCGGCGGCCGCAATTCTGGATGCGGGACGCCGGCGATCCTGGTGACGTCACCCACGGCTTCAAGGCCAACGTCGTCTACGACCTGCCCTTCGGCCAGGGCCGCCGGTTCGGCGGCGGCGCGAACCCCGTTGTCAATCGCGTCATCGGCGGATGGCAGGTCGGGCTCGCCTCACGCGTCCAGACCGGCCGTCTGATCGACATGGGCAACGTGCGCCTCGTCGGCATGACCGCGAAGGACGTGTCGAACATGTTCAAGCTGCGGTTCGACAACGCCGGCAGGAAGGTGTGGATGCTGCCGCAGGACGTCATCGACAACACGATCCTCGCGTTCAGCGTCAGCGCGACGACGGCGTCCGGCTACGCGGGCGCGTCGCCGGCCGGCCGCTACTTCGCGCCGGCGAACGGCCCGGATTGCATCGAGGTGGACAACGGCGCCGACTACGGCGACTGCGCGTCGCGTTCGCTCGTCGTGACCGGCCCGATGTTCCAGCAGCACGACATCCGCATCTCGAAGCGCACGAAGCTCGTCGGCCACACAGACTTCGAGGTCGCGGCGGAGCTGCTGAACGCCTTCAATCATCCGAACTTCGTGCCCGTCGGCATCGGCTCCGGCACGGCGACGTTCGGGTCGAACATCGCGAACTACGAGGTCACGACGTTGACCGGCACGAACACGAGCCGGGTCGTCCAGCTCGTGGCCAGGATCAACTGGTAAGCGCGAAACACGAAACACGAAACACGGAAGACGGAAGGCGCCGGCGGAACGATTCCGCCGGCGCTTTCGTTTGTACGCCAACCGCTCCTTGACCGCGCCGTCCAATATATGTATGAATCACACATATGGGAAAGACGGCTGCCGACGCCTCGCTCCGGAAGGGCAGCGCTGAGATGCTCATCCTCTCCCTCCTCGAGGAGCGCGCCCGCCATGGGTACGAGATCGCCAAGCTGATCGAGCAGCGGTCCGACGGCGTCCTCAAGTTCCACGCCGCGTCGCTCTATCCGCTGCTGTACCGGCTCGAGGGGCGGCGGCTGATCCAGGGTCGCTGGGTGGAGAAACCGGGCCAGCGGCGGCGCCGTCACTACAACATCACGGCCGAAGGACGCCGCGTCCTCGCCGAGCGCCGCTCGGGCTGGAACACCTTCATCGCCGCGCTCGTCCGCGTCGCGGGGCTGCGGCATGCCTGATTTCCGTGCGCTCGTCCGCCGCGAGTGGGCACGCGCCTCGCCGAGCGACGACGTCGTCAACGAGGTGGCGCAGCACGTGGAAGACGCGTGGCGCGCGGCGAAGGCCGACGGCTGCGGCGACGCCGCGGCGATGGCGCGCGCGAGGGCCGAGCTGGCGGACCTGCAGGGACGCATCGTCCGGCCGGCAAGGTCATCGCCGTCGCGTGCGCCCGAGTACAACGCAATGGCAGGGACAATGACCACATTCTGGCGCGATCTGCGCTTCGCAGCGCGGCTGATCCGCGGGCGCCCCGGCTTCACCGCCATCGCCGTCTGCACGCTCGCGCTCGCGATCGGCGCGAACACCGCGATCTTCAGCGTCGTGCGATCGATTCTGCTCGAGCCGTTGCCGTTCTCCGAGCCGGACCGATTGGTCCTGCTCTGGGAAGACGACGGCGATCCGGCGCATCAGACCATCGTGTCGGCGCCGAACTTCCAGGACTGGACGCGGATGTCGCGGTCGTTCGAATCGACCGCGATCTGGGAAGGACAGTCGTTCAACCTCTCGGGCGACGGCGAGGCGCAGCGCGTCTCCGGGATGCGGGTGTCGTCGTCGGTGTTCCACGTGCTGCGCGTGCAGCCTCAGCTCGGACGTTCGTTCAGCGCCGACGAGGACGTCCTCGGCCGCGATCGCGTGCTCGTCGTCAGCGACGGCCTGTGGCGGCAGCGCTTCGGCGCGCGGCGCGACATCGTCGGCCGGACGACGCGTGTGAACGGCGTGCCGTACGAAATCATCGGCGTCATGCCCGCGGAGTTCCGGTTCCCGACCCGCGATACGGCGGTGTGGGCGCCCATCGGACTCAATAAGGAGGACTCCGGGCGCGGCTCGCATTCGTTCCTCGCGGCCGCGCGTCTGAAGGACGGCGTCACGTTCGAGGCGGCGCGCGCCGAGATGGACGCGATCGGCCGCGCGCTCGCGCTGCAGTATCCCGTCGACAACCGCGGCGAGAGCGCCACGATCACGCGGATGAACGACGCCGCGGTGGACTCGCTCAGGCCGACGCTGCTCGCGCTGATGGGGGCGGTCGCGCTCGTCCTCGCGATCGCCTGCGTGAACGTCGCCAACCTGCTGCTGGCCCAGGCGTCCGCGCGGCGGCGCGAATTCGCGGTCCGGGCGGCGCTCGGCGCGTCGACGCGGCGGCTGGCGTCGCAGCTGCTGGCGGAAGGCGTTCTGCTCGGCGCGATCGGCGGCGTCGCCGGCCTCGCGGTCGCCTGGGCCGGCACGCGCGCGTTCGAAGGGTTGCTGCCGGAAAGCATCCGCCTCGCACCGTTCCGCGACGTCGGCGGCATCCGCGCGGACCCGATCGTGCTCGGCTTCACGCTCGCGATCTCGATCGCGACCGCGCTCCTCTTCAGCCTCGCGCCGATCTTCAATCTGTGGGGGGGCCTGCGCGGCGGTCAGACCGGGTTGGGTCTGAAGGACGCGGGCGATCGCGCCGCCACGGGCCGCGCGGGCGCGCTCCGCGGCGTCCTCGTCGCCGCCGAGGTCGCCCTCGCGATCGTCGTCCTCTCGGGCGCAGGCCTGATGATCAAGAGCATCGTCCGCTTGCTCGCCGTCGATCCGGGTCTGAACCCCGACAACGTGCTCGTCATGCGGATGACGCTGCCGCAGCCGGACTTCTACGGTCCGCCCGTTCGCCGCACGTTCTGCGACGACGTCACGGCGCGGGTCGGGCCGCTGCCGGGCGTCCGTTCCGTCGGCGCGATCAGCCATCTGCCGCTCAGCAACTCGAGCGCCGGCCGCGGCTTGACCGTCGCGGGCTTCACGCCGCCGCCCGGCGAGAACCCGAGCGCGACGTACCGGCTGACCTGTCCGGGCTATTTCCAGACGATGGGCATTCCGATCCTGCGCGGACGTGATTTCGCGCTCAGCGACGCGACGGACGGTCCCGGCGTCGTCATCATCAACGAGCTGACGGCGAAGAAGTACTGGCCGAGCCGCGATCCGATCGGTCAGAGACTCAAGATTGGACGGCCGGAATCCGACGCGCCGTGGCTGACGGTCGTGGGCATCGTCGGCAACGTCCGGCACTTCGGCCTCGACGCCGACGTGCGGCGCGAGATCTATCGTCCCTACAGCCAGGCCGCGTGGCCGGTGATGACCGTCGTGGCGAAAACGGCGTCCGATCCGGCGGGGTTCGCGGCGTCCGTGCGCGCCGCGCTCCAGGGACTCGATCGTGACCTGCCCGTCTCGGCGGTGACGACGATGACCCAGATAGAGCAGATGTGGCTGGGCCCGCGCCGCTTTCCGATGATCCTGCTGTCCGCGTTCGCCGCCGTCGCGCTCGTGCTCGCGGTCGTCGGCGTCTACGGCGTCGTCAGCTACGTCGTCGCGCAGCGTACGCGCGAGATGGGCATCCGGGTCGCGCTCGGCGCGCGTGCGTCGCAGTTGCTCGTGCTGGTCGTCCGTGGCGCGATGCGGCCGATCGTCGCCGGGTTGATTCTCGGCGTCGCAGGAGGGGCCGCTGCGGGGCGGTTGTTGTCCACGCTCCTCTACCAGGTGTCGCCGCACGATCCGGGCGTGCTGGGCGCGATCGCCGGCGTCCTCGCGGTTGCCGCCGTCGCCGCGTCGTTGATCCCGGCACGCCGCGCGACGACCGTCGATCCGATTCTCGTGCTGAAGGACGAATAGGATCACGAGCAGGTCTAAAGACCTGCGCTACGAAGCGATCGTCGTAGCGCAGCCCTTTTCAGGGCTGCTCGTGATCGACGAACGGCGCGCGGATCACCAGCAGGTCCAAAGACGTGCGCTACGACAACAGCGGCACGACGACGAACGCCATGCCGTCGGCTGTGGCGTGCGCGACGATGTTTGCCAGCAGATCCTGTCGCCACAGGAAGAACGCGGTCCCGATGGCGGCGCTGACCACGAACGCCAGTACCGGACCCACACCCCAGTGCGGCCAGTGCAGGAGCGCCGTAACGGTGACCGAGACCGCAGCCGCGATCCAGTCACGGCCGATGAGCCGGCGAAGCCGCTGAAGCGCGTAGCCGAGGAACAGGGTGTCCTCGACGATGCCCGCCGTGACGACCGCGAACACGCGAATCCACAGCGGGACGGCGACCACTTTGGCGATGCCGGCCTCGAATCCCGGCAGTCCGAGCGCGCCGAGCGCCCACACCTCGACCGGATACGCGACGTACATGATGAACGCGGCGAGCAGGAAGCCCCATCCGATGGAAGACCAGCCGAAAGGTCGCAGCCCGAGCGAGGCAAGCGGCTGCTTTTCCCAATAGAGGACGATCGCGATGACGATGGCGAACACGGTCCAGAAGGCGAGCTGACCGAGGATCTGGGTCGAGAGTCGATCGGGAGGGCCCAGCAGACGAGCGGCGGGGCTGACGAGCAGCGCTGTGCCGCCCCAGGCGACGGCGAGGCCCGTCAGTGCCGCGGCGGCGTTCGGCCGCGTCGAGCGTTCAGTGCGCGGCGGCCAGCTGCTCAATCGAGCGGTGACCGCTTTCGCGCCGTGCGGCGTCGGTCGCGGCGTCGCTTGCGAAGAGCACGCCCGGATGATCTCCGCTCGGTCCTTCGGTGCGGTGTGTCCGGCGCCACAGGATCATGCCCGCGGCCATGCAGACGCCGCCGATGAGGCTGAGCGCGAGCAGCCAGTGCGCCTCCGGGTACTCGATCGCGATGACCACCGCGATCGCGATCATGCCCAGGCCTCCGACCCCGTTCACCGGAATCGCGCTCATGTTGATGCTCGTGACCCGACGAGGAAGTTCGGTCATGGGGCCCCTCCTTCCACGGTTGACGCGGCGCGCTACGGCGCCGCGCTGGTCATTGCCTTCGCGACGGCGACGAGCGCCGGGCGCAGGACGTCGTCCCCGATACGATACCCCGGCCGCACGACGCCGACAACGAGCCCGTCCTGCGAGGCGTCGGCGGCGGGAACCGTGGTGACGGCCTCATGGACGAGCGGATCGAACGGACGGCCGTCGGCCTCTATAAGTTTGACACCGAGTCCTTCGAGTTTCGACAGAAACTGCTGCCGGACCAGCTCGACGCCCTGGAGCAGGACCTCGGCGGTTCCAGCCCGTCGGGCGGCGTCGATCGCGCGCTCGAGGTTGTCGACGATCTCGAGCAGGCCGGCGAGGACGTCGCGGCGGCTCCGCTCCGCGTCGCGGGCGATTTCCTTCCGCATCCGCGCGCGCGCCTCGTCGAATTCATGGGACGCCTGGCGATACTTCGTCAGCGTGTCCTGAAGCTGCCGATCCTTCTCGGCGAGCTGGCGTTCCAGCTCCTCGACGTACGTCGGCTTCAATGACGCCGGCGGCGTCGCCGCCGAGGCGCCGGCCTCCTTCTCCTGCGCCCACCGGCGCCGGTCGATCACTTTGACGGAGATGTCGTGTTCGTTGCTCATAGAGATAAATAACTACGAATCCTCCGTTATCTCTGTTTTCTCTGTGGTGAGATTCTTTTCTTGAGCTCCGCTCTCTCGCTTTATCTCGAACTCGAACGTCAGCGCGTCGTTCGCCACGCCGATGGTGACGGTGCCGCCGTGCTCGAGCACGCCGAACAGGATTTCGTCGGTGAGCCGATCGCGGACCTCCGTCTGGATCACTCGGCTGAGCGGGCGCGCGCCGTAGACGGGGTCGAACCCTTTCTTCGCCAGCCACTGCCGCGCGTCGTGCTGCAGCGTGATTGCCACGTGCCGGTCCGTGAGCTGCTCCTCGAGCTGGATGATGAATTTGTCGACGATCGTCTCCATCACCACCGGCGTCAGCGGCTGGAACGTGACGATCGCGTCGAGCCGGTTGCGGAACTCCGGGCTGAACACCTTTTCGATGGCGGCCTTCGAGCGCACCTGCGACGCTTTCTGCCGCATGTCGATCGCGCGGTCGCTCGTGCCCGACTCGTTGAACCCGATCGACGACAGGCTCAGCTCGCGCGAGCCGGCGTTGGACGTCATGATCAGGACGACCTGCCGGAAGTCCGCCTTGCGGCCGTTGTTGTCGGTCAGCGTCGCGTGGTCCATCACCTGGAGCAGGATGTTGAAGATGTCCGGGTGCGCCTTCTCGATCTCGTCGAGCAGGACGACGCTGTACGGATGCGTGCGGACGGCGTCCACGAGAAGTCCGCCCTGCTCGAAACCCACGTAGCCTGGAGGTGCGCCGATCAGCCTGGCGACGGCGTGCTTCTCCATGTACTCGCTCATGTCGTAGCGCGTGAACTCGTTGCCGAGGTGCAGCGCGAGCTGCTTCGCCAGCTCCGTCTTGCCGACGCCCGTCGGCCCCGTGAAGAGGAAACAGCCGGCGGGGCGCTCGGGTTGTCCGAGGCCCGCGCGCGACCGTTTGATCGCGCGCGCGACGAGGCCGACCGCTTCGTCCTGGCCGAACACCACGCGCCGCAGCGACTCCTCGAGGGACTTCAGCCGGTCCCTGTCGGATGACGACGCCTGCTTGGCCGGGATGCGCGCCATGCGCGCGATGACTTCCTCGATCTCGACGGGGCCGATTTCGACGGGCGGGGTGGTGGTCGCAGGGCTGAAGCCCTGCGCTGCGCCCCGCGAGACGGCGCCGTGTTTCAGCCGCGCTTTCGCGCCGGCTTCGTCGAGGACGTCGATCGCGCTGTCGGGCAGGCGATAGTCGCGCAGGTGGCGCGACGCCAGCTTCGCGGCGGCCTCGAGCGCGTCGTCCGTGAATTTGACGCCGTGGTGCGCCTCGTAGCGCGACCGCAGGCCCTGCAGGATCTTCACCGTCTCGGCGATCGACGGCTCGTCGATCGTGATCTTCTGCAGCCGCCGCGCGAGCGCGCGGTCCTTCTCGATGTGCTTGAACTCTTCGTGCGTCGTCGAACCCACGACGCGGAGCTGACCCGTCGTCAGGATCGGCTTGATGAGCGTCGCGAGATCCATCGTGCCCCCTGTCGTCGCGCCCGCGCCGACGGTCGAATGAATCTCGTCGATGAAGAGGATGGGCATCGGCCGCTTGGAGAGCGCGCCGATCACCGCCTTGAAGCGCTCCTCGAAATCGCCGCGAAACCGCGTCCCCGCGAGCAGTGCGCCGGTATCGAGCGAGAAGATCTCCGCTCCGTGCAGGACCTCGGGCACATCGTCCTGCAGGAGGCGCATCGCGAGGCCTTCGGCGAGCGCCGTCTTGCCGACGCCGGCGTCCCCGACGAACACCGGGTTGTTCTTCCGCCGGCGGCACAGGATCTCCATCGTGCGCTGCAAT
>QHWR01000056.1:0-1682 GCA_003223835.1 Acidobacteriota bacterium | reverse complement strand
CGGACAACGGATCCCGCGACGTGCCGGACCCGCGCTCGCCCGTGCCCGCTTCGGCGTCCCCTTCCGGCTCGCTGTCGCCGTTCGAGGAATGCGCCGGCGGCACCTTCTGGATGCCATGGGTAATGTACTCGAGGACGTCGAGCCGCGTGACGCCCTGCGCCGACAGGAGCTGCGCCGCGTACGAGCGCGACTGCTGCAGCGTGGCGGCGAGCACGTCCCCGGACTGTACTTCCTGACGTCCCGCGCTCTGCACGTGCAGCACCGCCGTCTGCAGCACGCGGCGGAACGCGAGCGTCTGCTCCGGCTCTTTCTGCTGCCCGCGCGAGAAGTGTTCGACGTGCTCGTTGAGGTACTTGTCGAGATCGCGGCGGAGCTGCGGCAGATCCGCGCCGCAGGCCGCGAGGATCCGCTCCCCGTCCGGATCGTGCGCGAGCGCGTACAGCAGGTGCTCCAGCGTCAGGTGCGTATGACGCCGGGCCGCCGCCTCGCGATACGCGACGGTGAGAACTACTTCCAAAGACGGGCTGAACATCTGATGATTGGCCTTGTCCTCATTCCGGCTCCATGGTTGCCCGCAGCGGAAATCCGTTTCCGCGGGCGAGCTCGACGACGGTCGAGACCTTCGTTTCGGCGACTTCGTACGGATAGAGCCCGCAGAGGCCTTTCCCCTGCGTGTGCACCGCCATCATGATGCGATACGCCTCCGCCGGCGGCTTGTGAAACACGCTCTCGAGAACCTCGACGACGAAATCCATCGTCGTGTAGTCGTCGTTGAGCAGAAGGACCTTGAAGAGCTCCGGCTTCTTCGTCTGCTGCCGGGTGCGCTCTAGAACCTCGCCCCCCGTCTGCCGCTCGGTGCGGGCCATCGCTGTCTCTTCATTGTAGCAAGCCGTGGGATGCCGGGGGCCTCCGCTGAGGCATTGGGGGCGCCGGGCGCTTGCTCCCGTCTATCGCGCCGTGGCCTCCGAATCGCCGCCGGTCACTGCGGCCGCGGGCCGCGCCGCGAAACGTCCCGGCGCGGCTTTTTTCAGCGCGACTCGGCGGGACGCAGCGCCGCGCGCGCCACGTCCGGAAAGTCGCCAAAGATGCCGTCGACGCCCAGCGCGGCGAACTGCGCGTATTCCTTCTTTGGGTCTCCCTGATAGGTTGGCGAGAGGAACCGGGGTTCGCTGCGAAGCGTCCAGACGTGCACGAAGAGGCCCGCCCGACGGAGCGCCTGCAGGCTCGACGGCTCGAACGACTGGATGAACACCGGATCGTCACGCTTCGTCCGGCCGTGTTCCGTCAGCACCTCGACCACGCGCGGTTCGAGCGCAAGTCCGATCGACCGGAAGTATCCGGCGTGCTTGGTCTCGGGGTAGACACCGATCCGGCGTCCGGCCTCGACGGACTTCGCGTCGGCGAGGGCCACGACTTCATCGAACGTCGGTATCTGAAAACGGCCGTCGTACTCGTGCGATCGAAACGGCAACCGTTCTTTCGCGCGGAGCGTCTTCAGTTCCGCGAGCGTGAAGTCCTCCGTGAACCACCCGTGCACCGTTTGACCGTCGATCGTTTTCGTCGTCCGGCGGTCGGGGAAGCGATCGGCGACGTTCGTCGTGCCGCCGATCTCGTTCTCATGCCGCGCGACGAGGACGCCGTCCTTCGTCGCCACCAGATCCGGCTCGATGACGTCGGCGCCC
>QHWR01000381.1 GCA_003223835.1 Acidobacteriota bacterium | reverse complement strand
GACTTGCCTTCGTTGTTCGTCCCTGGTGCCTGGGTGATCAGCGACGTGAAGTCGCGGTTGTGCGGGAGCAGGTTGACCTGCTCGGATCGAAGGTTCGTCGCACGGGTGCTCTGCTTCACGTCGACGAGCGGCGATTCGGCCGTCACCTGGACGGTCTCCGCGACGCCCGCGACCGCGAGCGCGAAGTCAACCTTCTTGATCTGGCCGAGCTCCACCGGCACGTTCTCGACTTTCTTCGCCGAGAAGCCGGACAGGTTCGCCGAAACCGTATAGGTGCCCGGCAACAATGACGGGAACCGGTACACGCCCTGCGCATCGCTGACCGTGCTCAGCGTGGCGCCGGCGCCCCCGGTCAAATCCACTGTGGCGCCCGGCAATACGGCGCCGGACGTGTCCTTGACAACGCCTTCGATCGAGCCGCGCTGCTCCTGCGCAACCGCCGGCACGGCCAGCAGCGCCAGTGCGAGCAACGCCGCAAAGGTGCGTAAACGCATGGTGATCTCATCCTCCTGAAAGACGGGACTGGCTTGATGATTCCGTACAGCTCGCAGCGCCTGAGAACCGACCGGAGACTTTCTGGAAGCTTCAGGCGTACAGACGGGTGGGGGCACAATCCCTCCCATCATCCGACCCACTCAAAGCACGCGATATGCCCATGGGGCCGACCGGCGATTAGGCCTTATTTGCGGGCATTTCGTCAAGTGCGGCGTGCGACTCGCGGTAGATCTGCGACTCTTTGGATCCACGCGTCCGGGTTCTTGGGACGCGATAGCGCGCGACAGGGGTGCGGTATGCATCGTAGGGGCAGCGCGTACGCCTATCGGCCGCTACGGCGGGTGCTTCCGGAATATTCATCCGGCGGAGCTTGGCGCCGTCGCCGCGCACGCGGCGCTCGAACGCGCGCGCGTTCCGGCCGCTCATGTGGACGAGGTGGTGATCGGTCACGCCCGTCAAGCCGGGTCCGGACCGAATCCCGCGCGCCAGGTCGGCAAGCGCGCCGGCATTCCCGAGACCGCGCCCGCCCAGACGATCAACAAGGCGTGCGCGTCGGGGATGCAGGCGATCGCCTCCGGCGCGCAGGCAATCGCGCTCGGCGAGTCAGAGGTCGTGCTGGCCGGCGGCATCGAATCGATGAGCCGCATGCCGTACCTGATCGACGCGGACGATGCGCGCTGGGGCCACAAGATGGGCAATTTCACGCTCGTCGACGCGATGTACCGCGACGGCTTCACGTGTTCCGTGTGCGGGATGATCATGGGGGAGACCGCGGAGGTGCTCGCGCGGCAGTACGGCATCACGCGCGAGCAGTCGGACGCGTACGCGCTCGAGAGTCAGCGCCGCGCCGAGGCGGCGATGCAGGCCGGACGCTTCCGCGACGAAGTTGCGCCGGTCGCGGTGAAGGACGCGAAAAACACATCGATCACGATCGACGCGGACGAACACCCGCGCGCGGGGACGACGATCGAAAATCTGCAGAAGCTGGCGCCGGTGTTCGGCGACGTCGAGGGACAGCTGGGCATCGTTACCGCCGGATCGTCCTCCGGGATCACGGACGGAGGCGCGGCGGTCGTGCTGATGAGCGCGGACCGCGCCAGGCGCGACGGCGTGACGCCGCTCGCGCGGGTGATCGGCTGGGCGAGCGCGGGCGTCGATCCGTGCATGATGGGCATCGGCCCGGTGCCGGCCGTCAACAAGCTGCTGAAGCGAACGGGCCTGGCGCTCGAGGACTTCGATCTCGTCGAGCTGAACGAAGCCTTCGCCGCGCAGGTCCTCGCCGTCCTCCGCGATCTGCCGATTCCGATGGAGAAGCTGAACGTCAACGGCGGCGCGATCGCGCTCGGCCACCCCATCGGTTGCACCGGCACGCGCATCGTCGTCACGCTGCTGTACGAAATGATCCGCCGTCACGCGCGCCGCGGCCTCGCGACGCTGTGCGTGAGCGGTGGAATGGGGATGGCGTTGGCGATCGAACGGTGCTGAGGGCTGCGTGCTGAGAGGGAGTGCTGAGGAAGCACGCGTGCTGGGGGTCGGGTGCCGTGCCCAGCACTATGCCGCAGCCCCCGGCCGTCAGCACTACAAACTGACATGAGATTCGCGATCATCCCCGGTGACGGCATCGGCAAGGACGTCACCGCCGAGGCCGTCAAGGTTCTCGGACGGGTCGGCGAGGTCTTCGGGCAGCAGCTCGAGCTCGAACATCTCCCGTGGGGCGCCGACTACTTTCTTCAGACGGGCATCAGCGTGCCGCCCAACGGCTACGCGATGTTGCGGGACGAGTTCGATGCGATCTTCATCGGCGCGCTCGGCGACCCGCGCGTCCCCGACATGCGGCACGCGCGCGACATCCTCCTCGGTACGCGCTTCGAGCTGGACCTCTACGTCAACTACCGGCCGGTCAAACTGCTCGACGAACGCCTCTGCCCGCTCAAAGGGCGCGGTCCGAAGGACGTCAACTTCGTCGTGTTCCGCGAGAACACCGAGGGCCTCTACGTCAGCGTCGGCGGACGGTTCAAAGCGGGCACGGCGGACGAGATCGCGATCCAGCAAGAACTGAACACCTGGAAAGGCGTCAACCGCATCGTCCGCCATGCGTTCGAGTTCGCGAGCGCGCGGCGGCTGAAGAACGTCTGCATGGCGGACAAGAGCAACGCGATGCAGCAGGGACACGCCCTCTGGCAGCGCGTCTTCCACGAGCTGATGCCGCAGTACCCCGGGATTGTGGCGACGCATTTCTACATCGACGCGCTGGCGATGCACATGATCAAGGACCCGAGCCAGTTCGAGGTCATCGTCACGAACAACCTGTTCGGCGACATCATCACGGACCTGGGCGCGCAGCTGCAGGGCGGCCTCGGCATGGCCGCATCCGGCAACCTGCATCCCGGGCGCACGTCGATGTTCGAGCCGGTGCACGGCTCGGCGCCGAAGTACGAGGGGAAAAACGTCGCCAATCCGATCGGCGCGATTTCGTCGGCGGCGCTGATGCTCGACACGCTGGGGCTGACGAAGGAAGCGGCCGCGATCGATATGGCCGTGTCGAAAGCGGTCAAAG
>QHWR01000055.1 GCA_003223835.1 Acidobacteriota bacterium | reverse complement strand
CACGCGCACGTCCCCACACCGGTTCTGCTCGAGCGCGTGGTCGAAGCTGCGCGTCGGGACGACGACCGTCGCTGCGTGATGCGCTCGCCGCGCGGCTCGACGAAGCGGACGAGGAGCTCCTCGATGCGGTGCACGATCAGCCTGATGGTTCCCGCATGCGTGCCGACGTGGAGCACTACCGCCGACAGTCGACACGCGGCTGAGTTCGGGCATCGGCATTCAGCCGTCGACGGTGCTAGCATGGCCCGCCGAGGAGGCCTCCATGACCACCAGACTGCTCGGCGCCGGCGCGCTCGCGCTCGCCGTCGCCTCACTGCTCGCCGCCTCTTCTGCGCACAACGCCAAGCAACCAGCGAGGGAGCGCAGCGACCGAGCCGCGAGAGCGGCGCAGCGACCGAGCCGCGAGAGCGGAGCGGGGATCGAAGGGGTCCCCGCGAGCGAGCGCGCGGAGGGTCTGGGGGCAAGGCCCCCAGCAGCAAGCGAGGGAGCGCAGCGACCGAGCCGCGAGAGCGGAGCGGGGATCGAAGGGGTCCCCGCGAGCGAGCGCGCGGGGGGTCTGGGGGCAAGGCCCCCAGATTGATATCGATGACATCGGCGGCGTCGTCACGGGCGCGGCAGGGCCGGAAGCGGGTGTCTGGGTGATCGCTGAGACCACGGATTTGCCGACGCGCTTCGTGCGAATCGTCGTCACCGACGATCGCGGACGTTATGTGATTCCGGATCTGCCGAAGGCGAGCTACAGCGTGTGGGTTCGCGGCTACGGCTTGATCGACTCGCCGAAAGTGGCGGCCGCGCCGGGGAAGATCGTCAACCTGAAGGCGGTGGCGGCCCCCGACGCGCGTGCGGCCGCGGAGTACTACCCCGCCGGCTTCTGGTTCTCGTTGATCCACGCGCCGGACAAGAGCGAGTTCCCCGGCACGGGTCCGACCGGCAACGGCATCGCGCCGGGCATGCGCAGCCAGGGGCAGTGGCTCTGGAACATGAAATCGGGGACGTGCTGGGCGTGCCACGCGCTCGGCACCAAGGCGACGCGCGAGCTGCCGAAGAGCCTGGGCGCGTTCGACTCGTCGCGCGCCGCCTGGGATCGACGCGTGCAATCCGGGCAGGCGGGCGTGGACATGGTGAACAGCCTGACGCGCATGGGCGGCCCGCGTGCGCTCGCGATGTTCGCGGACTGGACGGATCGCATCGCCGCCGGCGAGCTGCCGCCCGCCCCGCCGCGCCCGCAGGGCGTCGAACGCAACGTCGTCATCACCGAATGGGACTGGGCGGATCCGAAAGCCTACCTGCACGACGAAGTGTCCACCGATCGCCGGAACCCGACGCTGAACGCGAACGGATTGATCTATGGATCGCTCGAGCTGAGCGCGGACTACCTGCCGGTGCTCGACCCCGTGCACAACACCGCGACGCAGGTGCCGCTGACGGTGCGCGATCCGAACACGCCGCGCACGGGGACGCTGATCCTTCAGCCGTCGCCGTACTGGGACCGCGACGTGATCTGGACGAGCCGCAACAACGTGCACAACCCCATGCTCGATGAGCAGGGGCGCGTGTGGATCACATCCGCGGTGCGGCCGTCCGCGAATCCTGATTACTGCAAGGCGGGATCCGATCACCCGTCGGCGAAGCTGTTCCCGCTCAACAACGCCGGACGGCACCTCGCGATCTACGATCCGAAGACGAAGGAGATCACCCACATCAGCACGTGCTTCGGCACCCACCATCTCATGTTCGCGGAGGACGCGAATCGCACGCTCTGGACGAGCGGCGGCGGACAGGTCGTCGGGTGGCTCAACACGAAGCTGTTCGAGGAGACGCACGACGAAGCGAAGGCCCAGGGCTGGACCGCGCTGATCATGGACACGAACGGGAACGGCAGGCGCGACGCGTACGTCGACCCCGATCAGCCGGTCGATCCGGCGAAGGACAAGCGGTTCGGCGGCGGGTTCTGCGCGGTGTCGCCGGCGCCTGACGGCTCCGTGTGGGGATCGTCGCTCGGATATCCGGGCGCGGTCATCCGTCTGGTTCCCGGATCGAATCCGCCCGATACCGCGCTCGCCGAAGTGTACGAGCCGCCCGCGCCCGGCTTCTCGCCGCGCGGCATGGACATCGATCATGACGGCGTCGTGTGGGCCGCGCTCGCGAGCGGACATCTCGCCAGCTTCGATCGCCGCAAGTGCAAGGGACCGCTGAATGGACCGACGGCAACCGGGCAGCAATGTCCCGAGGGCTGGACGCTCTATCCGGAGCCGTTGCCGCAGATCAAGGGCGTGACCGACCCTGGAAGCGCCGGCGCGAGTTATTACACGTGGGTCGATTGGTTCGACACCTTCGGACTCGGCAAGAACACCCCGATCAACACCGGCAACGCCGCCGAAGGCCTTCTCGCGCTGAAGGACGGCAAATGGGTCGTGCTTCGCGTGCCCTACCCGCTCGGCTACTACACGAAGTGGATGGACGGCCGCATCGACGACCCGAACGCCGGCTGGAAAGGCCGCGGAATCTGGTCGACCGTCAGCACGCGCGCGCCGTTCCACATGGAGACCGGCAAGGGTACGACGAGCAAGCTCGTGAAGTTCCAGCTGCGTCCCGACCCGCTCGCCAGGTGAGACGGTTCATTCCGCGGCTGCGGCCGTGGACGTCGACGCCAGAATCGTCACCGTCCCCGCCGTCGCATCCAGGCGCACCCGGTCGCCGTCCCTGAGCAGCCGCGTGGCGTCGGTGACGTTCGCCAGCGCCGGCAGGCCGTACTCGCGCGCCACGGTGGAGGCGTGCGACAGCGTCCCGCCGATTTCCACGATCAGTCCGGACGCGAGCGTGAACAGCGGCGTCCATGCCGGGTCCGTCGCCGGTGCGACGATGATGGCTCCCCGCTGCATCCGACCGAACTCGTCGGGTGTGCGGAGAACGACGACTGGCCCTTCGGCGACCCCGTTGCTCACGCACAGACCGCGCAACTCCGTCTGTGCCCGTATCGGCGGCGCCGGTGCGCGACCGCGGATCGCGCCGAGCTCGGACTCGCGAAGCATCAGCGGCATGTCGAGCGCGGCCCACTCCGTCATGTCCCGCCGGCGCGCCGCAACGATGTCGCGCGGGCCTTCTCCGGACCCGCGGCCGATCGCCGCGGCCACCTCGCCGAGTGTCAGCAGATAGAAATCATCCGCGGCGTCGATCCACCCGCGCGCCGCGAACCGGGACGCCAGCTCGAGGTAGATGCGGCGCCCGGCGGCGAGCACACGGGTGAGCTCGGATCGATACAACTCTCGCCACACGTACATCTGCTTGATGCGCTGCACGAGCCATCGCACCCTGCGACGGACGGTCAGCCGCTGCCACGTGGTGAGGCGGGCGTCGAACTTCTCCCACGCGTCGCGCGCGCGGCGCTCTTGTGCGGCGACGATCGCGTCCGGATCCGGCTCGTCCGGCGCGCGAACGTGAGCCTGGATCGCCGCCAGGATCGGAGACGGATCGTCGCGGAAGCGCGGCAGCGCCCAGTCCGATTCGTAAGGACCGCGGTGACCGTACTCGTCCAGGAAACGGTCGAATGAGGCGAGGAACCGGGTGCCGGCGAGCCGTTCGCGATATCCGGGCAGGGCGCCGCCCCCGCGGAAATACTCCGCCGTCGCGGGCTCCGCTCGCGCGCCGCGGGCCAGCCGCAACAGATCGAATCCCTGCTGCGCGCTCACCGACTTTTCGCCCGCCGCGAGCCATGGATGGACGAACGCGTCGTACTTCACGCCGACGCCGTCGAGAATCCTGCGCAGCGCATCCTCGAAGCCCATCACGCCCGTCAACACAAAGATCGGGATCAATTCGGGCGGGCTCGTGACCACCCATTCGCGGGCGATCGCGGACAACTCCGCATCCGCGAGCGACGCCACCGGCAGCGCCGCGAACCGCGCCTGCCGCCGCCGGATCTTCGCCAGGTTCGTGTTGACGAAGTGCCGCAGCCGGACCTGATACCACATGATCCTCATCAGGTTCGGCAGCGCGCGGAGCATTCCCTTCCAGGGACGCGGCGCCCGGCGCTCGTCTTCGGACGACGTCGTCCCGCTGTGGCCGAGCGCACGGAAGATGCGCGCGGGCGGCGTGCCCGCCAGCGCCGCGAGGTACCGGAGCTGAGACACGTTGAAATAGGGACGTCCGTAGAATATGCGGACGATGGGTCCCAGCTCGCTCTCGGGGGCCCAGAGAGCGCCCGCGTAATGACGCTCCGCGCGATTCAGAGTGTCGATCAGGAAGTCCATCACCTGCGGCGACGGCAGGTCGGGCAAGACCTCGCGCAGGTTCGCGCGCGTCCATTCGATGTCCGCGGCCGGTCCTCGCTCCTCGGTCATCGGTCCTCGGTGATACTATCTCGTGACCCCGATGAGTTTCCTGGAACGACTCTGGCCGGGCCGCCGCAAGACGCGGGAGTCCGTCGCGGCGGAGCTGAACGCCTGGCAGATCGTCACCGCCCAGAACGCGGAGTCCGGGCAGGCCGCGATTTTCCGGATCCGCATGTCGAAGCCGCCGCGCCCCGACGTCGCCGCGCTGACGACGGCGGTCGTGATCAAATGGCCGTACGAGCCGTCGGGCGTGAAACCGCCGGACGCCGTCAACCAGCAGCAGCGCCGGTTCGAGCAGGCGCTGGACCCGCTGTCGAGCGACGACAACTCGACGCTCATGCAGGTCACGACCGGAATGGGCGTCAAGGAGTGGGTGTACTACGCGCGCAACCGCGACGTCTTCATGTCGCGGCTGCACAAACGGCTCAAGGAACACCCGAAGTATCCGCTCGAGATCGAGTTCCATGAGGATCCCGAGTGGAAGGTCTGGGGCGAGACCGTCGAGAACCTGAGGGCAAGAGGCGCGTGACGGGAAAGGAGCCGAAGACCGCGCCGGTCTCCGGCTCCTGGTGGTGAGGCTCGCGATCAGTCGGCGCGCAGCGTGAGGAAGATGTCCGTGCCCTTGCGGTTCACGAGCAGGAGCGCAGGCTTGCTGCCGGCGCGGTCCAATGCGGCCTTCAGCTCGTCCCCGGTTTTCACCGGACGGCCGTTGACCTTCTCGATCACGTCCCCTTCCTGAATGCCGGCGTCCGCGGCGCGCCCCGCCGGGTCCACGCCGGCGACGACGACACCCTGTGTCGAGCGTGGCACGCCGAGCTCGTCGGCCATGTCGGACGTGAACGGCTGCACGCTCAGCCCGAACTTCCCGTCGCCGCCGCGCTCCGATCCGCGCGACGCGCGGTCCTTCTTCATCGCCAGCTCGCCGAGCGTCACGTGCGCCGTTTCCGTCCGGCCGTCACGCAGGTACTCCAGCGTGACCGCCGATCCGGGCGCCGTGCCCGCCACGCTGTTCCGAAGCTGGTTGTTGTCGGTCACCGGCTTGCCGTTGAACTGCGTGATCACGTCGCCCTGACGCAGTCCCGCGCGGTCCGCCGGACTGCCCGACTCGACGTTGCTGACGAGCGCGCCATTCGCCGACGCGAGTCCCAGGCTCTGCGCCAGGTCAGGCGTGATCCGTTGAATCGTGACGCCGAGCTTCGCGCGATGGACCGTGCCGTTCTTGATCAACTGCTCCATCACGCTCTTCGCCATGTTCGACGGGATCGCGAACCCCAGACCGATGTTGCCGTCCGACGGCGACAGGATCTGCGAGTTGATCCCGATCAGCTGGCCGTTCGTGTTCACGAGCGCGCCGCCGGAGTTGCCGTGGTTGATCGCCGCGTCGGTCTGAAGGAAATCTTCATACGCGTCGCCGCTGCTCGTGGTGCGCCCCTTGGCGCTGATGATCCCGGACGTGACCGTTTCGCCCACGCCGAGGGGATTGCCGACCGCGAGGACGACGTCGCCGACCTTCACCGCGTCGGAGTCGCCGAGCGGCAGCGTCGGCAGGTCGTTCGCGTTGATCTTGATCACGGCGAGATCGCTCGGCGCATCGGTGCCGACGACCTTCGCGGTGTAGCTGTGTCGATCGGGCAGCTCCACCTTCACCTCGTCCGCGCCGTCGACGACGTGGTTGTTGGTGAGGATGTAGCCGTCCTGACTGACGATGACGCCGGAGCCGAGGCCGCGCTCGATGCCCCGCGGCTGCCGCGGGATCCGCATCTGCGGCCCGAAGAACCGTCGCAGCAGGTCATCGTCGGGAACCTGGCCGGACGTGGGGACCGCCGACGCGCGCTTTTCGACCCGGACGGTGACGACTGCGGGCATGACGCGATCGACGACGGGAGCGTAAGACGCGACCGGCGCGGCGGATGCCGTCGCCGGAGCCGTCACGGCGGCTCTTGGGGCGGCCGCGGCGGCACGAGGCTCGGGAGCGTTCCACGCGACGAGCGCCACGATCGCGACGCCAAGCGTGGTCAGGCTTCCCGTTCTGACAAGTCGGTTGTGCATTGCTGAGAGAACCTCCATGCCGTTTAAGACGACGTGGAGGCTTGCGGGAGGATTACGGGAAGATTACAAACGTGACAGAAAGGGCAGCCGCACCGTGAACACCGAGCCCCGGCCTGGCTCGCTCGACGCCTCGACGCGGCCGCCATGCGCCTCGACATACGCCTTCACCAGGCTGAGGCCCAGCCCGAGGCCGCGTTCCGAGCGGCTCCGATCGCCGCGATACAGGCGATCCCAGATCCGCGGCAGCTCCTCCGGCGGAATGCCCTGGCCCGTGTCGGCGAACGTGACGACCGCCTCCCCGCCGTTCGGGGCAACGGCGATCTCGACGCGTCCGCCTTCGCTCGTGTACTTGATCGCGTTGTCGAGCAGGTTGGCGAACGCCTGGCGCAGGCGGTCGCGCGCCGCGCTCGCCGTCAGTTCGTCTCCCGGCGCCAGCGTCACCGTGACGCGTTTCGCCTCGGCGACGTGCTCGTACAAGCCGATCGCTTCCTCGACGAGCGCGCGCAGCCCGACAGGTTCGCGGGCGAGGCGCAGCACGCCCGTCTCCGCTTCCGAAATATCCATCAGGGTGTTCAGCATCGCGAGGATGCGGTCCGACTCCTCGAGACAGTCCGCGAGCGCTTCGCGGTGCGCCGCCGGATCGGACGACTGCAGCGCGCGCTCCGCCGTCCCGCGAAGCCGCGCCATCGGCGTCCGCAGATCGTGGGCGACGTTGTCGAGCGACTCGGCCATCGCGCCGACGAGTCCATTCATGCGATCGAGCATCGTGTTGAAGAGCGCAATCAGCTCGTCGACGGCGTCGCCCGTCGACGCGCGCGCGGGCACGCGCTCCTTGATTCGGCCGGTTCTGATGATCCCCCGAACGACGTTGATCAGGTCGTAGAGCGGCTGGAGCGTCGATCGCGTGAGGATCAAGCCGCCGAGGAGGCCGACGCCCATCGCGAGCACCGAGACCCAGCCGACGACGACCCTGAACTGGCGAAGCAGCGCGAGACGGATCTCATTGCTCTTGCCGACCTGCAGCATCGTGCCGTCGGGCAGGCGGGCCGACACGATTTCGAGGACGGCGTCGCGATCGCGCGCCGGCGCCGCCGAGACCGCGCCGTCCCCTTCCGGACCGAGCCGTCCCAGCTCGAACGTCTCCCACCCGGACGGGACGCTGACGAACAGCGCGTCGGCGCCGGGACCGAGCACGCGCACGAACAGCCGTTCGCGCCGGCCGGTCCGCTGCTCCAGCTCCACGGACCGTTCGAGCGCGGGAAGTCCGGCGGCCTCGTAGCGGGATGCGTACTCGCGCAGCGTCGCGGTCAGGATGTCGCGGTCGCGCTGCGCGAGCGACGACGCGAGGAGCGCATACGTCAACCCGACGAGCACGACCGTGCTGCCGACGAACACGGCGGCGTACCAGAGGGAAAGACGGAGGCCGATTGTTCGGAGCGCCATTACGATCGTAAGACGTAGCCCACGCCACGGACGGTGTGCAGCAGCTTCTTCTCGAATGGGCGATCGATCCGGTCGCGCAGGCGCGAGACGAGCACGTCGACGACGTTGGTGTTCGGATCGAAGCTGTATCCCCACACCTGCGACAGAATCATCGTCTTCGAGAGGACCTTGCCGGGGTTGCGCATCAGGTATTCGAGCAGCGCGAACTCGCGCGGGCGGAGGTCAATCGCCGCCGCGCCCCGCTGGACCCCGCGCGTCAGCAGATCCATCGACAAATCGCCGACGGTGAGCCGCGTCGGCTCGACCGCGCCGGTGGACCGGCGGATGAGCGCCTGCACGCGCGCGAGCAGCTCGGCGAAGGCGAACGGCTTCGTCAGGTAGTCGTCGCCGCCCGCCTGCAGGCCGCGCACGCGGTCGTCGACGGAGCGCCTGGCGCTGAGGATCAGCACCGGCGTGCGCACGCCGCGCGCGCGGACGGCGTCGATGAGCGACAGCCCGTCGAGCCGCGGCAGCATCACGTCAACGATCGCGGCGTCGTAGTGGTCGGCCAGCGCGCGCGCCAGCCCCGTCTCGCCGTCACGCGCCCGATCGACGGCGTACCCCGCCTCGCGGAGGCCCTTCTCCACGAACTCGGCGATCGTGTCATCGTCTTCGACGAGCAGAAGGCGCATGAACTAAAAGCTACCAGCTAAAAGCTTTCTTCATGCCATCCGTTTCCGGCTGCGCGCAACCGCGAGCGCCAGCATGCCGAATCCCCAGGCGGTCATCGCGGCCGCCTGGGGCCACAACACGTCGAGCCCGATCCCCTTCAGGAAGATCCCTCGCACGATGACGAGGAAGTACCGGAGCGGAATCAGGTACGTCAGCGGCTGGATCGCCCGCGGCATGTTCTCGATCGGAAAGATGAAACCGGAGAG
>QHWR01000054.1 GCA_003223835.1 Acidobacteriota bacterium | reverse complement strand
AGGTTCTCGGTTCGGGGTTCGCGGTTCGCGGTCCGGTTCTTCGTTCGCGGTTCGCGAACCGCGAACCGCTTGGAGCGACATGTCCGAATGGCTGCAGCTCTTCGTCCGGTGGACCCACGTCTTCGCCGCAATCCTGTGGGTTGGGACGACGTACTATTTCACGTGGCTCGACGGCCAGCTCCGTGCGCTCGAGGCGCGCGGCGGCGCATCGCCTGCCGTCTGGATGTTGCACAGCGGTGGCTTCTACACCGTTCAGAAGCAGAAGGGGCTCGGCGTCGCCCCTTCCGAGGTCCACTGGTTTCGCTGGGAGGCGATGGTCACCTGGGTGAGCGGGGTCGCGCTGCTGATCATGGTCTACTACACCGGCGGCCTGATGGTGAGCGTGCTCGACGCGAGCGTGTCGAACACGACGGCGGTCGCGTGCGGCGCCGGCGCGCTCGTCGCGGGATGGATCGTCTACGATTTGCTCGCGCGCTCCCCGATCGTACGCAGCGATTACGCGTTCGCCGTCGTCGCGTTCGTGCTGGTCGTCGCCCTGGCGTTCGGGCTCGAGACGGTGCTGATCCCGCGTGCGACCTACATTCACATCGGCGGCCTGTTCGGCACGATCATGGCGGCGAACGTGTGGATGCGGATCCTGCCGCCGCAGCGCCGGATGATCGCCGCCGCCGCGCGCGGCGAGACGATCGATCCCACCCTCGGCGCCGGCGCCAAGGAGCGCTCGAAACACAACACCTTCATGGCGGTGCCGACCGTGTTCCTGATGGTCAGCAACCACTTCCCGACGGCGACCTACGGGAACCGCCACAGCGTTGTGATTCTCAGCCTCTTGATTCTGGTGGGGTGGCTGGCGGCGGCGGCGATACGCCGCGCATGAAGTCAGCATTCTTCACGTCGCGTTTTCACGATCGTCACGAACGACCCTGACCTCAATTCATCGAGGGTCAATCCCGTCAGCTTCTCGATCTCTTCTTCGCGCACCGCGCCGCAGTTGAGCGCCCGCAGAAAGAAATTGAGCAATCCCTGTCCCGTCGCCGCGTCGTCGAACACCTCGCCGACGAGCGTCGCCTGCGCGGCCTTCCCGATGAAGTTGCGCAGGCGCTCGGACGCGGCGTCGAGGCTCTCCAGGAAAAACGCGTAGACGGCGGCGTATCGCGTGACGAGCTGCGCCGGATGCAGGTCCCATCCCTGGTAGTACGCGTGCACGAGCGAGTGGCGGACGTCGTCGTAATGGAGTTTCCAGGCGCGATGGATCGCGTCGCGGTTCTGCGCGAGCTGGGCGTCCGTCAACGTCTCGGCGGCGCGCGCGCGATGGAGAGGGACGGGGAGCACGTTCGTCGCGCCGTCCGAGAGCCACACGCCGGTACCCGCGAGAGACACCTGCATCACGTGACGCGCGAAGTCGCACGCCGGATGGCGCATGTGTTGATACGCCGCGGTAATGCCGAGCGACGCGGTGTAGTCATACGTGCCGAAGTGCGCGGCGACGATACGGCCGCGGCCGGCGTCCACGAGGGCGGGCAGCGCGCCGTTGCCGCGTTCGTCGAAGATCGACTGCGGCGTTTCGACCATCAGCTCCATGCGGAGGGACCCCGGCGCGAGTCCGGCCGCGCGCTCCTTCGCGTCGAAAAGATCCGCCAGCGTGCGAGGCTGTCCCGGCGACGTGATCTTGGGCAGCGTCACGACGAAGTTGACCGGGACGCGAGTGCCGGTCGCGTCGAGCAGCGTCGAGATGAAGAGGTCCAGCGTGCGGATCGAACGCTCGCGCAATTCGTCCGTCAACGGCTTGATGCGGATGCCGACGAAGGGAGGCGCCGATCCCGCGGCGACGGCGGAGGCGAGCTCGCGGGCCGCGGACCGGGCGTGTCCATCCTCTTCGGCATCCGGCCGGTTGCCGTAGCCATCCTCGTAGTCGAGGCGAAAGTCCTCGACCGGCTCGCGCTCGAGCTTTTCCACGATCCGGTTGTAGATCCGATCCGCGAGGCCTTCGGAAATCCCGAGCGCCGCCGCGAGCGTCACGTTGCCGGGCGCGTATTCGTGGAGCGCCTTCAGCGCCGTGGCGCCCAGCCGCGCGGCCGTGTCCGCCCGGAACAGATGCGCGCCGCCGTAGACGGTATGGATTGGCTGGCGGTGGTGCTGATGCACGGGGACTCCGGGATCATCGATGCGCGGCTCTCACATACCGCCGCCGGCGCGGATGATGTAGTCCGGCCAGCACGTGTCCGGTTCGATGGTGAGGTCCACCCCGCGGCCCGGGACCGTCGTCTGCGCGGGCGCGGCGGGCGCCTGCACCGTCGGGTCGAGCGCGCGCGCGATCTGGGTACGCACGTCTTCGAGGTGCATGCGCGTCTGGCGATCCGTCGTGCGGTTGATCGCGAGGTGGACGTCGGTGTCCAGCGTGCGCAGCTCGCCGCGGAAGAACGCGCGGGCGTCATCGACCGACGCAAGACGGCCGTTGACGCGGTCCGCCAGCGTCTCGATGTAGGCGCGCTGCAGGTTGCGCCGGTACGCGTCCACCTTCACCGGCGCCGCGCCGTAGATCTCCGACCAGACGCCCTTCCTCACGTCGGAGAGGAAGTCGGCCGGCCGATACGCCGCGGATCCGTCGATCGCTTCCTGCTCGACGAGCCGCGAGAGCCGCGCGCTGCTCAGCGCGGCCCCGAGGACCCGCTGCTGCGCGGACCGGATCCGGTCCAGGACGCCGACGGGTTCAATCCGCCGCAGGATATCCGGATTGATCATCCACGACGGCGTCTGGAAGGCATTCTCGTCGAGGTATTTCACGGCCGCGGCCTGCTTCACGCGCGGGACCGGCGTGAACAGCACGCCCGCCTGGCCGATGTTCTTCTGTTGCGAGTTGAACCCGCCCACGATCGCCGCGACGTGGCCCATTTCGAGCGCCCACTGGCCCAGCAGCCGCCCGTACAATTCGTCGAGATCGTCGTACGGGTCGCCGTCCCTCGTCGTCGTGGCCGGAATCAGCATGTCCATGACGCGATGGAGGTTCTTCATGCCGAGGGTCGTCGATGCGATCGCGTCGTCGTCGCCGACGGCTTCGGTCTCGTCGCCCGGGTCCGATCCGCGGGCGTTCGCCGTTGAAAAGCGCAGCCACGGCGTCTTGTCCTGCTCGCGCGCCCACTGGTCGAGCGTCTTCTTCTCCTGCTCCGGCGAATTCGCGGACGGAATGGGCTTGTAGCCCCACATCGTCGCCCACTTGTCGTACGGGCCGACACGCGGCACGAGGTCCGCGACGTCGATGCCGTCCTCGGGCTGCGCGACGTAGTTGAACCGCGAGTAATCCATGATCGACGCCGTGTGCCCCATCGTGTGGACCCAGTCCTTGTCATGCACCTTCGCGGCCGGATACTCGGAGCTGCTCTTCATGTTGTGCTGGAAGCCGAGCGTGTGTCCGACTTCGTGCGCGACGACGTACTCGATGAGACGGCCCATCAGATCGTCGGGCAGCGGCAGCGTCTTCGCGCGTTTGTCGAGCGGGCCGACCTGGACGAAGTACCAGTCGCGCGCGAGGTTCATCACGTTGTGGTAGAACTGGATGTCCGCCTCGAGGATTTCACCGCTGCGCGGATCGTGGACGTGCGGGCCGACGGCGTTCTCCGTCGTCGACGGCAGCCACCGGACCACTGAATAGCGCGCGTCCTCGGGACTCCAGTCAGGGTCTTCTTCCGGCGTCGGCGCTTCTTTCGCGATGATGCCGCGGCGGAACCCGGCGGCCTCGAACGCCGGCTGCCAGCTCTCGATGCCCTTCTTCACGTACGGCACCCACTTCTTCGGCGTCGCAGGATCCACGTAGTAGGTGATCGGCTTCACGGGGTCCGACAGCTCCGCGTTCGGGTCCTTCTTCTCGAGACGATAGCGGGTGATATAGCGGCGCGCGGGCGAGCGGTGTTCGTCCTTGCCGTAATCGAGCTGCGAGATGCTGAAGTAGCCGACGCGCTCGTCGAACAGGCGCGGCTGCATCGGCTCCCCGGGCAGCAGCACCATGCTGTAGTGCATCAGCACGCTCGACGTGCCGGGGCGTGCGGCCGCCTGACCGCGGCCGCCCCCCGGACCTGGCGCCGGCGCGGGGCCGCCGCGCCCCCCGCCGTCCTGATCGAGCGGCGTCGAATAGGTCTGCGTCACCTCGACTTCGATGTTCTGCGGGAACGTCGCGACGCGTTCGATGAACGACCGCGACGCGTCGAACGTGCGCGCACGGACGCGCGAACGTCCGCTGAACTCCGGGACGTCGGTGGTGAACAGCCGCGTGACGTCGATCACCGGGGCATCGTCTTTGCCGAACGCCTCGACGTTGAACGACATCACAATCGGGTCGTAGTTCGCGGCGCGCACCGCGCGGGCGATCGGCTCCTTCTCGTCCGAGACGATGTCGTACGAGATGCTGCGCAGCAGCACGCGGTTGTCGTGGCGCTCCCAGCGGACGACGCGGTTGCCGGCCGCCTGCCCGCCGTACCCTTCGCCGAGCGTCGTCCGCGCGATCTGGCTGACCCAGAGGAACTCGCGTCCGATCGCGGCTCTCGGGATCTCGTAATACAGCTTGTCCTTGATGCGGTGCGTGATGATGACGCCTTCCTTCGATTTGGCGTCCTTGGTGATCACGCGTTCGTAAGGCCTCGGCTCGGGCGCCGCCTGTTCGCGGCCCGGCCGGTCGGGCGGTTGCTGCCCGGCGGGCGGGTCCTGTGCCGCGGCGGCCAGCGGCGTCAGCGCGACGACTGCCGCGACAACGAACGGTCTCATCTTCATGGCAGGCTCCTGGGAATGCCGGCTGGAACCTGCGTTTATACCACTTTCGGAATCCCGCATCCCTGATCAGGGATCAGGGATGCGGGATGGCTGTGGCTATTCTCCACGCAGCGCGGATGAGGGATCGACGCGTGTCGCGCGGCGCGCGGGCACGTGCGCGGCGGCGAACGCCACCGCCAAGACGCCGGCAATCACCGACGCGAACGTCACCGGATCGGCAGGGGTGACGGAGTAGAGCATGCCGGCGAGCGCGCGGGTGGCGGCGACCGCGGCCGGGATGCCGGCGGCGAATCCGATCGCCGCGAGTGCCAGCGCCTCGCGCACCACGAGGCCGTGAACCTGTGAGGGGCGTGCGCCGAGCGCAATCCGCACTCCCATCTCGTGCGTCCGGCCCGAGACGACGTAGGCCATCACGCCATAAAGACCGATCGCCGCCAGCGACAGCGCGAGGCCGGCGAACCCCGCCAGCAGCATCGTCGCGAATCGCTCCTGCGCGAGCGCCGAGGCGAGGATCTCGTCGAAGGCCTTCACGTCGTACGGCGCCTGCCCGGCGTCCACGTCTCGCAACGTCCGTTTGACCGGCGCAATCGCCGCCGCGGGATCGCCCGACGCACGGATCACGAGGGTCATGTCGCTGCAGGCGCTCTGTGCGAGCGGCACGTAGACTTCCGGCGCGGCCTCCGCGGTCAGATTCGCGGGCTTCACGTCGCCGACGACGCCGACGATCTCGCGCGGGACCTTCTCGTCCTTCCACACGAGGATGCGTTCGCCGAGCGGATTCGCGTTGCCGAAGTACCGCCGCGCGAGCCTGCGATTGACGACCGCGACCTGCGGCGCGTTGCCGCGGTCGCGCGCATCGAAGTCGCGCCCCTGCAGCAAGGGGATGCCGAGCGTCTGGAAGTAACCCGGCGTCGCGATGAGGTACATGGCGTCGTACCCCTCGGCAGGATGGCTGCGTCCTTCGATGATGAAGCCTCGTCCGAGGTAGAAGCCACCGCCGCCGACCGGCAGGCTGAGGACGGCGGCGGCACGCTGGATTCCCGCCAGCGCGCCGATCCGCTGGAGCGCGTCGGTGAAGTAGGCCATCTGGCGGTCAACGTTGCCGCGGTACCGCGGGCCTGACAGGCTTACCCGCAGCGTGAGCAGATGGCGCGCGTCGAAGCCCGGGTCGATCCGGCGCATCGCGTCGAAGCTGCGGATCAGGAGTCCGGCGCCCGCGAGCAGCACCACCGCGATCGCGACCTCGATGATGACGAGCGCGCTGCGCGCGCGATGGCGAGTTCCCGCGCCGCCCGTGCCTTCACGCAGCGACTGCACGAGGTTGGATCGGGAGAGGTGGACGGCCGGCATCAGGCCGAAGAGGACGCCGGTCGCCACCGACACGATGACGCAAAAGAGAAACACGCTGCGATCGAGCGTCGCCGCTTCGAGCCGCGGAATGCCGCCGCCGCTGATCGCGATGAGCAGTTGGAGTCCCCAGTAGCCGAGCAGCAGGCCCAGCGCGCCGGCGGCGACGGACAGCACCACGGCTTCGGTGAGCAACTGGCGGACGATGCGGCCGCGCGCCGCTCCGATCGCCGAACGGACCGCCAGCTCGCGCTGGCGCGACGTCCCGCGCGCGAGAAACAGATTCGCGACGTTGGCGCACGCGATGAGCAGGACGAGGCCAACCGCGCCGAGCAGCACGAGCAGCATCCGCCTCGCGTCCCCCACCACGAAATCGCGCAGAGGGACGGCGCGTACGCGCCACCCCCGGTTCGTCGTCGGATACGCGGCGTCGAGGCTCGACGTCATCGCGTCGAGCTCCACCTGCGCCTGCTCGATCGTGACACCGCGTTTTACGCGCGCGACAGCCTCGAACGAGCGGTTGTCGCGGCTGTCGGTTGGGTCGTTGGGGAGCGGCACCCAGACGTCCACGTTGTCCGGGTACGCGAATCCGCGCGGGGCGACGCCGGAGATGACGGCCGATGCGCCCGGCGTCAGCGGTTTGCCCAGCGCGTCGCGAGTGCCGCCGTAGCGCCGCATCCACAGACCGTGGCCAACGATCGCCGCCGTCGCCGGCCAGGTGCGGCTCTCCGCGGGTGCGAAGTGATGTCCGAGCGCCGGATCGACCCCGAGCACCTGGAACAAATCCGAAACCGCCGCCGCCTGGACGCGCTCCGCGCCGTCGCCGCCGCCGAGGGTGAAGCTGAAGATCGCAAACGCGGCGAGACCGTCGAACCCGCGAACGCCGCGGCGCCAGTCCGCGACGTCGGCCGCCGAGACGTTGCTGCTCGTGATGCCGAGCAGCGGGTTGTACGCGACCAGCCGGACCAGGCGGTCGCTCTCCCGATAGGGCAGCGGGCGCAGCAGCACCGCGTTGACGGCGCTGAAGATCGCCGTGTTCGCACCGATGCCGAGCGCCAACGTGACGAGGACGATCGCCGTGAAGCCGGGCGCCTTTCGCAGCGTGCGCAGCGCGTACCGCACGTCGTGCGAGAGCGCTTCGCCGATCGATGGTCTTTCACCCGTGGTCCTGACGGGCGGTCTCCGGCCGCCGCGATACCTGAGCGCGAGCGAACACGCCTCTCGCCAATACCACTCCTTCGCGGCCCATCGCGATCCGCGCCGCGCCCGCGCCTGCAGTTCTTCGAGCAGATCGCCGCGAATCGTGTCTCCCTCGCGTCCCGGCGGCACCGAGCGCGCGACAAGCCATTCGGCGAGGCGCGGCGGACCGAGCGGCGTCACGAGCGCTCCTTGAGGACGTCTTCGAGACCGCGCCACATGCGCTGGAGCGTGCGGTGCGACGCGCGCAGGGCGGCCATCCCGCGAGGGGTGACCGCGTACGCCCGCCGCGGCAGGCTCGCGCGCTCCGCCGAGCCGGGCGCGAACTTCCAGCGGAGCAGGCCCTTGCCCTCGAGCCGGTCGAGCGTCGTGTACAGCGCGCCGCGAGAGACCCGGCGGCCCGCCTGCGCCTCCAGCTCGCGCGCGACGCTGACGCCGTTCGCCTCCGCCCCGAGCCGGAGGACCGACAGCAGCACGAGGTTCTCGAACTCCCCGAGATACGCGGGTTCGGCCATCGTGTCTACAATGTATACCGAGTCTACAAAGTGGTCAATATGGCCCGGCGTCCCGCGTTCGACCCGGGGCTCGACCTGTGGCACAATGGAGGTCTGCCGCTTCCCCGGCGACCTCACCACAATCAACTCCTCGTCGAGTTCCGCGACCACATCCATACCGAACAGTCCTTCACGACGCACTTCTGGGGCGTCCGGTTCGGCGTGACGTTCCGGTAGCACCCGTTCGCATCGGCGCCGATCACGAGCAGGGCTAAAAGCCCTGCGCTACGAGAACACGCCATCACGGCCGTAGCGCAGCCCTTTCCGCCTTCGCGCGAAGCGCTTCGGCGGACGCGCCGTAGCCTTGCCCGCCTACGCCGTAAGGGCTCCGGCGAGGCCTCGACGAAGCCTTGCCCGCCTACGCCCTAAGGGGCTCCGGCGAGGCCTCGACGAAGCCTTGGCGGAGTCGGGGCGGAGTCGGGGCGGAGTCGGGCAGGGCTGCTCGTGACGGCGACGATACGCCCCGACGCGCAGCCTTCAGGGCTCTTCGGCGCGCCCGCGCGTTGTCGCGTAAAATCTCCGGACGGTGGATTTCCCGCAGATCGGCCGCGCCGTCCCGCGAAAAGAAGGACGATCCAAGGTCACCGGCCAGGCGCTCTACCTCGACGATGTCCGCGCCGACGGGATGCTGTACGGCGCGACGGTGCGGAGTCCGGTCTCGCGCGGCCGGATCAGGTCCATCGAGTTCGACCCATCCATTGAATGGGGCAAATTCACCGTCGTCACGGCGAAGGACATTCCAGGACGAAACGTCGTCGCGCTGA
>QHWR01000053.1:10698-21436 GCA_003223835.1 Acidobacteriota bacterium | reverse complement strand
GGATGTTCGTCGTCGATGACGGGCGGGACGGTACCGTTGGGATCTTTGGGCGGGATCGGGCCGAGCAGCTTGCGCAGCTCGTCCCCCTCGATCACTTCCTTGTCGAGCAGCCGCCGCGACAGCTCGTCGAGCACGGTCTTGCGTTCGCGCAGCACCTTCCGCGCCTCCTCGTGCGCCTCGGTGAGGATCCGCTTCACCTCGGCGTCGATCTTCTGCGCCGTGTCCTCGGCGTAGGTGCCGCGCTCCTGCATGAACGGGAAGTCGAGGAACTTCGACCCCTTGTGGCCGTTGTAGTTGACGGCGCCCAGCGTCTCGCTCATCCCGAACTCGGTGACCATCGCGCGCGCGATGTCCGTCGCGCGCTGCAGATCGTTCTGCGCGCCGGTCGAGACCTCGCCGAACGCGATCTCCTCGGCGCTGCGCCCACCGAGCAGGACCGCGAGCTGACCCAGCAAATCGTTGCGCGTCATGAGGTAGCGGTCCTCGAGCGGCAATTGCATCGTGTAGCCGAGCGCGCCGAACCCGCGCGCGACGATCGAGATCTTGTGGACCGGGTCGAGGCCCGGCAGCACGCTGGCGACGATCGCGTGTCCGGACTCGTGATACGCGACGATCCGCCGCTCCTTGTCGTTCATCACGCGCTTCTTTTCCAGCCCCGCGACGATGCGGTCGATCGCTTCGTCGAAATCGCGCGCGCCGACCGATGTCTTGTCCTTCCGCGCCGCGAGCAGCGCCGCCTCGTTGACGAGGTTCGCGAGGTCCGCGCCCGCAAAGCCCGCCGTCCGCGCCGCGATCACTTTCAGGTCCACGTCGTCGGCAATCTTCACGTTCTTGATGTGGATGCGCAGGATGTCTTCGCGCCCGCGGACGTCCGGTTTGTCGACGAGGACCTGGCGATCGAAACGTCCGGGGCGGAGCAGGGCAGGGTCGAGCACCTCGGGACGGTTCGTCGCCCCCATGATGATGATCCCTTTGCGCCCGTCGAACCCATCCATCTCGGCGAGGAGCTGGTTCAATGTCTGCTCTCGCTCCTCGTGGCTGCCCATCGGCGTCTGGATGCGGACCTTGCCGATCGCGTCCAGCTCGTCGATGAACACGATGCACGGCGCTTTGGCTTCCGCCTGCGAAAAGAGATCGCGCACGCGTGCCGCGCCGACGCCGACGAACATCTCGACGAATTCCGAGCCGCTGAGCGAGAAGAACGGGACCTTGGCTTCGCCGGCGACCGCGCGCGCGAGGAGCGTCTTGCCGGTGCCCGGAGGGCCGACGAGCAACACGCCCTTGGGGATGCGTCCGCCGATGCTCGTGTACTTACGCGGGTTCTTCAGGAACTCGACGATCTCCTTCAGCTCTTCCTCCGCCTCGTCCACCCCCGCGACGTCGCCGAAGCTCACCTTGACGTCGTCCTCGGCGTAGATCTTCGCGCGGCTGCGCGCGAACGACATCACGCCGCCTTCGGCGCCCCCCATGCGGCGGAAGAAGAACGTCCACAGCGCGACGATGAAGATGAGGGGCAGGACCCAGCTCACGACCTCGCCGAGCCAGCGATTGCTCACTTCACCCGTGTACTTCACCCCGTGCTGCTCGAGCTCCTCGCTCAGCTTGGGATCGTCCACCTTGATGACGTTGAAGGGCCGCGGCTTGTCCGTTCCCGCCGGCCGCAGGAGACCGCGGATGCGGTCTTCGGTGATCGTCACCTCCTGCACCTTGTTCTGGCGCACGAGGACCTTGAAGTCGCTGTACGAAACGGTGTCGCCGCTCTGAATGGAAAAGAAAAACGCCTGACCGAGCGCGAGCAGCAGCAGGAACCCGAGAACGTACCATACGGCAAGGCCCGCGCCCGGCCGCGCGCCGCCCCGGCGCTCACCCGTGCGACGGTTCCGGTTCTGCTGACGCTGTGTGTCTGCCATCTTCGCTATGCTGTCACTCTACGCCGCCACGCCCGCCTCGGCACGATTGAATTGCAGCTGCCCGGCCGACGCGTCCACCCTCACGGTGTCACCCTCGCGGAAGTCGCCCTGGAGCACTCGCATGGCAAGCGGGTCGAGGATCAGCCGCTGGATGGTGCGCTTGAGCGGACGCGCCCCATACGTCGGATCGTAACCCTCTTCGATGATCAGATCCTTCGCCTTGTCGCTCACCTCGATCCGGATCTTGCGATCCTCGAGGCGTTTCAACAGGCCGCGGAGCTGGATGTCGATGATTTGCCGCATCTGCGCGCGCGTCAGCGGCTGGAAGATGATGATCTCGTCCACCCGGTTGAGGAATTCCGGCCGGAAATGCTCGCGGAGCGCGTCCATGACTTCGCGGCGGATCCCTTCGTCCAGCTCGACCCTTTCGCTCTGGAGCGCGGCGCTTTTGAGCGCCGCTTCGGCGATGAACGGGCTCCCGACGTTCGACGTCATGATGACGACGGTGTTCTTGAAGTCCACCGTCCGGCCTTTTCCGTCCGTCAGCCGCCCGTCGTCGAGCAGTTGCAGGAGGACGTTGAGCACCTCGGCGTGCGCCTTCTCGATCTCGTCGAAGAGCACCACCGAGTACGGGCGCCGGCGCACGGCTTCGGTGAGCTGACCCGCTTCCTCGTAACCCACGTATCCGGGAGGGGCGCCGATCATTCGCGAGACCGTGTGCTTCTCCTGGTACTCCGACATGTCGATCCGGATCATCGCCTGCTCGTCGTCGAACATGAATTCGGCGAGCGCGCGCGCGAGCTCGGTTTTGCCGACGCCGGTCGGCCCCAGGAAGATGAAGCTCCCGAGCGGCCGGTTCGGATCCTGCAGGCCGGCGCGCGCACGGCGGATCGCGTTGGCGACCGCCTTGATCGCCTCGTCCTGGCCGACGACGCGCTGGTGAAGACGCTCTTCCATCTTCAGCAGCTTCTGGATCTCTCCTTCCATGAGCCGGCTCACGGGGACGCCGGTCCATCGGCTGACGACTTCGGCGATGTCCTCCTCGTCAACCTGTTCCTTGAGCATGCGCTGCCCCTTCTGGACCTCGGCGAGCCGCCCTTCCTGCTCCCTGATCTTCCGCTCGACGTCCGGCAGCCGGCCGTACTGCAGTTCGGACGCCTTCGTATAGTCGCCGGCCTGCTGCGCGCGCTGCATCTCCAGGCGGATCTGTTCGACCTCTTCCTTGAGTTTGCGAATCGCCTGAATCAGGTCCTTCTCCTGCTGCCAGTGCGCGGTCAGCCGGCCTTGTTCCTCCTTGAGATCCGCCAGCTCTCTCTCGAGCTTCTGCAGCCGATCCTTCGACGCCTTGTCGCTCTCCTTGCGCAGCGCCTCGCGCTCGATCTCGAGCTGCATGATGCGGCGCTGCACTTCGTCGAGCTCGGCGGGCATCGAGTCGATCTCCATCCGCAGGCGCGACGCCGCCTCGTCGATCAAGTCGATCGCCTTGTCGGGCAGGAAGCGGTCGGTGATGTAGCGATGCGAGAGGATCGCCGCCGCGACGAGCGCCGAGTCCTTGAACTTGACGCCGTGGTGGATCTCGTAGCGCTCCCGGAGACCGCGCAGGATGCTGATCGTGTCCTCGACGGTCGGTTCGCCGACCATGACGGGCTGGAAGCGCCGCTCGAGCGCCGCGTCCTTCTCGATGTGCTTGCGGTATTCGTCGAGCGTCGTCGCGCCGATCATGTGCAGCTCGCCGCGCGCGAGCATTGGCTTGAGCATGTTCGCGGCGTCCATGGCGCCTTCCGCGGCGCCGGCGCCGACGACGGTGTGCAGCTCGTCGATGAACACGATCACCTGCCCGGCCGCATCCGTGACTTCCTTCAGCACGGCCTTCAGCCGCTCCTCGAATTCGCCGCGGTACTTGGCGCCCGCGACGAGCGCGCCCATGTCGAGCGCAACGATCTTCTTGTTCTTCAACCCCTCGGGAACGTCCTGACGGACGATCCGCTGCGCGAGCCCCTCGACGACGGCCGTCTTGCCGACGCCGGGCTCGCCGATCAACACCGGGTTGTTCTTCGTGCGGCGCGACAGCACCTGGATCACGCGGCGGATCTCGTCGTCGCGCCCGATGACGGGATCGAGCTTGCCCTTGCGCGCGAGGTCCGTCAGATCGCGGCCGTAGCGTTCGAGCGCCTGATACGTGCTCTCCGGGTTCTGGCTCGTCACGCGCTGCGATCCGCGCACCGCCGCCATCGCCTGAAGGACCGCGTCCTTCGTGACGCCGCGCTGCTGCAGGATGCGCGCGGCGGGGGAGCGGCCCCCTTCCCCGGCGATCGCGCTGAAGAGATGCTCGGTGCTGACGTATTCGTCCTTCAGCCGCTCCGCTTCCGACTCGGCTGCGTTGGTGACGTCGCGCAGACGCGCCGACAGGCCGGGCTGCGAACCGCCGCGCGCGCTCGGAATGCGGCCGACTTCCGCTCGCACGGCCGCTCCGATCGCCGCGGGATCCGCATTCATCTTCCGCAGGATCTCGGGGACGATGCCCCCCTGCTGATCGACGAGCGTGAGCAGCAGGTGCTCGGGCGTGATCTCTGGATGGCCCTCGCGATCCGCGAGCTGCTGCGCCGCGAGGATCGCCTCCTGCGCCTTCTCGGTGTATTTGTTGATATTCATGACAGCTTCCAGCTACGAGCGGTTCTCCAGCTTCTTCAACGCTTCCCAGTGCTGCCGTTGATCCTTGGTGAGCGAGCGGGGCGGCGCGACTTCGATCGCCGCGTAGAGATCGCCGCGGCCGTCCGGTTTGCCGACCGCCGGCATCCCGTGTCCCTTCAACCTGAACACCTGGCCCGGCTGCGTGGTCTCGGGGATCTTGAGCCGCACCGATCCCGTGATCGTCGGGACCTGCGCTTCGCCGCCGAGGACCGCGGTCGTGACCGGCAACGTGACCTTCACGTGCAGGTCGTCGCCGCGGCGCTCGAACACGGGATGCGGCTTGATCCGCACCCTCAGATAGAGATCGCCGGACGAGCCGCCGTTCGATCCCGATTCTCCCTCGCCGGCGGCGCGGACGCGGGAGCCGTCCTTGACGCCGGGAGGGATCCGGACGTCGACGCTGCGCGCGCGTCCGCCTTCCGTAATCGAGATGCGCCGCGTCGCGCCGTGGTACGCCTCCTCGAGCGTCAATTCCACCTCGTGCTCGATGTCGCGCCCTTTCTGGCTGCGCGGCGCGCGCGACTGGCGGCCGGCGCGCGGCTCGGATCCGCCGAAGAAGGTGCGGAAGAAATCCGAGAACGGATCCGCCGTCCCGAACATGTCGCGCATTTCTTCTTCGCTCATGGTCCGGTAGCCGCCGGGGCCGCCGCCCATGTTGATCGTCCACGTGCCGCCGCTGTCGTCGCCGCCGAATCCTTCAAAGCCGCCGCCGCCGTACTGCGCACCCGGCCACGGCCGCCCTTGCTGCTGCGCCTGCTCGTACAGCCGCCAGTTCGCGCCCAGCTCGTCGTATTTCTTGCGCTTGTCCGGATCGCCGAGCACCTCGTACGCTTCGTTGATTTCCTTGAACTTCGACTCCGCCGACTTGTCGGCCGGGTTCACGTCGGGGTGAAACTTGCGCGCGAGCTTGCGGAACGCCTGCTTGACCTCTTTCTCGGAAGCGGTCTTGGACACGCCGAGCGTCGCGTAGTAATCCTTGAATTCCATCAGAATCCGACCATCGGTTCGAGGCGATCGTGTTCAATGCCCATGCCAGGCTCCGGTTGCGTCAATCCCAACATAGGAGGTGATACGCAGCGCGTCAAGGACGGTGAGATAGAGTACTGACCGGCCGCATGGACGTTCACGCCGCCGATTTCGTCACGATCGGCCTGCTCGTGCTCCTCGAGGGGCTGCTCAGCGCCGACAACGCGCTCGTCCTCGCGATCCTGGTGCTCGGGCTCCCGCGCAAGCAGCAGCGCAAAGCGTTGCGGTACGGAATCTTCGGGGCGTTCGCGTTCCGCACCCTCGCGACGCTGCTCGCCGTCTCGCTCCTCCGCGTCGTCTGGGTCAAGCTGGTCGGTGCGCTGTACCTGCTGTATCTCTCGTATCAGCACTTTTTCGCGACCGGCGGCGCGACCCAGCGCCGATCGATCGCGCCGGCACGGCCGTGGCTCGGCTTGACGGCGTTCTGGGCCACCGTCGTCAAGGTCGAACTGACCGACGTCGTGTTCGCCGTGGACTCGATCCTCGTCGCCGTGGCGATGTCGCCCAAGACGTGGGTCGTCATCAGCGGCGGCCTGCTCGGGATCGTGATGATGCGGCTCGTGATCGGTCAGCTGCTGGTGATCGTGCGCCGCTATCCGGCGCTCGTGGACGGCGCCTTCATCATCATCGCGTGGGTGGGCGTCAAGCTGCTGCTCGAATACCTGCGCGTGAAGGGCCTCATCGAGTTCGAGGTGAACAAGTGGTTCTCGTTCTCGCTGATCGTGATGATCTTCCTGGCGTCGTACCTCTACGCGCGGCGCCTCGGCCCCGCGTCGGAGAACCTCGAAGAGGAGGCAGCGGAGTTTCTTCGTCGCGAGGAACGGAATTAAAGACCTCTGTTACCTCGAGATCTTCAGATCCAGCGTCTGCGACTCTCCCTCGCCCAGCGTGAACGACGTCGCCCGGTCCTTGATTCGCTGGAGGAACTCGGGATCGTTCGCCTCGCCCGAGGCGACGTACTCGAGCCCGACGGCGTAGTACGTGCCGGGCGGGAGGTAGAGCACCTTGTAGCGTCCCTCCTGGTCCGGACGCGTGGACGTCACCCAGCGCGTCGCCGGCAGCGTCCACTTCTGCTGATCGTCGCTGAAGACGACGACGGTGCAGTCCGTGACGGCGGTCCCCTTGTCGTCCTTGATGCCGCCGGTCACCTGCGTCGTGCGATCCGAGAACGTCACGTCGAGGCCGCTCACGTCCTCTCCGGGCCTGAAGTCGATGCCGGTGTCCGTCACGTCGTTGCCCTTGTAGCGGACACTCTTGATCCGGAATCCTTTCGGGGGATTGCCGCCGCGGAGGATCCGCAGGCCCATGAGGCCGGTAATCTCGAACGCGCCGTTCTCCTTGACGGCGCCGCCGCTCAGACCGGCCATCGTCGGACTATCCGGATCGCCCGGAACGGCGAGGATGCGCATCCCCGGTGTCTCCGGCGTGGCGCCTCCTTCGAAGATCACCCGCCCCGACGCGGTCACGCCGCGCGTTGTCGTGACGACAAGGTTGGTGATGTCCTCGCCGGCGACGGTGATCGGCACGCTCGCGAACTCCTGCTCCTGCGGAGTCGCGGCCGGCACGGCGGGCGCCTGGCGCGAATCGCCGCTCATCGCCAGCACGGTGGACGCGTCGTTGAGCATCGCGTTCAGGTTCCGCAACTGCAGCGAGTAGTCGCCTGGCACGACGCCGGTCAGCGTGAAGCGGCCGTCCGCGTTCGTGCGGCCGGTACCGCCCGGCATCATCGCTCCCGCTTCGCGGTTCGACGGAAGCAGCATGATCATCGCGCCGCTCACGGGTCTGCCGTCGGACCCAATCGCGCTGCCGCTGATGCGGGCGAGCCGCACCGGCTGGAGCGCGATGTCGACGCTCGTCAGCTCCTGTCCGAGCGCGACCGTGACCTTCTGCGCCTCCGCGGGATTCGCGCTCGCCGGGAAGTACGTCGGCGCGTAGCCCGAGCTGTTGTTCGATCCCTGCGGACCGCCCGCGCCGCCGCCAAGCATGTCCATCACCATCGTGTCGAGCGATCGCAGATTCGCGCTGACGTAGTAATCGCCCGGCGGCAGCCCGTACACGCGGAACTGTCCGAGATCGTTGCTCTGTCCGGGGCGTCCCGCGGGCATGAGCCGCCGGCGTCCGCTCGCGTACTGCATCCGCATCACGGTGACCATCGCTTCGGCAACCGGTTCGCCGAACTCGTCGACGACGCGTCCGCCGATGACGCTGCCGCGCGGCAACACGAAGTCCGCCTTGTCCAATTGTTGCGCGTCGGTCAGCTCGATCGGACGCCCCGGCTCGAACGGCCGGCGCTGTCCGTACTGCATCTGGACGTAGCCCGCCTTGGTCGCCGTCAGGGTGAAGCGCCCCGCCGGCAGCTCCTTGAACTCGTACCGGCCTTCCGAGTCGGTGAGCGCCGTTTTGGCGCCGATGTCCTGGCTGCTGATCCGGATCTGGGCGCGACGCACGACGGCGCCGGCGTCCGCCGACACGACGCGTCCGCGGATGCGGCCCGTGCCCGTCTTCGGGTTGGGGGGATTGAAGCCGGGGAACTGCATCGACGGATCGCCGGCCGGACGGGTGACGATCACCTGCGCGCCACCGCTAGCTGTGGGGGTCGCGCATAGGAGAAGCGCTGTACAAGCCACGAGAAACGAAATGCGTTTCATGTCTGCCTCTTCAAATGCCGAATGTCGAATGCTGAATGCCGAAAGCGATCTCTTTCGGCATTCGGCATTCTGCATTCAGCATTTCGCTCTTGTCAGCGTCAACGGCCGTCCGCTCCGGTAACGATACCAGACATCGAGGACGGCGTCCGCCATCGCCGCGATGAAGCGGGGATGCGCGTTGACGGCGGCGGCGCGGACCGCCGGCAGTCCGATCTCGCGCGCGGTGTCGATCGCCTCGACGTCGAGGTCGTACAGGACTTCGACGTGATCGCAGAGGAAACCCAGCGGGCAGAGCACCACGGCGCGCAGTCCGCGCGCGCGCTCGGCGCGCAGGTAATCGCGAACGTCCGGCTCCAGCCACGGATCGCCGGGGCCAGGCGCGCGCTCGCGTCGAGTTGTTCGCGGTACGGGTACCGCTCCGCCATCGACAGCGGAATGCTGTGGGCGGTGAAGACGATGCGCGCGGCGTCGCGGAGCTCGTGCGGCAGGCGGTCGAGCGCCTCGCGCGTGTTCGCGGCGACGGCGTCGATGAACCCGGGACGTTCGTGCCAGTCGCCGACGTACGTCACCTCGACCGGCGCGGTCCCCTCCGCGTGCAGCAGCGCGCGCGCCTCGTCTACGTTCTCGCGGTACTGCAGGCAGCCGGAGTAGCTGCGCTGCGCGGCGGCGAGAAACCCGATCGCGCGCCGCAGGCCGGCACGCGTCATCTCCGCCATCGTGTCCTTCAGGAACGGATGCCAGTTGCGCATGCCCACGCGCACGGGCAGCGGGACGTCGCGCGCGACGAGCGCCGCTTCGAGCGCGCGCGCCTGCGCGATCGTCAGGTCCGTGAGCGGCGAGACGCCGCCGAACCGTTCGTAATGATGCGCGACCGCCTCCACGCGTTCGGGCGCGACGCGCCGTCCGCGCAGAACGTTCCCGAGAAACGGGCGCACGTCCGCCCGAAGGGGCCGGTCACGCGCCGGTATTGTACGCTTGCATCGTGTGGTGCCGTCGCCGGAGCCTCGCCTGACTCGACTCGGTCTCTCGCGACCCGTCTGGCTGCTCGGGTGGGTGAGTTTCTTCACCGACACGGCGAGCGAGATGGTCTACCCGCTGCTGCCGCTGTTTCTCACGCGGGTCCTCGGCGCCGGCGCGATGTCGCTCGGCGTCATCGAAGGCGTCGCCGAAGCGGCCAACAGCCTGCTCAAGATCGCGTCCGGGTGGGTGACGGATCGCTGGGGCGAACCGAAGAAGCTCGTCCTGGCGGGCTACGGATTGTCGTCGGCCATTCGACCGCTCATGGCGCTCGCGAAGACGTGGCCGCAGGTGCTGGCGCTCCGCTTCGGCGATCGCCTGGGCAAAGGGATCCGGACGTCGCCGCGCGACGTGATGCTGGCGCGTTTGGCGCCGGATGATCGGCGAGGCCTCGTCTATGGGTTCCATCGCGCGATGGATCACGCCGGAGCCGTCGCCGGACCGTTGATCGCGTCCGCGTATCTGTACTTTCATCTTCGCATGGACGCTCGTGCCCGGCGTCATCGTCGTGCTGATCATCCTGCGCGTGCCGGAGGCGCGGCCGCGCGAGAGCGCGCCCGACGCCTCGGGCACGCCGATCGCCGCGCCTACAACGCGCGCTATCCCGGCGGTGTTCTACCGCGCGGTCTTCGTCATTCTGGTCTTTACCCTGGGAAACGCGAGCGACACATTCCTGCTGCTGCGCCTCGGCGACATCGGCGTGCCGCAGTTCTGGATCCCGCTCCTCTGGTCCGCGCTCCACGTCGTCAAGGTGGTGTCGTCGCTTGCGGGCGGATCGCTCTCCGATCGCTTCGGGCGTCGCACGATGATCGCGCTGGGATGGCTCGTGTACGCCGTCGTGTACGCGGGGTTCGGTCACTTCGACGATCGCGCCACCGTCGTCGCGCTGTTCCTGTTCTACGGGCTGTACTTCGGCTTGACCGAGGGGGTGCAGAACGCGTGGGTGGCCGACATGGCGCCGGTGGACGCGCGCGGGACGGCGTTCGGGATCTACAACGGCGCGCTCGGCTTCGGCGGCCTCGCCGCGAGCCTCCTCTCGGGCTACATCTGGACGCGCGTCTCGCCGCACGCGGCGTTTCTGACCGGCGCCGCGCTGGCGCTCGCCGCGACGGTGCTGCTGATTGTGTTGTTCGTGCGCAACAGCGATGCCGGTCAACGACGTCACGGGCATGCGACAGCCGTCGATCACGAGCAGCCCTGAAAGGCTGCGCTACGACCACAGGCTACGCTAGGACCACCACGGCTGTTCGTAGCGCAGGGCTTCAGCCCTGCTCGTGATTGCGGAAGGGCTGCGCTGCGACCGTCTTTCCGTCATGTGCTGTTCTGCACAGTCGCTGTGGCCCCGCGGGTGTACCGTTGTCGGACCGTGGCATCCAGACGCAAGCCGTCATTCGACGCCCAGGCATTTCTCGAATCGGCGGGGGTCGCGAGAAAGATCGTGGAATA
>QHWR01000053.1:4042-10634 GCA_003223835.1 Acidobacteriota bacterium | reverse complement strand
GTAAAGCTCTCCGTTCTCGCGAAGACCGGCCGTGAGGCCGTCGTCGCCATGCTGGGCCCTGGCGAGTTCTTCGGCGAGGGCTGTCTGGCCGGCCAGCCGCGCCGGGTCGGGAGCGCCACCGCGATCACCGGGAGCACGATCCTGTCGGTGAAGAAATGGGAGATGGTCCGTCTCCTTCACAAGCAGCATGAGCTGTCCGATCGGTTCATCGCGCACGTGCTGGCGCGGAACATCCGGATCGAGGAGGACCTGCTCGACCAGTTGTTCAACTCGAACGAGAAGCGGCTCGCGCGGACGCTGCTGCTGCTGGCACGCTACGGAAAGCAGGACAAGCCGGAACGGGTCGTCCCGAGAATCTCACAGGATCTGCTCGCGCAAATCGTGGGGACGACGCGGGCGCGGGTGAACTTCTTCTTGAAGAGGTTCAGAAAGCTCGGCTTCATCGAATACGGCCACGACCGTTTCGAGGTGAACAGTTCACTGTTGAGCGTTGTTCTGCGCGACTGAGAATCGGCAGAACCATGGGGCTGCGAGCGGCGTAAAATGACTGGTACGGATGGCGGCCCGAAAACGAATCGCGGCGGCATTCGACCCTGAGGCCTTCCTCAAATCCTCCGGCATCGCCGGCAAAGTGCGAAAATACCCGCCTGACGCCGTCGTGTTCTCGCAAGGGGACGCGTGCAACTCCGTGTATTACATCCAGCGGGGCACCGTCAAACTGTCGGTGCTCGCCAGCACGGGGAAAGAGGCGGTCGTCGGAATCCTCGGCCCCGAAGCGTTCTTCGGTGAAGGCGCGCTCGCCGATCAGCCGGTGCGCCTCGCGACGGCGACGGCGTTGACGGCCTGTGCGCTGGTGCTGGTGCCGAGACGCCAGATGACGCGCCTGCTGCACCAGCGGAACATGCGCATCGAAGCGGACCTCATCGATCAGCTCTTCAATTCCAGTGAAAAACGGCTCGCCCGTACGCTCCTCCTGCTGGCGCGTTACGGCCAGGTCAATCCGCAACGGAAACTGCCGCAGATCTCGCAGGAGACGCTCGCGGAAATGATCGGCGCGACGCGTTCGCGCGTGAACTTCTTCATGAACAAGTTCAGGAAGCTCGGGTTCATCGAGTACAACGGCGGGCTCAGGATCCACAACTCTCTCCTGAGCGTCGTGCTTCACGAATGAGGGCTCAACGCTGCGAGCTTCTCCCGTTCGCGCCGAGGAAGAGCGCCAGCTCGCGGTTCTCGGGAAAATCGCGGGCGAGACGGCGCGCGACGTCGGCGGCCTGCGCCATGTCGCGCTCCCGGACCTGGACATCCCACAACGCGAACTCGGCCTCGACGTGGCTGAAGAAGTCGGTCTCCGACGCGGCCGCGCTTCGCATCGCGGCGAGCGCGCGCTTGCGGCTGCCGCCGCCGAGCACCCACCGCGTCCCCCACGGCATCTTCGTGTCGACGATGTAGTCGATCCACGCCCGCGCGACGCGGGCGCGCACGTGACGCGGGTTCAGTTTGAGCACCGCGTCGAGCGAGTGGCGCGCCTCCCAGTATTCGTCCCAACCCGTCTTGCGCCCCAGGAGTCCGAGCTGCAGCCACACGTAATTCAGATCGAGCTTGCCCAGGCAGAACAGCGCGGTCTCGTCTTTCGGGCGCGCCGCCAGCATCGTGCGAGCGAGTCCGCGCCCCTGACCCGTCTCCGCCAGAAATGACGTCATGAGCGCCGAACATGGGCCGCACCGCTTGAACGCCTCGTCCTTGCCGTCGTCGTCCGCCTTGAGCAAGGCCTTCAGCTGAAAGAGCAGCGCCGAGGCGCGCAATTCGTGGTTGGCGAGGTCCGGTTCCGCCGACGCACGCAGCGACAGCGCGAGCGCGGCCGCCGCCTCGTAGTGGCCGTTGTAGAACAAATTCTGTGCGTCGCTGAGCGCCGGACGCTCCGGGCCCGCCGCCGCGAGCGCGGCGACCGGAACGCCACTCCCAACGAGCAATGCCAAAATCCTGATCGCCCGGCCGGCACGATGCATGGCCTGTACTATGACACGCGCCGCCGATGACCGTGGTGTGCAATTGTGAACATCCATCCATCCCGACTTATGTCAGTCTCCATTTGGGGTTCCCCGACGCCATGCTCAACGCCTTTGAGAATGCGTTCGCCCACGCTCCGATCGGCATGGCGCTTGTGAGCCTCGACGGCAACGTGCTGCGGGCGAACAACGCGCTGTGCCGCATCACGGGGTACTCGTTCGAGCAACTTCAGACCCGCTCGCTTCGCGATCTGTCCCATCCCGATGACGTCGGTCTCGATGCGCTGCAGATGGTAGAGCTGGTCGTCGGGCACGTGCCGGCGTATCAAATCGAAAAGCGCTACCGCGCCGCACAGGGGCATCCGTTCTGGGTGTTGTTGAACCTGTCCCTCGTGCGCGGCGACGAAGGGGAGCCGCGATCGCTCATCGCGCAGGTGCAGGACATCTCCGAGCGCAAAGAGCTCGAGAGCCGGCTCGAGCATCTCGTCGATCACGATTACCTCACGGGATTGTTCAACCGCCGCCATTTCGAGCACGCGCTGGCGCACGAAACGCGCTCGGTGGGGCGGTACGGCGGCGGCGGCGCGGTCCTCCTCGTCGATCTCGATCATTTCAAGGAGGTCAACGACCAGTTCGGGCACAAGGCAGGGGACGACCTGCTCAGGATCGTGGCGGACGCGCTGCGGCGCCGCGTCCGCGAGACCGACGTGCTCGCGCGGCTCGGCGGCGACGAGTTCGGGATCATCCTGCCGAAGGTCGGTCCCGAACAGGCGCAGGTGGCGGCGGCGGGCATCGTGAAGGCGCTACGCCATCAGCCGGCGATCCTGGCGGAGCATCGGCTCGCCGTCACGGCCAGCGTCGGCCTGGCCCTCTTCGATCACCTCAGCGCGAGGGAGATACTGGCGGCCGCGGACCTTGCGATGTACGACGCGAAGGACGCCGGGCGGAACCGGTTCGCGACGTATCGGCCCTTCGGCGACGAACGGCCGCACCACTCGTCGCGGCTCGCGACGGCGGAGCGCATCCAGCGCGCGCTGGTGGCCGATCAGCTCGTGCTGTATTGTCAGCCCATCCTGGATCTCGCGACCAACGAGGTCAGTCAGTACGAGCTGCTCGTGCGGCTCCGCACCGAGTCCGGGGAGCTGCTGCCGCCGAGCGCGTTTCTCTACGTCGCCGAACGGTTCGGCACGGTGTTGACGCTCGACTCGTGGGTGGTGCGTCAGGCGGTCGCGCTCATCGCTCGCGAGGCGAAGGCGGGGCGGTCGCTGACGCTGAACGTGAACCTGTCCGCGAAGTCGATCGGCAGCGGCCAGGTGATCGCGGTCGTCGATCGCGCGCTGTCGGAGGCGCGCGTCAATCCCGCGTCGCTCGTCTTCGAGCTGACCGAGACTGCCGCCATCGGCGATCTGGAGAACGCGAAGTCCTTCGCGACCGAGATGCGAAGCCGGGGCTGCCGGTTCGCGCTCGACGATTTCGGCACCGGGTTCGGATCGTTCTACTACCTGAAGCACCTGCCGTTCGACTATTTCAAGATCGACGGCGACTTCATCCGCGGCTTCGGCGCGAATCCCACCGATCGGCTCGTCGTCGAAGCCATCGTCGGGATCGCCAAAGGCATGGGGAAGAAAACCGTCGCGGAGTTCGTCACCGACGAGGACATGGTGAACCGGCTGCGCGACAGCGGCGTGGATTACGCGCAGGGGTTTCACATCGGCATTCCCCGACCGATCGCGGACACGTTCGGGCCGTCGGCCGCCGCGCCGCCGCAGCCGGTGGCCGCGGCGCAGCGGGTGCAATCGGGTGCCGCCAGAAACCGGCGGCGGCAGGCGTGAGAGCGAGGCAGGCGTCGTGATGAATCCGCACGCTGGTATACTTGCTGTTTTGACATGCTGCGGATTCTCATCACCAACGACGACGGCGTCCGCTCGGACGGAATCCACGCGCTCGCCGGGGCGCTGGGCGCCCTCGGCGACGTGGTCATCGTCGCGCCGCACGTGGAAGCGAGTGCGATCGGCCACGCGCTCACGCTGCGCAGGCCGCTCCGCATGGAGCAGGTCGGGGAGCGCGTGTTCGAGGTGGACGGCACCCCGACCGACTGCGTGAACATCGCGGTCGCGAAGATCTTCGACCGGATGCCGGACCTCGTCGTGTCCGGCATCAATAAAGGATTCAACCTCGGCGACGACACGACCTACTCGGGTACCGTCGCGGGGGCGATGGAAGGGGCGCTGCTCGGGATCCCGAGCCTCGCGATCTCCCTGGAGCGCACGAGCGGCGACTACGACTTCGGACCGTCGGCACGTGCGGCGTCGACGCTCGCGAAGCTCGTTCTCGAGCGCGGGCTGCCCGCGCGCACGTTCCTCAACGTCAACGTCCCGCCCGGCCGGCCCAAGGGATTCCGCGTGACGGTGCAGGCGAAACGCAATCACGTCACCGTCGTGGACGAGCGCTGCGATCCGCGCGGAAAGGCGTACTACTGGATCGAGGAAGGGCAGAACGACTGGGAGCCCCACGACCGTTCCGACTATCAGGCCGTGCGCGACGGCTACGTGTCCGTCACGCCGCTCCGCCCGGATCTGACCGACTACGACGCGCTCGCCGTGCTCGAGCAGTTCAACTTCAATTCCTTCACCCGCCGCTGATCGCGGGGACGATCGAGATCTCGGATCCCGCCGCGACCGGACTCATGAGTCCGCCCGTGTAGCGGACGTGTTCCTCGCCGATGAAGATGTTGATGTGCTCGCGAATCTCCCCCTGTTCCGTCGCGATTCGATCGCGCAGGCCGGGGTAGAGCGTCCAGAGCGCCGACAGCGCGTCGGCGAGCGTCGTCGGCGAATGGCCGATCGCGACGGTGCCTTGTCCCCGCGTGAACTGCCGCAGAGCGCCAGGAATATGAAACGTGACAGGCGCGCTCATTTCCTCGTCCGGCGCGACTTGCGCGACGCGTGAGACCTCGCGCGAGGCGAGCTCGCAGCGCGCGGCCGGTCCGCGTCAACCACCACCGTTCGGATGCAGACGATGGCGGGGAGGCCGTCGAGGATGCGACGCCACGTCTTGCCCTCGTCGCGCGAGCCGAAGAGCTGCCCGTTCCGCGTCCCGAAATAGATTCCCGCCGGCTTCAACGCATCGGCCGTCATCGCGTCGCGCAGGACGGTTTCGTAGGCGCCGTCCTGCGGGAGTCCGCGCGTGAGCGCCTCCCACGACGCGCCGCCGTTGCGCGTCCGGTAGACGCGCAGCCGTCCGTCGCACGCGCAGCGGAACTGATCCGATTCAACCGGCACGACGTAGACGCAGTCGGGATTGGTCGGGTGCATCACGACCGGAAACCCGAAGTCCGACGGGACGCCGGTGCCGATGTCCTTCCAGTTTTCGGCGCGGTCGTCGGAGCGATACAAGCCCCAATGGTTCTGGAGGAAGAGCCGTTCGGGCCGGGCGGGGTGCATCGCGATCTTGTGGATGCATTGTCCGAACTCGGGGTATTTGCCGGGCATGAACATCGCGCGGATGCCGCGGTTCTGCGCCGTCCACGTGCGTCCGCCGTCCTCGGTGCGATACACGCCGCCGGCGGAGATCCCGACGTACATCCGCCGAGGCTCGGTCGGATCCAGCACAATCGTGTGCAGCGTCAGCCCGCCGTTCCCGGGCATCCATCGCGGCCGGTGCGGGTGCTCGAACAACCCGCGCACCAGCGTCCACGTGTCGCCGCCGTCGCGGCTTTCGAAGAGCGCCGCCGGTTCGACGCCGCAGTAGAGCAGGTCGGGCTCGTCGGCCGGTCCGGTCGCGATCTGCCAGATGTTCTTGAGCGACAGACCGGTGTCGGCGGGGAACCGGATCGTCGCCTCCTGCGGATTCGTCCAGCTCCTCCCGAAGTCGTCCGTCGATCGCAGCAGCGTGCCCCAGTAGCTCTGCGTCGATGCCCAGATGCGGTGCTGGCCGGCGCGGCCGTCGTACGCCATCGCGTACACCGCATGTCCGTGGAAGTACGGGCCACCGACGTCCCACCGCGCGCGCTGCGCGTTCGAGCGCAGGAGGAACGCTCCCTTGGTCGTCCCGACCAGCAGCAGGAAGTCGCCGCTCTTGACGTGGATGTGCCGCGCGCCGAGCAGGACCGTCTGCCTCGGCCCGCTTTGATCGGTCGCGCGATCGGTGGAGACGATCGCCGCCGATTGGACCGCTTCGAGCGCCGCCTGCGCTTCACCGGCGCGTTGATACCGCTGGATCGGCTCCTTCGCCAGGCACTTCTGGATGACCGCCCAGAGCCCCGGCGGCACGGACGAGCCGAGCGGTTTCGGCACTTCCCGCAGGATCGCGGAGCTGATCTCGAAGCCGGTGCGTCCGTCGAATGGCAGACGTCCGGAGACCGCTTCGTACAGGACGACGCCGAGCGCCCAGAGGTCGCTGCGGTAGTCGGCGGCCTCGCCGCGCAGCACTTCGGGCGCCATGTACGCCAGCGTGCCGCTGACGCTCGACATCTGTTCCATGGTCCCGAACGACCGCGTCGCGCCGTCGAACGTCGCGGCGTCCGCGTGTCTCGCGAGACCGAAGTCGAGGACCTTGATCAAGCCGTCCGCGGTCAGCAGGATGTT
>QHWR01000053.1:1498-3934 GCA_003223835.1 Acidobacteriota bacterium | reverse complement strand
AGCTCCATGACGATGTAGAGCTCGCCGTTGGTCTCGCCGACCTCGTAGATGGTGCAGATGTTGGGGTGCGTCAGCGCGGAGGACGCGCGCGCCTCGCGGAGCAGATTCTCGCCCGAGGAGGGATCGAGGCGAACGTCTTTGTTGACGACTTTCAACGCGACGTCGCGGTGCAGCCGTTCGTCGTACGCGCGGTAGACGACGCCCATCCCTCCTTCGCCGATCTTGGCGACGACGCGGCAGTGGCCGAGTGTTTGACCGATCACAAGATCCGTATTTTAACTTGGACTCGCCACCCGACATTGACATCAGGCGAACGGCGGACGGAAGGAGAAGGCGCGCGCGATCGCGAGGCTGAGGGGCCGCGGCGTGAGGTAATTCCAGGCGGACTAGAAGACCGCGACGATCAGCGGATGCGGTTCCGGCTCGCGCCGGTAGAAGACGCGGGGGCGCTGGAGCGAATACGCGGTCCGTGTCACCGCGACGCCGCGCGCCGGTTCGCCGAGCCCCGACAGGAACGCCGACTGAAGCTGGGGCACGCGCGTCGTCGCGAAGTCGAGCCAGGTGCGCAGGTCGAGCGACTTCCCGCGCGCGGCCGCGGGGGATTTGAGCCCTTCCTCGATCAGCGCGTACGTCAGGAACCCGTGCCCGAGCTGCGCCGCCTCGAGCGCGGCCTGGTAGGCCTGAGAGGCCGCCAGGATGTACATCCCTTTCTCGTACGCGAGCTGCGCGAGTCCCTTCGAGTTCATCGGTCCGCGCCGCTTCTCCTCCGCTTCGAGCACCTGGCCGGACTGGCACGCGTCGATGACGAGGACGACGCGGCCCACGTCGATGTCCGCGAGCAGCGCCCCGAGATCCTCGTCCGACACCGCGTGCGCGGGATCGACGGCGCCGCGCCCGTCGACCGCGAAATCGTGTGTCAGCAGATAGAAGCGGCCGGCTACCGCCGCGCCATGCCCGGCGAAGTAGATGAAGATGGTGTCTTCCGGGTGCGCGCGGTCCACGTTTTTCAGGAGCGGCGTCTGCGCGGGCGAAAGTGCGCCGGGTCGGCCGGCCAGCCGCGCGAGGACCGCGCGCAGATTTTCCGCCGTCGCGTCCGTATCGAGCAGCCACGTGGTTTTGATCGCGTCGTAGTTGGCGAGCGCCGTCTGTTGTCGCGCGATCTGCTCCGCGAAATCGCGGGCGTCGGAGACCGCGTATTTCAGATCGAGTCCCGGTCTCAAGTAGCGATTGAGGCCGACCGCGATGATGTAGGCGGTCTTCGGGCGATGGAGCGCCTTGCTGCCGGCAAGTTCGAGCGTCGCGTCCAGACTTTTGATGTCCGCCTTGCTGAAGGCGTACGCAACGAACTGGTTCTCTCCCTCCGTCAGGAGGACGTCCGCGTCGACGACAGCGGTGCCGCCCTGGTCCAGCGTGAGATCGCCCCGCCAGATTTTCACGAGTGAGCCGTTCCGGAACACCCTGAGATCTCGCGCGCCGGAGCCGCCGGGGAAACCGGGCGCCGGGCCGGCTTCGGTCACGCGCAGCCGGATCTTCACCTGGCGCGTATCCACGGGCGCGTCCGGCGAACGGTCCGGCGAGATGAACGCGACGCGAACCTGTCGCCGATCGACGCGGGAGATCTCTTCCGCCGGTTTCGGCCGGGGGCCGGACATCACGTCCGCCAGGAGGCCTGGCCAAAAGAACGTCTTGAATCCGATCTCGACGGGGGAGTGGTCGAACGTTTTTCCGTTGAACCGAAACGAGACTTTCCCCCAGGCCTCCGGCGAGCCGTCGAACAACCCTTCGGGACTGACCACGAGCCATGACGTGTCCTCCTGGTATGTGTCGACGTTTCGTTCCATCGCGGCGAGCGTGAGCGTCAGCTCGCCAGTGCCGGCGTCCCAGAGCCGCATCAATCCGTCGCTGTCGGACGTCAGCAGCGCGCGGCCGTCGGGCGTGAATCGCAGGTTGGCTGTCTGGGCCGGCGGCGCAATCTCGCGGAGGATCTTTCCGGACGGGACCTCAATCAACACGATCGACTTCTGCTGGTGGACGGCGAGCGAGCGGCCGTCCGGGCTGAACGCGACGCCGTAGACCGCGTCGAACTTCCGTCGCAACAGCACCGACCCTGTCCGCGCGTTCACAATGTAGACGACGTCGTCGTCTTCCGCCGCCGCGAGGAGACGGCTGTCGGGACTGAACACGGGAGACGCGAGGTCGCTGCTTTTGAACGATTGGATGGCGGTCCCGGTCTTGAGATCCCAGACGTTCACCGCGCCATCCATGTCGCCGGACATGAGCAGCGCGCCGTCGGGGCTGAACGCGAGCTGCGTGATGAACGTTTCGTGTTTCGCGAAATCGAACTGGCGCCGTCCGTCCGACACTCTCCAGATCTTGACGTGACGTCCGCCCGACCCCGACATCGACGCGAGCCACTGAAAGTCCGGACTGAGCTCG
>QHWR01000053.1:0-1457 GCA_003223835.1 Acidobacteriota bacterium | reverse complement strand
TGGACGGCGTCGGGTCCTGTGTTGTCTTCGTCGATGTGCGTCGGAACCACCGCGGTCTGCTTTCCGCTCTCCGTCTCTCGCAGCACGACGTGATTTCCGTCGTCCTCCACCGTCGCCATGAGGCGGCCCGCGGGATCGAAGCCAAGCGGCGAGGCGGGGCCGTCCAGCACGCGCACCTGCGTGCCCGTGGCCAGGTCCCAGAGCGCGACCGACTTTCGGCCGCCGGCGCACATCAGCCAGCGGCGGTCGGGGCTGAACGCGGCGCCCTCGTTCTGAACGTTGAGACCCCAGAAAACGCGCCCAGGGGCGCCGTTGCCGACCATCCAGACGCGGGCGAACAGCGGGTCGACGGTGGAAATGACGATGCGGTCGTCGAGATCGAACATCACCGATGACCGATAGCCGCCGCGTGGATGGAGCAGGCGCCCGCCTTCCGGCGCGGCATCGGCGAGCACGGTGAACACCGCGCGCTGCTTGGCGACCACCGGATACGTTTCCGCTTTCTCCTCCACGCTCAGGTCGCGCGTCTTCGGCGCGCCTTCGACCGTGATCGTTCGGAGGTGTTTCCCCGTCTGCACGTTCCAGAGCGAGAGATTCGGCGCGGTGGTGGCGGCCGCCAGCGTGTCGCCGCCGTGGTTGAACGCCAACGACGTCACCGCGCCGATGCCGGCCATCGTGCGCAGCTCCACGCCGTTGACCACGTCCCACAAGCGCACGGTGCCGTCCCACGATCCGCTCGCGAGCATGGTTCCGTCCGCGGTAAACGCCACCGCGTGCACCCCCGCCGTGTGACCGGCGAGCGGCGGCGGCGGCGCTGACGACGACGCGAGGGGCCAGATGCGAAGTTCGTTGACGCCGCCGGCCGCGAGCCGCTTTCCGTCGGGGCTGAACGCGACGCAAATCGATTCCGATGTCGTCGGAAGCTCGCGGAGTACGCGGCCGGCCTCCGCATCCCACAGTCGAATGACTTTCTCCGAGGTGGCCACAGCGACCGTTCGTCCGTCGGGACTGATCCCCACCGCATTGACCGTCCCGTGTTCGCGCAGCGTCTTCCGCTTGACGCCCGTCTCGACGTCCCAGATGTCGACGACGTCCCGCACGGCGGCGGCGATCCAGCGGTTATCGGGGCTGAGCGCGAAATCCATGATGAGGGCGAACTCCGAGAGCGAGCGCAACTCGTGGAGCGTGTCCAGATCCCAGATGCGGAGCGTCTGGTCGTCTCCCGAGGTGACCAGGAATCGGCCGTCCGAGGATTTGGCGGCCTGCATGACGTGTCCGCCGTGTCCCGCGGACACGACGATCTCGGGGCGTTGGAATGGCGCGGCGTCGACGGCGGTTGCGTGGCATGCGATCGCCGCCGCGCACACGAGGACCCGCGTGAGATACAGAAGAATGCGGCTCATGGGTGTGGGGAATTATACGGTGGGGACTGTGCTATGATTCTTTTTCACGCTTTT
>QHWR01000380.1:478-2715 GCA_003223835.1 Acidobacteriota bacterium | reverse complement strand
CCGCCCGGATTCGCGTCGTCCGGGCAGCCGCACGCGGTGACGTCGATGCGCGCGTGCCATTTGGCCAGGCCGTCGTCCGCGCCGCGGCGTATCTGGTCTCGGCGATTCCGGCCGGTCTGGGCTTCGTCCCGGCGTTTTTCGGGCGCGAGCGCCGCGCGCTTCACGATCGGCTCGCCGACACGCGCGTCGTGAAGGCGTGACCCGCCTCGCCGTCTTCATCGCGACCGTCGCGTACTGCGGCTATTTCCCGATCGCGCCGGGCACCGTCGGATCCGCCGCGGGCCTCGTCGTGTACCTCCTCGTCTGGTGGACGCAGTCGCGCGCGATCGAAGTGACGCTGATCGCGGTGACGCTCGTGCTCGGCATCTGGTCCGGCACCATCGCGGAGCGGTATTTCGGCGGGATCGATCCGGGCCCGGTCGTCATCGACGAGGTGCTCGGGATGTTGATCACGCTCGCCTTCATCCCTGCCGGTTGGACCGCGGCGCTGACCGGCTTCTTCCTGTTCCGCGTGTTCGACGTGATCAAGCCCTATCCGGCGTCCAGTCTCGAGCGGCTCCACGGCGGTTTCGGCGTGATGCTGGACGATGCGATGGCGGCGATCTATGCGAACCTGAGCCTGCGGATCGTGATGTGGCTGCTGCCGGCGTGGGTGCGATGAGGACGGCCGGGCTGCGCACGGCGGAGGTGATCGCGGTCGGTTCGGAGCTGCTCGGGTCGACGCGCCTGGACACGAACTCGCTGTTTCTCTCCGAGCGGCTCGCGGCGCTCGGCATCGAGTTGCGCATCAAGTCGGTCGTCGGCGACGACCGCGACGATCTCGCGTCGGTGTTCCGCCAGGCCTTGTCGCGCGCCGATCTCGTGATCCTGACCGGCGGCCTGGGTCCGACCGACGACGATCTGACGCGTGAGGTGGTCGCGGACGTGCTCGGACTGCCGCTCGACGAAGACCCGTCCATCCTGGACGGGATCAAGCGCCGGTTCGAGCGACGCGGGCTGACGATGCCGCCCGTGAACCGGCGGCAGGCAATGGTGCCGCGCGGCGCGACGGTGCTGCCGAACCCGAACGGGACCGCGCCAGGATTGTGGCTCGAGCACGACGGCCGGGTCGTCGTGCTGCTGCCAGGTCCCCCGCGCGAGATGCAGCCGATGGTCGAGGCGCTCTGCGCGGGACCGCTTCGCGAACGTGCGGGAGAGGAACGCCTGTATCGCGCGACGCTCTTCGTGACGGCGCGCGCCGAGTCCGACGTCGAGCAGCACGTCCAGCCGGTTTACTCCCGCTGGCGCGACGCCGCGCCGCCGATCGTCACCACCATCCTCGCGTCTCCAGGACAGATCGAGCTGCACCTGACGACGCGCGATCGCGACGGCGCCGCGGCGGAGGGGCGGTTGCGGGATGCCGTCGCGCAGCTGACGAGCATCCTCGGAGAGGACGTCTACAGCACCGACGGCCGGATGCTGGAGGAAGTGCTCGGCGATCTGTTGAAGGCGCGCGGCCTGACCATCGCGGCGGCGGAATCGTGCACCGGTGGGCTGTTCACGTCGCGACTCACCGACGTTCCCGGCAGCTCGGCATACGTGCACAGCGCGGTCGTGGCGTACGACAACGCGGCCAAGATCGCGCTGCTCGACGTGCCGCCCGCGTCGATCGACGAGCACGGCGCCGTCAGCGAGCCGGTCGCGCTTGCGATGGCCGAAGGGATTCGGGCGCGCACGGGCGCGGACGTTGCCGTCGGAATCACCGGCATCGCCGGGCCGGGCGGGGGCACGCCGTCGAAGCCGGTGGGGACGGTCGTGGTCGCCGTCATCGTGCCCGATCGACCGGCGTACGTGCGCACGTTTCAGTTGCTCGGGGGCCGCGCGCAGGTGAAATGGAACGCCGCGCAGACGGCGCTCGATCGCGTGCGGCGATTGCTCGACGCCTAATCGTTTGTCTGCGCAGGTCGACGATCGAGCGAGCTGGACGCGCCCCGGTTTCGCGGCCACGACAGCGGAGTGGCCACCACTGACCTTCGAGGAAGCAGTCCGGTATGCGGCTGTTCGTCGCGGTCGAACTTCCCGATGCCGTCCGGGGCGCCGCGCGCGACACGGCGGCGACCCTGCGTGAACGGCTGCGGCGCTCGCGCGTGCGGCTCGACGCGGGATGGGTGGACCCGGCGAACATGCACCTCACCGTGAGGTTCATCGGCCACGTGCCGGACGACCGCGCATCCTTATTAATAGAGGCGCTTCGGAGC
>QHWR01000380.1:0-455 GCA_003223835.1 Acidobacteriota bacterium | reverse complement strand
CGCGCCGCGGGTGTTCTGGATTGGCGTGCCGCGCGGGCTCGAGTTCCTCCGAGTGCTGCACGAAGAGTTCAACCGCCGCGTCGTGCCGTTCGGGTACGTGCCGGAGGACCGGCCGTTCTCGGCGCACCTGACCCTGGCGCGCGTGAAAGACGTCGCCCGAGGCGACGGTCCGCGCGCCCGCGCGATCGTCGAGCAGGTCGAGGTCGACCTCGGCGCGTTCCCCGTCACCGCCGCGACGGTGTTTCAGAGCCGCCTCTCGCCGCACGGCCCGACGTACGAAGCGCTCGTCCGGATTCCGCTCGCCGGCTGAAGAGGCAGTCGATGTTCCCGGGGTGCTCTCGTGGCTTCCGCCTTAGGATGTTCGGGGGGTGCTCTCGTGGCTTCCGCCTTCCGCCTTCGCGCGAAGCGCTTCGGCGGACCGCCGTAGCCTTGGCGGAGGCCGGTTAGGCGGAAGT
>QHWR01000104.1:19288-35379 GCA_003223835.1 Acidobacteriota bacterium | reverse complement strand
ACAGCCGCTGCCGCACAGATACATCGTCGCCCAGCCGGCCGGCGTCAACAGCAGGAACGTGAAAAACGACAGGGCCGTCAGGCCCTGCGCGAACGCCGTCGTCACTTCGGGTTGTCCGGCGGGAACGTTCGTCACCTGGGTGGCGGCGGTCGCGAGCATCAGGTCGTTCGCGCGCGACGCCTGCCCCGACGCGTGCGCGAAGAACCCCGGGATTCCGATCGCGGCGCCGGCGAAGAACGTGAGGAGCGCGGAGACGAGCGCCATCTCGCTCACCGGGAATCGCGCATCGAGCCGATGCCAGTGCCGGACGGGGAGAAACGCGCCGGCGATCCCGACGATGCGCGCGGCCGCCCCCCGCACGTAGCTCATCACCGGCCGAATCATACAGGTATACTGGCCGCGCCCGGCCTCGAGGCTGCTGCGGATGAGAAACGGATGAGGCTTCGCGCGCGTGTGGCGTCAGGCTCGAGATGATCGAGACGTGGGAGTTGTCACGGGTCTACGGGAATCGCACGGCGCTGCGCTCGCTGACGCTGCGCGTCGAGCCGGGCGAGGTGCTCGGATTCCTCGGACCGAACGGCGCCGGCAAGTCCACGACGGTCAAGCTGCTGACCGGCATGATCAAGCCCACGCACGGGCGCGCGACCGTCGCCGGCTTCGACGTCGTCGAGCAGCCGCTCGAGGTGAAACGCCGCGTGGGCTACGTGCCCGAGTCGGCGGCGCTGTACGAATCGCTCACCGCGCGCGAATATCTCGACGTCATCGCGTCTCTCTACCATCAACCGCGCGCGACCGCGCGACAACGCCCGCCGTCGCGGGGGCTGCGGCGAGGGCTCGCCGCGGTTCGCGATTTCTTCACGCCGCGAACGGAGGCGGGGATTGACGAGCTCCTCGATCGCTTCGGGCTCGCCGACGCGCGCGATCAGCGTCTCAGCGAGTTCTCGAAGGGCATGAAGCAGAAGGTGTTGATCGCGTCGGCGCTGATGCACCGGCCGGACGTGCTGTTTCTCGACGAGCCGCTGACGGGCCTCGACGCGAACGCCGCGCTGGTCGTCAAGGAGTTGATCCGATCGCTCGCCGCGCAGGGGCGCGCGATTTTCTTCTGCTCCCACGTGCTCGAAGTCGTCGAACGGGTGTGCAGCCGGATCGTGATCATCAACCAGGGAGAGGCGATCGCCGACGGCACGCCCGCCGCCATCGCCGCCCGGACCGGGACGACAACCCTCGAGGACGCGTTCGTGAAGCTGACGGGCACGCGCGATGCCGCGCTCGTCACCCGCGACCTGCTCGACGCGCTCGGACGCTGATGGCGCGGCGCATCGCCGCGGCGCTCGGCGTCGATCTCGTTCAATGGCGCGTGCTGGTGACGGCGTATCTCCGCATGGACTTCCGCTCGACCGCCGGCGCAACCCCGGCGCGCGGCGCCGGGAAGCGCGCCTCCGTTCCGCTCCTCGGCATGGCGTTCGTGATGGGGATCACCGGGTTCGCGTTCGCGATGATCGGCAGCGCGATGCCGGATCCCATGCTCGCGGCCACGCTGTTGACGACCTACGGCGCGATCAGCACGGCCATGCTGCTGCTGGTTGACTTCACGGGCGTCGTCATCTCGCCCACCGATTACGGCGTCCTCGGCCATCGTCCCGTCTCGTCGCGCACCTACTTCGCGGCGCGGCTCACGTCCGTGCTGGTCTACATCAGCGCCATCAGCCTCAGCCTCGCGTTGCTGCCCGCGGGCGCCTTCGCGCTCCGGCGCGGATTCGGCGTGTCCGGGTTCGTCGCCGGGATCCTTTCCGTGCTGCTCTGCAACGCCTCCGCGACGGTTCTCGTGATCTTCCTTTACGCGAAACTGGCGAGCGTCGTCCATCCGCGGCGGCTGCGCCGCGCGATGACGTACCTGCAGCTCGCGTCCGCGATGACGTTTTACGGCGCCTATTACCTCATGACGACCGGTTTCCAGGGGACGGCGTTGACCGGCGTCCGCTTCGACGAGATGCGGTGGCTCTGGCTCAATCCCGCGTCCTGGTTTGCCGCGCTCGTGCCGCTCGCGGGCGGCGTCGGCACGCGCCACGAATGGATCGCGGCCACGGCGGCGGTCGTGGTGGCGGCCGCGTGCGTTCCCGTCGCCGCGGGGCGCCTGTCGCTCGAATACGCGGCGACGATCGGCGAGCTGACCGCGTCTGCCGAACCGGTCCGCCGCCGCCGGCCCTGGCGCTGGCTGTCGGTGCCGGGATTTCGGCGCGACGAAGCCCGCGCCGTCGCGCTGCTGGTCGGAGCGCAGTTCCGCTACGACCAGAAATTCCGGCTCGCCATCCTCGGCCTGCTGCCGTTGATGGCTTTTTATCTCCTCCTGGGGTTGCGGCAGGGCGCGCTGATCGATCCGATCTCGGATCCGGAGCGGTCGGGCGGCGCCTTCACCTACATGGCCGTCATCTTCATCCCCATGACGCTCCATGCGTCGCTGGAGTACAGCGACAGCTTCCGCGCCGCGTGGATCTTCTTCGCGACGCCGGCGTCGGCGGCGCGGCTCGTCGTCGCCGCGAAGAATTTCGCGACGGTGTTTTTTCTCGGCGGCTACCTGCTGGTGCTGGCGGCGATCTGGAGCTTTACGTACGAGCGCGTCTGGCACGCCGTGCTGCACGCGTTCGTCGTCGGCCTGCTCGCGCACGTGCTCCTGCAGCTCGCCGTCATCCTGCGGCCCGGTCTTCCGTTCTCGATGCAGCCGCGGCAGGGGGAGCACACGGGCAGGATGTTCGTGCTGTTCCTCGTCGGCGGCATTGCCGCCGCCGTCATCTCGGAATTCATTCCGATCATCTACACCCACGCGAGCTGGACGGCCGTTTTTGTCGGCGCGGTCCTCGCCGTCACCGCGGTGATCGAGTACGCGCTCCGTCAGCGCGTGACCGAAGCGGTCGGCGAGCTCGAATACGTCGGCTGAACGTCGGCCTCGCCCGACGCGATATGGACGGGCGTGACCGGCACGGTCACCGTAAACGTCGCGCCGGCGCCTGCCCCGGCGCTCCAGGCTTCGACCTTGCCGCCGTGCAGCTCGATCAGGTGCCGCACGATCGCGAGGCCCAGCCCCAGCCCGCCGTGGCGGCGCGTCGTCGCGCCATCCTGCTGGCGGAACCGCTCGAAGACGTAAGGAAGAAACTCCGGACTGATCCCCGCGCCGGTGTCCACGACGGTAATGACCACGTCGTCCAGCACACGCCGTGCCTTGACCGTGACCTGGCCCTCTTCAGGCGTGAACTTGATCGCGTTCGACAGCAGGTTCCAGACGACCTGCTGGAGGCGCGCCGGATCGCACAACAGCGACGTGCCTTCCGTGCCGGCGTCGCACGTCAGCGTGATGCGCTTCGCCTCGGCCGCATGCCGGACCGAGTCGAGCGCGGCTTCGAGCACGGTGCGGACAGGGACCTCGCGCACATCGAGCCGCAGTTTGCCGCTGATGACGCGCGAGATGTCGAGCAGGTCTTCGATGAGCTGCGCCTGCAGCCGCGTGTTGCGGTCGATGATCTCGATCGCGCGCTTCGTGCCGGCCTCGTCGAGGTTCCCGGTCGCGAGCAGCTTGGCCCAGCCGAGAATCGCATTGAGCGGCGTGCGCAGCTCGTGCGAGAGCGTCGCGAGGAACTCGTCCTTGGCGCGGTTGGCTGCCTGCGCTTCCTGACGCGCCTGTTGCTCGCGCGCGAGCAGCAGGGTGCGTTCGTGTTCCGCCCGGTGGAGCGCGAGCGCGTACCGCAGGCTCCGCTCGAGGCGTTCGGGCGAGAGCGAGTTCTTCGTGAGGTAATCGGCGGCGCCCGCTTTCATCAACTCGACGGCGAGCTCTTCGTCGCCGTACCCGGTCAGCGTGATCACCGGCACGTTGTGGCCGGCGGCCCGAAGCGCCTTCAGCGTCTCGAGACCGGTCGCGCCGGGCAGTTGGTAGTCGAGCAGGATGCAGTCGTACGCGGTCGTTGCCAGCGCCGCGATCGCCGATTCGCGATCGGTTCGCTCGTCGATCTCCAGATCGACGCCCGCTTGCCGCAGCGCGCGGCGCACCGCCTGCCGATCGACGTCATCATCGTCCACGAGGAGCACTTTGATGGGGCCAGGCATGAAAGGCGCGCCGGTCAGGGCAGCTCGACGAGCGTCCAGTACGTGTTCAAGGCAGCCATCAGCTCGATGAAGTTGACGAACGTGATGGGCTTGAGCAGGTATCCGGCGACGTTCAGGTTGTAGGCTTCGATTTTGTCTCTCTCGTCGTTCGAGGTCGTGAGGACGACGACGGGAGTGTGCTGCAGCGCGGCATCGGCGCGAAGCTCCCGCAGGAACTCGATGCCCGTCATGCGCGGCATGTTCAGATCGAGCAGGACGATCCGCCGGTCGCGCGGGACCTGACCGCTCCGCAGCATCGCGAGCCCCTCCGCGCCGTCGCCGGCGACGAAGAGCGGATTGGCGATCCGGTTCTTGTCGAACGCGCGCCGCACGTTCATCACGTCTACCTGGTCGTCTTCGACGAGCAGGATGTTGAGGGCCTTGTCGTTCACTCCCCCTCCGCCGGCGACGCGGTTTTCCGCCAGAGGAACGCGAAAGTTGCGCCCGCTCCCGCCATGGACTCGATCCACACGCGCCCGCCCTGCGACTCGACGAGTTTCTTCACCAGCGACAACCCGATGCCCGCCCCCTCGACCTTGTCGCGTGGTTCGAGCGTCTGAAAGATCCCCCACACGCGGTCGTGGAATTCGGGCGCGATGCCCGGCCCATCGTCTTCGACGCGGAATTCCCAGAAGGCATCGGCGTCGCGCGCGCGCACGTCCACCTGCACGCCCTCGCCGCCGTGTTTCAGCGCGTTGCCGATGAGATTGTGAAAGACCTGCTGGAGCGGCAGCCGTTCGGTCAAGACGTCGGGAAGCCCTGACTGGATCCATACCGTCGCCGATTCGGGCGCGAGCAGATCGACGACGTCGCGGACGAGCCGTCCGACGCTTACCTTGTCGGGACGGTGATGAACCCGGCCCGCGCGCGAGTACTCGAGAATCCCGTCGATGAGCGCTTCCATCCGGTGCATGCGGCTGCGCATCAGCGCGAGCATCTCGCGCGTACCCTCGGTGAGCGAGCCGTGCATGTCCTCTTCGATCCACTGCGCGAGGTTCGCGATGCCGCGAAGCGGCGCGCGAAGGTCGTGCGACGCGGCGTAGGCGAACGCGTCCAGCTCCTTGTTGCTGCGTTCGAGCGCCGTTGCCAGGCGCGTCAGCTCTTCGGCGCGCTCGCGCAGGCGCGCGTCGATTTCCTTGCGCGCGGTGACGTCGATCATCACGCCCTGAACCGCGGCGGTGCCGCCATCGGGCGCGATCACCGGGCGCATGGCGTCGCGCATCCACAGGACGCGGCCGTTCGCCGTGCGCAGCCGGTACTCGAGCTGTCGCGGCTCGCCGTCCGCCACGACGTTGCGCAGGGCGGCGACGACGCGGACGCGATCGTTCTCGTGAATGACCCGTTCCGACCAGGACACCACGTCGAGACACCACTGGTCGGCCGTCCATCCGGTCAGCCGTTCGAGACCGCGCGTCACCGACGTGCAGCGGTACGTTCGAGGATCGCGCGTCCAGATGACCGCGTCCAGGTCATCCAGGACGACTTCGGCTCCGGCCGCGCCGAGCAGCGTGACGGGTGCGGTCGCCACGTCGTAGCGCAGCACAGGAGCCGGTACCTCATCAGCCATGCATGCTCCGGGTTGAGCGATCGGACACCGGTGTCTGCGTCCTGTACAGCAATTGACGCACTCCGACCCGCGTCGTCACACGAGCAAGAAAACTGCCACGTCCCCGCGGCTCAGGACAGCGCGGCGCGCGTGGTGGCCGGTTCGATCAGGATCAGCGAGATGAAGGTGAGCAGCGCGAGCACGAACAGCCAGGCCGCCGTCGCGTCGTGCGTCCCGGCGACGAGGATCCCAGCCATTGCCGTGAGCGCCGCGACGATCGCTTCGCACGTCGCGAGCCACGGAAACACGCGTCGCCGGTGGGCCGCGAGCATCGCGACGTGCACGCGGGAGGTGAACCACAGATGGCCGCGGATCGTGGCCGCGACGGTGGCGCAGATGAGAATCGCGAGGAACACGATCGATCCGCGCGGCGCGCCCATCCACGCGTGCGCGATCCAGCCGGGCACGACCGCCGACGCGACGAGGGAACCGATCGCGATCTGATGGAACTGCCACCACCAGAGGGCGCCGTCGCCACTCGGCACCTGGCTGCCGCTGTCGTACGCCGCGGGCCGTGCGATCCGGGCCGCGCGGTCGGTGGGCGCTTGCAGGATCGCGTCGCTTCCGCCTTCCTCCTTCGCGTGAACCTCCGGCGGAAGATCGCTTACCGTGCGGCGCAACCCGCGGAGATCGTCGGCGACCGTGCGCGCCGAGTCGTACCGCTGCGCGGGATTGCTTCGGAGGCAGCGCCGCACGATCGCGTCGAGCGCCGGCGGATCGATCGCGCGCGCGAGCGGCGGGTCGCCGTCAACGAGCCGCGCCACGAGCGACGCCGGGTCGCCCCCGCCGAACGGGTGGACGCCGGCCGTCAGCTCGTACAGCAGCACGCCGAACGCGAAGATGTCGGCGCGCGCGTCCACCGTCTCGCCGCGCAACTGCTCCGGCGCCATGTACCCGGGCGTGCCGAGCAGCGTGCCCTGCAGCGTCAGCGTCGCGCCGAAGGCCGAAATCGAGCACCTTGATCCCGCCGTCGAGCCGGCGGACGACGTTTTCCGGTTTCAGGTCGCGGTGAACGACGCCCTGCTGGTGCGCCGCGTCGAGCGCGTCCGCGATGTCGATCGCGGTCGCGATCGCCCGGCCGACCGGCAGCGCGCCGTGCGACAACTCGTGGCGCAGGCTCTGGCCTCGCACCAGCTCCGACGCGATGTAGAGATGCCCGTCGATTTCCTCGAGCGCGAAGACCGTCGCGATCGACGGATGCGCGACGGCCGCCGCGGCCCGCGCTTCACGTGCGAGCCGTTCGCGCCGGACGGGATCGCGGCCGAATTCGGTCGGCAGCGCCTTGAGCGCGACGATGCGTCCCAGGCGCGTGTCTTCGGCCGCATAGACGATCCCCATCCCCCCGCGCCCGATCTCCTCGAGCACGCGATACGGACCGATCTGGTCGCGTGGGATTTCGGGCGAAGGCTGCAGCAGCTCGGGCGCGACGGTCCAGGCGGGCGACTCCAGGAAGGTGCCGGTCCGCGCGTGCGAATCGAGCAACGACCGCACGTCGGAGGCGAGCGTCGGGTCTTCTGCCGCCGTGCGCGCGAGGATCGCGTCGCGCCCCGCGTGATCGCACTCGATGGCGGCATCGAAGATCTGCTGGATGCGGCGCCACCGTTCCGGCGTCATGTGCCGGCGCCCTCCAGCTCGCGCGCCAGCCAGGCGCGCGCGAGCGTCCAGCGCCGCTTGATCGTGGCGGGCGAGGAGCCGAGCGCCTCCGCGGTTTCGTCGACCGACAGTCCGCCGAAGAACCGCAGCTCCACGATCCGCGCCTGCTCCGCGTCGAGCGCCGCCAGCCGCTCGAGCGCGTCGTCGAGCGCGAGAAAATCGATCGGCCGCGGCGCGCCCGCCATCATGCCCTCGTCCAGCGTGACCTTCGCGCCGCCGCCGCCGCGCTTCTGCGCGTCGCGCGCCCGCGCGCGCTCGATTAGAATCTGGCGCATCGAGTGTGCCGCGATCGCGCAGAAATGCGCGCGGTTCTGCCACCGATCCGGCCGGTCCTTGAGCAGCCGGAGATACGCTTCGTGCACGAGCGCCGTGGGCTGCAGCGTCTGGCCGGGCCGTTCGCGCCGGAGGTACGCGGCCGCGAGCCGCCGCAGCTCGTCGTACACGAGCGGCAGCAGCGTGTCGAGCGACGGCTGGTCCCCCGCGCTGGCGCGCGCCACCAGCTCGTCGAGCGGCGGACGCGCGCCCTCGGGCATCACTTCACCCGTTCGATGGAGAGCGTGTTGATGACGACGGGCTTCACGGGACGATCCTGGCGTCCCGTGGGCACCGCGCCGATCTTGCGCACGACGTCCATCCCCTCGACGACTTCGCCGAAGACCGAGTGGCGGTTGTCGAGGTGCGGCGTCGGCCCCAGCGTGATGAAGAACTGCGACCCGTTCGTGTTCGGCCCGGAGTTGGCCATCGACAGGATGCCGGCGCGATCGTGCCGCAGCTTCGGATGGAACTCGTCCGCGAAGTTGTAGCCGGGCCCGCCGGTGCCCTGGCCGAGGCGGTCGCCCCCCTGAATCATGAAGCCGTTGATGACGCGGTGGAAGATCACGCCGTCGTAAAACGGCGCTTTACGCCGTTCGCCGCTCGCCGGATCCCGCCATTCCTTGCTGCCCTCGGCGAGCCCGACGAAGTTGGCGACGGTGTTCGGGGCCTCCTTGTCGAAGAGCCGGATCGTGAACTGGCCTTCGGTGGTGGTGAAATGCGCGTAAGTTCCTGACTGCATGCGGCCAATTCTATCCAAACCCGCGCGCCCGGCGCTCCGTCTAATCCCTACGAAGATCTTCGTTGACACTACGAAGACGTTCGTAGATACTCCGCGATCGTATGACCCGACCGCACGCGCCCCGTCCGACCGACGCCGAACTGGCCATCCTGCGCGTCCTCTGGGAGCGCGGCCCGAGCACCGTCCGGCAGGTCCACGACGTGCTCGGCCGCGAACGCCCCGCCGCCTACACGACCGCGCTCAAGCTGCTCCAGATCATGGCGGAGAAGGGGCTCGTCGATCGCGACGAGCGCGACCGCACGCATGTCTACCGCGCCCGCCTCAGCGAAGAGCAGACGCAACGGCAGCTCGTGCGCGATCTCCTCGACCGCGCGTTCGGCGGCTCCGCGACGAAGCTCGTCATGCAGGCGCTCGCGGCGCGCCGCGCCAGCGCGGATGAGCTGCGCGAAATCAGACGGATGATCGACGGGGCGCGCGCCGACGGCCGCCCGTCCGACGACGAACGGCGGCCTTCGGGAACATTCCGCGGCGATCAGGCGGACCGGAAGGAGGGGCGACATGAGCGTGATTGAGCCGTTGCTGCGCCAGCCCGCCGCGCAGGCGATCGGGTGGGCGCTGCTGCATTTCCTCTGGCAGGGGACGCTCGTCGCCGGGATCGCGGCGGTCCTGCTCTCCATGCTGCGGCGCAGCGCCGCCGATGTCCGTTACGTCGTCGCCTCGATCGCGCTGGCCGTGATGCTGACGATGCCCGTGGTCACCGCCGTGCAGATGTTCCAGTCGGCCGATCGATCGACGAACGCGATTCTGCCTCGCGACGACGCGCGAACGACGTCCGCGTCAGGTGTGCGCGCGCCGCAGCCGCGGCCCCAAACGATCGACGTCGGCCGCGGCGTGATGTCCGTACGGTCTTCGGTCGTCGCTCCTCAACCCTCGATCGTTCGTCTCTCCCGGCTCCTTCCGACGTTCATGCTCGTCTGGCTGAGCGGCGTGCTCCTGCTGACGCTGCGGCTGTTGACGGGCTGGTGGTGGATCCATCGTCTGCGCACGCACGGCGTCGCCCCCGCGTCCGCGCGCTTGCAACAAGTCGCGGCGCGGCTCGCGCGCAAGCTGCACATCTCGGGCGCGGTCACGCTTCTCGAATCGGCGCTCGTCGAAGTCCCGACGGTGGTGGGCTGGCTCAAACCGGTGGTGTTGCTGCCGGCGAGCGCGCTCGCCGGGCTCGCGCCGCAACAACTCGAAGCGATTCTCGCGCACGAATTCGCGCACATCCGGCGGCACGATTACCTCGTCAACCTGCTGCAGATGTTCGTCGAGACGCTCCTCTTTTATCACCCCGCGGTGTGGTGGCTGTCGCGCCGGATTCGTCACGAGCGCGAGCACTGCTGCGACGATCTCGCGGTCGCGCTCTGCGGCGACCCGGTTGCCTATGCCGGCGCGCTCGCCGATTTGGAAGACGTGGCGTCCGCCTTCAGGCGGAAGCACCGCATGACCCGGAAGGACCTCATGCCCCGGCACCACTTCGTCGCCGCGACGGGCGGCTCGCTGTTGCATCGAATCCGCCGGCTCCTCGGCGCGCCCGACGCGCACGACACGCATGGCCCGGCGTGGTTCGGCGGAGGCGTCGCCGTTCTCCTGGTGTGCGGCGCCGTGCTCGCCGCGCAGGCGCGGCAGACCCCGGCAACGACGGCCACCTCCGCGGCAGCGCCTGCCCAACCGGCTGTCGCTGCCACGACTGTTGTCGCTGCCACGACTGTCACGAAGCCTGCGGTCGCGAGCACGCGCGCACCGATCGCAACCACGATCGCGTCAACCGCGCCCGCTGCAGCGTCGACGGCCGTGCAGCGTCCCGGCGATGATCCAGCGGCGGCGATGGCCGCCGCGGCCGCGCGGATCCGGGAAGCCGCCGATGCCCTCCGGGCGCGCGCGTCCACGATGGCGTCCGCGCCCGCGGCGACAGCCGAAGCTCGCGCTGCGATGGACGCGGCGGCGGCCAGGGTCGGAGAAGTCTCGCAGTCCATCCACAACACGCAGCACGGGTCGAGCGGGAACTGGGTGTGGTCGCACAACGGAGAGAAGCTCGCCGTCAAGTACAACGGCGAATTCGAGTTCACCGACGACGACGCCGACGTCAGGTGGATCTCGCCGGGCGGATCGCTGCAGATCTCGGATGCCGCGCTGATCGGGCGGCACACCGTGGAAATCCGCGACACCGGCGCCGAGCTGCAGCGGCGGTACTGGGTCAACGGATCGGAACGCCCGTACGAACCTGAAGGACGGCAGTGGCTGCACGATCACCTGCCGCGGTTCGTTCGCAACACCGGAATCGGCGCGGAGCGCCGCGTCGCGCGCATCCTGAAGTCGGGCGGGCCGCCGGCGGTGCTCGCCGAGATCGGCCGCATCGAGGGAGACTACGTCAAGGGCGTGTATTACACGCAGCTCTTCAAGCAGGCGACGCTCGATCCACAAACCTTCCGTCAGACGATCTCGCAGGCGGGACGCGACATCCACTCCGATTACGGGCTCGCGACGCTGCTGATCTCGATCGTCGATCGGCTGCCGGCCGACGACCAGTCGCGCGGGACGTACTTCGAGGCGGCGCGCGGCATCAGATCGGACTACGAGCTGCACCGCGTGTACACGTCGCTGCTCAAGCGCGGGCCGGTCAGCGCGTCGCTGCTCGCGAAGGTCCTGCAGAACGCGACCAGCATCGGATCCGATTACGAGCTGTCGCAGCTCCTCCAGCAGATCGTCGCGCAGCAGCCGCTGGATTCGCAGACGCGCGGGCCGTTCTTCGCCGCCCTGGAGACAATCGGCAGCGACTACGAGCGCCATCGCGTCCTCAAGGCCGCCGTCGCCCGGCCCGACGTGGACGACGCCACGATCGCTGCCGCGCTCCAGGCCGCGGCAACCGGGTCGTCCGATTACGAGCGCGCGTCATTCCTGCTCGAGACGCTGAAGGGCCACGGGATCGGCGGCGGCGCGCGCGTGCCGTTCTTCACCGCGCTCGGCCGCGTGCAATCGGGCTACGAGCGCGGACGCGTGCTGCAGGCCGTCGCGCGCCAGCCGAACGCGAGCCACGACGCCCTGCTCTCGGCGTTGCAGTCCGCGAAGGGGATGACCGGCGGGTACGAGCTGGCGCAGGTGCTGACGGCGGTCGCCGACACGCACACGCTCACCGGCGATCTGCGCGAAGCGTACCTGGACGCCGCCGATCGCCTGCAGGGCTACGACCAGGGGCGCGTGATGACGGCGCTCGTCAAGTCCGAACGCCGCAAGTAGATGGCATGCCTCAGATTCTTCGCTCGCTGGCGCGGGCGCCGCTCTTCACGTTCGCGGCGGTCTTGTCGCTCGCGCTGGGCATCGGCGCCAATGCCGCGATGTTCTCGCTGATCGATCGCGCCCTGTTGCGGCGGCTTCCCGTGCAGGATCCGGATCGCCTCGTCTTCCTGTACCACCCCGGGCCGTTGCAGGGCAGCGTGTCTGCCGACGAGGACGGCGGTCCTTCCTTCAGCTATCCGATGTTCCGCGATCTGCAGACGCAGCAGACGCCCTTCACCGGCCTCGCCGCGTCGCGGGCGACGGAAGCCAGCCTCTCGTATCGCGGCGAAGCCCTCCCCGGATCCGCGCTGCTCGTGTCGGGAAACTACTTCGGCCTTCTCGGCGTCCGCGCCGCGCTCGGCCGCGTGTTCGCGGAAGACGACGACACCGGTCCCGGTGCGCATCCGCTGGTCGTCCTGACGCACGCGTACTGGCAGAAGCGGTTCGGCGCCGAGGCGTCCGTCCTGAACCGGACGCTCGTGGTCAACGGCCATCCGATGATCATCGTCGGCGTGGCCCAGAAGGATTTCTCCGGCGACTTCCCGGGCAGCGTGCCGGACGTGTTCGTCCCGATCACGATGAAGAACGAGATGTCGCCGGGATTCACCGGCCTCAACGATCGCAGGAACTACTGGGTGACGCTCGTCGCGCGTCTCCGGCCTGGCGTGACGCGGGAGCAGGCGGAGACCGCCATCAACGTCTCCTATCACGCCCAGATCGAACAGGACGCGCTGCAGCTGTCGGGCACCAGTGCGGACTTCCTCCGACGCTTCCGCGCGAAGAAGGTAATCGTCCGTCCCGGCGCGTACGGGCGGGGCAGCCAGCGCGACAAGGCGCTGCGGCCGATGCTGCTGCTGATGGGCATGACGCTCCTCGTGCTGCTCATCGCCTGCGCCAACGTCGCGAACCTGCAATTGACGCGGGCGGTCGCCCGCAGGCGCGAGGTGGCCGTGCGGCTCGCGATCGGCGCGTCGCGAGCCCGGCTCGTGCGGTACCTGCTCGGCGAATCGCTGGCGATCGCGCTCGCCGGCGGCGCCGTGGGACTCGTCGTCGCGCACTGGACGCTCGCCGGCGTCATCGCGCTGCTGCCGCACGCCGCGGAAATGGGCCTCCTCGACGTCACGCTGAACGCGCGCATGCTCCTGTTCGCCCTCGCCGCGACGATTGTCGCCGGCGTTGCCGTCGGGCTGTATCCCGCGCTCCAGGCGTCGCGGCCGCACCTGACGTCGGCGTTGAAGGAGCAGAGCGGCCAGACGACGACGCGCGCATCGAGCCGCCTGCGCGCCGCGCTCGTCGTCGTGCAGACCGCCATGTCGGTGCTCCTGCTGATCATGGCGGGGCTCTTCGGCAGGACGCTGGTGAACCTCGCCCGCATCGACCTCGGCCTCCGCGCCGATCACGTCGTGACGTTTTCGCTCGCGCCGAAGTTGAACGGGTACGCCGACGAACGCACGCGGCAGCTCTACGACACGCTGTCGGATCGTCTGGCGGCGGTGCCGGGGGTGAGCGGCGTGTCGCTCGCGCGGGTGCGGACCATCGCCGGCGACAACGCGATGACCAGCGTGAGCGTCGAAGGCTACACGCCGCCGGCAGACGACGACGCGAGCAGCTCGTTGAACGTCGTGGGACCGGGCTACTTCAGGACGCTCGGGATTCCGCTCGTCGCGGGACGGGAGTTCACGGCGTCGGACGTGCTGACGGCCCCGAAGGTCGCGATCGTCAACCAGGCGTTCGTCCGCCACTTCCTGGCGGGGCAGGATCCAATCGGTCATCGCATGGCGCGCGGGAGGGGATCGGCCGTCAAACTGGAGACCACCATCGTCGGCGTCGTCCGGGACGCGAAGTACAGCGACATGCGCGAGGCGCCGCCGCGCGTCTACTACACGCCGTACGCGCAGGTTCCGGCGCAGAGCGCGATGACGTATTACGTGCGCACGCTCGTCGATCCGAACGCGCTCGCGGAGACGGTGTCCGGCACGGTGCGCGCGGTGGATCCCAATCTGCCGATCCGCGATCTGCGCACGATGGACGATCAGATCGCCGACAACCTGTCGAGGGAGCGGCTGCTCTCGGTGCTGACCGCGTGCTTCGCCGGGCTGGCGACGCTGCTCGCGGCGCTGGGCTTGTACGGCGTGCTGGCGTACAACGTCGCCCGCCGCACGCGCGAGATCGGGATCCGGATGGCGCTCGGGGCCAATACCTCGGACGTGCGCGCGCTGGTGGTCAGGCAGACCGGCGACATTCTCGCGGCGGGCGCCGCCGCCGGCGTCGGCGCCGCGGCCGCCGCCGGCAAGCTCGTCGAGTCCGTGCTGTACGGCATGAAGCCGTGGGATCCGGCGGTGTACGCCGCCGCCCTGGCCGTGCTCGGCACGATCGCCCTCATCGCCGCCTACGTGCCCGCCCGCCGCGCGAGCGCCGTCGATCCGCTCGTCGCCTTGCGGTATGAGTGACCGATCGCGAGCAGGCCATGAAGGCCTGCGCTACGACGATGTCAGCGTCGGATTCATCGTGTGCCACTTCGTCGCTCGCTCGAAGGCGAGCGCGACGCGGAGCGTCGTGGCCTCGTCGTAGAGGCGTCCCGTGACCATCAACTCGATCGGCGCACCGTCCACGAAGCCGGCCTTCAGCGCGACGGCGGGGTGGCCGGTCAGGTTGGTGATGCCGAGGCTCTGGCTGCCGGTCGGCGAGAGGAACACGTCGTACGTGGACATCAGCTTGTCGAATTCCCGCATCAGCAGCGTGCGCGCGCGCTGCGCGCGGATGTATTCGACGGCGGGCACGAAGCGCGACGTCCGGAACGTGTTCGGCCAGGTGCCGAGCGACGGATCCGCGATGTCCTTGCTTCGCGTGAGATCGTCGAACGCCGCCGCCGCCTCCACGCTCAGCACGAAGCCGATGTTGCCGGCGAGCTGCGTGGCGGGCAGCTCGATCGGTTCGAGCGCCGCGCCGGCGCCGCGGTAGACGTCCAGCGCCTCGTTCAGCAGCTTCAGCTGCTGTTCGCGGTTGCGGCGCTGCTGCTCGCGCTGCTCCTCGGTCAGTCCGGCGCCGCGTCCCCTCCCGGCCTCGGCTCCTTCCGCACCTCGGCCCGCGGCCCCACGTCCACCGCCGAACGGTGACGGCGCGTTCACGTCGAACTCGTTCTTCACGTACCCGATCTTCAGCTTCGACAACGGCACGTCCGGATTCCAGATGAACGGCGCATCGGCGACGGTGTTGTCGCGCCCGTCGGGCCCGTAGATTGCGTTGAACACGATCGCGCAGTCCTCGACAGACCGGCACATCGGTCCGATCTTGTCCATCGTCCAGCTCAGCGCCATCGCGCCGTACCGGCTGATGCGGCCGTACGTCGGCCGCAGGCCGGTGACGCCGTTCGCGCTCGACGGCGAGATGATCGAGCCGCGCGTCTCGGTGCCGATCCCGAACACGACGAGCCCCGCCGCGGTCGCCGAGCCCGGGCCGGCGGACGATCCGCTCGAGCCGCTGCGCTGCGGCGACGGATCGTCGGGCCGCCACGGGTTCTTCGTCTGGCCGCGGAACCAGCGATCGCCCTGCGCGAGCGCGCCCATCGACAGCTTCGCGACGAGCACCGCTCCGGCGTCGCGCAGGCGTTCGACGATGGTCGCGTCGTAGTCGAAGACCTGGTGCTCGTACGTCGCGGCGCCCCACGTCGCGGGAATGCCTTTCGTGGCGAACAGATCCTTCAGCGTCCCGGGCGCATTTCCTTGTCGGCCTGCGCCGCCTGTTCGAGCGCGAGATCTTCCGTCAGGGTGACGAAGCAATTCAATTTGGGTCCGAATTTTTTCAACCGCGCCAGATACATCCTGGTCAGCTCGGTTGACGAGACGTCGCGTCGCTGCAGCAGCGGCGCAAGCGCGGTGATGGGATGAAACGCGAGGTCGTCGAGCGACGACGGCCGCGGTCCGGGCGGTTGGAGCGTGACGTGGATCTTCGCGCCCGGCGTCGCGCCGGGCTTCGGTTTCCTGCCGGGCAGGTACGGCACGAACTCGATCGCCGGCTCCGTGTCGAGCGGGATCGCCGTCTTGCGCAGCTCCTCGAACGAATTGAGGTTCCGATTGACGCCGTTGAGCGCCTGCTGCTCCTCGGCGTCGTTGAAGTCGATGCCGAAGATCTTTTCAGCGCAGTCGAGGTTGTCCTTGGTGATCCGCGGCGTCGTCTGCTCCGCCTGCCGCGCGAGGGCGGGCGCCGCGATGGCGCCCGCCACCGCCCCTGGAATCACGCGAAGGAACCGCCGCCGCGCCGACCTCGTGCTCCGCCGTTCGTCCATCGGAACCTCCGCGTGTCTACTTCTTTTCGCTGAAGCCGGCC
>QHWR01000104.1:8434-19206 GCA_003223835.1 Acidobacteriota bacterium | reverse complement strand
TGCCGCCGATGCCGCCGCCTCCGCCGCTCTCTTTCTGCTGCGCCATCTGTTCCTGGCTCTTGACGCCTTCGAACGTCGTCGTCGACGCGAGCGGCGTGCCCTGGAGCTTGGGGCCTTCTTTCTGCATGCGCTCCATCGCATTCCTGACCATCGGATACATCGCGATGACGGCGGCCATCTGCTCGGCGCTCATGCCTGCGGCTTCCGGGCCCTGGATGGCGCGCCAGAACTTCATGTCGAAGTCCGCGACCTCCTTCATCTGCGGGACCTGCGGGCCGAGCCACGTGTCGGTGGTCATGACGAGACCGCCGCTCTCCTCGAGCGTCTTGCCTTTTTCGCGGACGGTGATCGTCACGATCGACTCGTGTGAATCGTAGCCAGCGACCTGCTTGTGTTGGCCGGTCTCCTTCACGTCGACGTCGACCTCCATTTCCCGCTCCGGCTTCTGCTCGTCGCGCATCTCCTGCCGGATCTGCGCGAACGTCTTCACCGTATACGTCTTCCGATGGACGTCGAGGTCGTAGACTTTCTCCTCGGCGAGGTCCACGATCCGTCCCGTCGCGTCGTTCATCGTGGCCTTGCGGCTGCCCTTGACCGCGACCGTCGACTCGATGCCTTCCTTCGCCGCCTTGCCCATGAAGAAATTCAACACGCGGCTCTCGAACTTGAGCTGCGCCCTGTCGCGCGTCTTCACGTCGGCGGTCACCATCGCGGCGCCCAGCATTACTCCGGGCAGCGCCAGCGCACAGATCCTCAACACACGGCTCATCGGATCCTCCGTTTGAACGGTGGGGAACGAGATATTGTACACGGCCCGGTTCGGGGGTTCGGGGTTCGGGGGAACCGCGAACCCCGAACCTACGTTATTCACGTGTTAACGCCATCCGTCCATGACCGTCCTCAGAGAAGTGGAGCTTGCGGCTGAACGGGCGGGCGACGTCCCGGAGCGTGCCGTTGTGACGCGGTTTCCGTGGGGGCACGCGGCCGAGGACGGCCGATTCGTCCGCGCGGCCCGCGCCGGCGACCAGCTGGCGTTCGAACGGCTCTACGATCGCTACGCGCGGATCGTGCACGGGTTGCTGCTGGCGCGCGTCCCGGCGAACGACGTGGACGATTTGGTTCAGGACGTATTCCTGACCGCGTGGCGGCGGCTCGACGACCTGCGCGATCCGGCGGCGTTCGGGGGGTGGATTGCGATGATCGCGCGGAACCGCGCGCTCGATTTCCACCGCCGATCGGCGGACGAGGTCAGCTTGCCCGACGATCTTCCGGCCCGCGGCGAAACGGGCGCGCTGGCGGAGGCCAACGCGATCCTCGACGTCATCCGCCGGCTGCCCGAGGCATATCGCGACACGCTGGTGCTGCGCCTCGTCGAAGGCCTGAGCGGACCCGAGATCGCCGAACGTACGGGACTGACGGCGGCGTCGGTACGCGTGAACCTGCACCGTGGGATGAAGCAATTACGAGAGAAGCTCGAACGATGAAAGATCGGGACCTCGGCAACGATTATCTGTGGACGGGCCGCGGAGCGCCCGACCCGGAGATCGCGCGCCTCGAACGTGTGCTCGCGCCGCTCGCGCACAAAGGCGCGCTGCCGCCGATGCCCGCCCGTACGGCGCGGCGCAGCGTGCTGCGCATCGTGCTGCCGCTCGCGATGGCCGCGGCGTCGCTGGCGCTCGTCGTGACCGCGGCCTGGTTCGCGCGCGGATTGACCGCGTCGAGCTGGACGGTCGAGTCGCTGGCGGGCGCGCCGGCCGTCGCCGGGACGAAAGTCGAAGGGACGGGGCAGTTGCCGGTGGGCGCATGGATTGTGACCGACGAGCAGTCGCGCGCCAGGATCGAGGTCGGCTCCATCGGCCTGGTCGAAATCGAGCCGAACACACGTCTGCGGCTGCTCGAGAGCCGCGTCGGCGAGCACCGCGTGTCGCTGGAGCGCGGCCGGATCACCGCGCAGATCTGGGCCCCGCCGCGATTGTTCTATGTCGACACGCCGTCGGCGACCGCCGTCGATCTCGGCTGCGCGTACACGCTCGACGTGGACGAGCGCGGCTACGGCACGGTGCACGTCCTCCACGGATGGGTGGGCTTCGAATATCGCGGCCGGGAATCGTTCATTCCGCAGGAGGCGATTTGCGCCACGCGTCCGCACTTCGGCCCCGGCACCCCGCATTTCGCCGACGCGCCCGAAGGCTACGAAGAAGCACTGGCGACGCTCGATTTCAGCGTGGCCGCGGACCCCCGCCGCGCCGCCGCGCTCGATCTCGTCCTCACGCGCGCGCGGGTCCGCGATGCGCTGACGCTCTGGCATCTGCTGTCGCGCGGCACGACCGAGGAGCGCGCGCGCGTCTACGACCGAATGGCCACGCTCGTGCCGCCGCCTGCCGGCGCAACGCGCGAAGCGATTCTTCGCGGCGACCGCCGGGCGCTCGACGCGTGGTGGGACGAGCTGGGCTTCGACCGCGCGTCGTGGTGGCGCCAGTGGAAGTCCGTCTGGCCGAAATGAGGCCACAGAGATCTCGAGAGAGTCGCTGAACTCACCACAGAGTTCGCAGAGATCGCAGAGAAGACATAATGGCCTCTGTGAACTCTGTGATCTCCGTGGTGAAATGAACCGTGTCCCCGGATTCCCCCGTTTACGTCTCCGGCGTGACCGGGACGTCCCAACGGTCTGATATCTCGGCTCAAACAGAACGACTCCTTGCGCGCGCCGACGATGAGTTGCGCGCCGGCGGGTCGTCGCTGGCGCAGGCCGTGGCGGTGACCGTCTATCTGCGCGACGCCGCGGATTTTTCCGCGATGAACGACGGCTACCGTCGCGCGTGGCAGGCGGACCCTCCATCGCGCACGACGGTCGTCGCCGATCTGCTCGATCCCGACGCGCGTGTGCAGATGTCGTTCGTCGGCCTTCGCGCCGGCGCCGAGCGAGTCGCCATCCACCCGCGTGAGTGCGCGCGACGGTCCAGGCGCAGCTCACCAGCCCGTCGTACAAGGTCGAGATGACGTTCGTATGATACGGCCACGCTCACGCCGCTTCGCCGTGTGCGGAAAGCCCGGGTCGCGGGCGCGCGGCTCTTCATTAATGTGCACGCTCATCCGCATCGCATCGCAGTGTGAAGCGCGTTACCTATTCGCCCGGCTCCTGGCGGACGAGCTTCCACATTCCGGTGAATCGTCTTCCGTTTTTCACGTGTAGATAGCTGACAGTCGGCCGATTCGTGTGGCACTCCGGTTGCCTCGTTCGATCCTCGAGGTACACAGGGTGCGACGCGCGGGTGTCATCGTATGCGTGACGGCAGCGGCGATCGTCGGCTGGAGCTGCGCCGTTCTCGCGGTCGCGGGCGCCTGGCGCCTCGACGGCGCGCTGCACCGCGCGGCTGACCTCGCCGAGATCGCGCCGCGGCCGCAGGCCACGGTCGTGTTCGACCGCGCCGGCCGTCCCGTTTTCAGCTTCTACGCGGAACAGCGCCTCGACGTCCCGCTCGATCGGGTCTCGAAGCGGATGGTCGACGCGCTGCTCTCGGTGGAGGACCGCCGCTTTTATTCGCACCGCGGACTGGATCCGCTCCGGATCGTCTCGGCCGCCTGGCGCAACTGGCGGGCGGGACGCATCGTCGAAGGGGGCAGCACGCTGACCCAGCAGCTCGCGCGCACGCTGCAACTCTCGCCGGAGCGGACGTTCACGCGCAAGCTGCGCGAGGCCACGATCGCGGCGCAGCTCGAGCACCGGTACGCGAAGGATGACATCCTCGTCGCGTACCTGAACACGGTCTATTTCGGGAACGGCTATTACGGCGTGGAGGCGGCGGCGCGCGGCTATTTCGCGAAGCCCGCGGCCGACCTCGATGCCGCCGAAGCGGCCACGCTCGCCGGCATCGTCCGATCGCCGACGGCGTATGCGCCGTCGCTGGCGCCGCGGCGCTCGCTCGCGCGCCGCAATCTGGTGCTGCGGCTGATGCGCGAGACGGGGCGGCTGACCGACGCCGAGTATCGATCCGCCCTCGACGAGCCGCTGCACGCGAGCCGCGTGATGGCCGACGTCACGTCGGCGCCGCGCGCCGGCGCGTGCGGTCTCTATTTCCAGGAAGCGGTCCGCCGCGAGCTGGTCGCGCGGTTCGGCGGCCAGCAGGTCCTGCGCGGCGGGCTTCGCGTCTACACGGGTTACGAGCCGAAGATGCAGTGCGCGGCGGAGCAGGCGATTACGGGCCGCATCGCGCAGATCGTCAAGCTCCGTCCCGCCGCGCGTGACTTGCAGGGCAGCCTCGTCTCGATTGACGCCGCGAACGGTGAAGTCCGCGCGCTCGTCGGCGGACGCGATTTCAGCCGGAGCAGCTTCGATCGCGCGACGCAGGCGCACCGCCAGGCAGGATCCGCGTTCAAGCCGATCATTTACGCCGCGGCGCTCGAGCGCGGGTACGCGCCCGCGTCGATCCTGCGGCATCTCGACGCGCCGATCTACACGTCGCGCGGCGCGTGGCTGCCCAGCGGCGAGCACGAACAGACCGAGTACACGCTGCGGGCCGCGCTGAAGATCTCGAGCAATCGCGCGGCGGCGCAACTGCTGCAGCAGGTCGGCATCAGCTCGACGACGTACCTCGCGCAGCGCCTCGGGATCGCGTCGCCGATGCCGAACGTCCCGTCGCTCGCGCTCGGCACCGGCGAAGTCACGTTGATGGAGCTGACGTCGGCGTACGGCGTGTTCGCCAACGAGGGCACCGCCGTGGCGCCGCATCTCATCTCGCGCGTGGAGGATTCCGACGGCCGGCTGCTGTGGGCGGATCCCGGCAACCGTCGTCGCGCCGTCAGCGACGCCACCGCGTTCCTGATGTCCAGCATGCTCGCGGACGTCATTTCGTCGGGGACGGCGACCACCGCGCGGTCCGCCGGGTTCAAGCTGCCGGCGGCGGGGAAGACGGGGACGACCGACGATTTCGCGGACGCGTGGTTCATCGGCTACACGCCGCATCTCGTGACCGGCGTCTGGTTCGGCATGGATCGGCGCGCGCCGATCATGAACCGCGGCTTCGCCAGCGTCGTCGCGGTGCCGGCATGGGCGGCGTTCATGAAGGTCGCGACGGCCGGGGATCAGCCGGATTGGTACCAGCCGCCGGCCGACGTCGAGAAGGTGGCGATCTGCCGTCTCAGCGGCGAGCGCGCGACGGATGCCTGCCGTCACGGATGGCTGGGTCCGCAGTACGTGCAGGCGGGGCTGACGAGTCTGCCGGGCGTGCCCACCGATGGCACGAGCGAGGAGCCCGCCGCGGCGGTTCCGGCCGTCGCCCGCTCGACCGTCGTCGAGGACTATTTCCCAATCGGGAGCGCGCCGACGGAGTATTGCCCGCTCCACGGCGTGTCGCCGGCCGCCGACGCGCCGTCGCCGGGGATCGACGGGCTGACGCCGTCAGCGTCCGCGGGCGTGGGCGGTGACGTCCGCCCCGTGGCCGCCCGGACGCGCCTCATCGTCGATCGCGTCGTCCGGGCGGACGGGACGATCCACTACGTCGTGCATCAATAGGTGGCAGCCACCGGTTGGCAGCGCGGGCAGTAATACGTCAGCCGCGCGTACGGGCCGATCCGGACGACGCGGATCGGGGCCCCGCACTTGCGACAGGGTTTCCGCGCCCGGCCGTAGACCCACAGCCGCTCGGCCGGATCCGCGCGACGCGTCGTCCGGCGGTAACCCGTATACGTGACGATGGACGACTGCGGATCGACCACGTTCGCCCGCATGAGGCGACGCGCGGTCGAGAGCGCCTCCTCGAGCGCAGCGTCCGTGACGACGTCCACCGTCGCGCGCGGATGGATCCCGCACAGGAACAGCACTTCCGACCGATACACGTTGCCCGCGCCCGCCACGACGCGCTGGTTCAGCAGCGCATCCCCGACGGTGACGTTCCCCTGTTCGCGCAGCCGCCGCAGCGCCTCCGCGCGATCGAAATCGTCCGACAGCAAGTCCGGTCCCATCTCCCGCAAGTCCTCCTGCCGCTGCAGGTCGCGCTCGCGCAGGAATTCCGCGACGGGGACGCTGAACGCGACGGCCTCGTACGCGTCCGTCGCGACGACGATGCGCATGTCGCGGCGCGCGCGCTGCCAGCGTTCGCCCGCGCGGTAGACGTGCCAGCTTCCGTTCATGCGCATGTGCGTTCTGAGAACCAGGCCGCCGGAAAAACCGATCAGCAGATGTTTGCCACGGGCCGTGACGGACTCGATCGTCCGTCCCGTGACGGAGGTGTCTTCGTGGACGCGCGTCAGCGCCGGCAGGACCGACTCGAAGCGGACGACCGTGCCGCCGGCGAGCGCGCGATGCAGCGTGCGCGCCGCCCGAAGGATCGTGTCCCCTTCAGGCACGTCGCCGCATCTGCAGCCCCATCGCCGACGGCGTGAACCCCGCCTCGATCAAGGACGGCGCGAGCGGGTGATCCGCGGCGGGCCGCGTCGCGCGCCATCAGCGCGAGGCGCTCGGCGAGCGCGCGCGCAGTCGTCGAACGCGCCGGCTCGTCCTCGGGGAGGAACACGAGGAGCTGACGACCGCCGCGCGGGATGTACGCGGCAAGCGCGCCGTTCACCAGGACGACGAGGGCGCCGACGCTGCGGGTCGGTCCGCGACCCGCGATGTCCGGCTCCGCGTCCGCCGCCCACGCGGACGGCCACTTCAACGTCGTCCCGTACGGGTTCGCCGGATCGGTCGCCGCAAGCACAACGACCTCGGCTTCGTCGGGAACATCGCGCAGCGATCGGAGCAGTTCGAGCGCGGCGGGGAGCGCGAACTGGGTGGCGCCGACGCCGCCGACGAAGTACCCGCGCCGGATGCGCCCCGCGTCTTCCAGCGCTTTCAGGACGTCGTAGACGGCGCCGAATCCTCCGACGATCCCCTCGGCCGCGGCGACCTCGCGTGTGAGGACGCCGTAGCGCGACAGCAACTGCTGCGCGGTCGCGGTGGACCACTCGGTGTCGCTGACGCGACCGCCGGCGCGGTCGGCGAGCAGCGACCAGCGCCCTTCCGCGGACGGCGGCGCGACGCGGCGGCTCCGGAACGGCCGCGCGCGCCCCGCGGGCTTTCGCGGACGACGTTCCGGCGGGCGTGTGAACGCGCGCAGCGCGTGGAACGTGTCGTTCGTGAGCAGCCCTTTCCAGACGAGATCCCACAACGCATCCACGGTCTCGCCCGGATAGCCGTTGCCGGCGGCTTCGTGGATCGCGGCGAAGAACGACGCGCCCTGGCGGCGCAGGTGATCGACGATCGCGCGCTCGATCGGCGACACGTCGGGCCCGCCTTCGCGTAGCTTCGGCTCGGGAGAGGTACGCCAGAGCCGCGCCAGGTGATCGGTCAGATACAACGCGATGCGGCCGTCGCGTTCGCCGAGCGGTTCGACGCCGCGCCAGACGACTTCGCCGGCGCCCGTGAGCGCGTCGAGATCCGTCGGCGTGTAGCCCTCGATGCGCGCCGCGAGAATTTCGGATTCGAAGATGGATGCCGGCAGCGGCGCCCCCTGGAGGTTCTCGATCGTGTCGAGCAGCGCATCGAGCCCGGCGCGCCGGCGGACGACCCCCTGCCAGGACGTCACGAGCCGCGCGAGCACCGGCGGCTCGACCGGTTCCACCTGACGGCGAAGCTTGGCGAGCGATCGCCGGCGGATCGTCTGCAGGACGTCGGGGTCGCACCACTCGCGCCCCGCGCCGCCCGGCCTGAACTCCCCCTCGAGCAGACGCCCCGCCGCGGCGAGCGCCTTCAGCAGCGCGTCGGCCGTCGATCGTCCAAGTCCGTAGCGCGCCGCGAACTCGGCGGTCGTGAATGGGCCGTGCGTGCGAGCGAACCGGCGCGCGAGGTCCAGCGCGGCGTCCCGCGTCGGGCCGAGCAGCGACTCGGGAAGACCGACCGGGAGCGGAACGCCCAGCGCGTCGCGATAGCGCGCGGCGTATTCGACGGGGATGACGCGCCCCTCGCCCGCGATGTTGATCCGAATCGCGCGCCGTTCGATGGACAGCCGTTCGATCGCTTCCGTCGCCGCCAGTCGTGACCGCGCGTCGATCTCGAACGGCGTCAGGTCGCCCAGGTGAAGCAGCAGATCGTGGACGCCGTCAATCGATCGCGCGTGATACCGGTCGTCGATCTGCTGGAGCTGGCGCTCGACGTCGGCGAGCGCGTCGGCGTCGAGCAGCTCCCGCAGCTCCGCTTCCCCGAGCAATTCCCGCAACTGCGCCTGATCGATGGCCAGCGCCTGCGCGCGGCGCTCAGCGAGCGGCGCGTCGCCATCGTAAATGTAGTTCGCGACGTAGCCGAAGAGGAGCGCGGACGCGAACGGCGACGGCGTCGTCGAGTCCACGGTGACGCTCTTGATCTCGCGCGATTCGAGGCGGCCGAGCGTCTCCACGAGCGCCGGGATGTCGAAGACGTCCCGCAGGCATTCGCGGTACGCTTCGAGGATCATCGGAAACGATCCGAACTTCGCCGCGACGGCGAGGAGATCCGCGGCCCGCTTGCGCTGCTGCCAGAGCGGCGTCCGCGCTCCGGGCCGGCGGCGGGGCAGCAGCAGCGCCCGGGCGGCCGCTTCGCGGAACTTCGCCGCGAACATCGCCGTGCTCCCGAGCTGACGGACGACGAGCGCTTCCGCTTCGTCCGACGCGGGCACCAGCAGCGCGGGATCCGGCGGTGTTTCCGTTTCCGGAAACCGCACCACGAACCCATCGTCGGTCCACATCGTCTCGACGTCGAGGCCGGCTTCGGCGCGCGCGCGTTCCGCCACCGCCATCGCCCACGGCGCGTGCACGCGTCCGCCGAACGGCGACAGCAGGCAGATGCGCCAGTCCCCCAGCTCGTCGCGGCAGCGCTCGATCAGGATGGTGCGGTCATCCGGCACGGCGCCCGTCGCCGCGGCCTGATCGGCGAGATAGCGGACGAGGTTTTCGGCCGCCTTTGAGTCGAGGTCGTGGTGTTTCGTGAGGCGCTGGATCGCGGCGCCGGGCGGCATCTGACGCAGCGTCCGGACCAGTTCGCCGATGTGGCGCCCGAGCTCCAGCGGCCGGCCCGCGGCGTCCGCCTTCCAGAATGGCGTCTTGCCGGGCTCGCCGGGCGCCGGCGACACGATGACGCGATCGTGGGTGATCTCCTCGATCCGCCACGTCGAGGCGCCGAGCAGGAACGTTTCGCCGACCCGGCTCTCGAACACCATTTCCTCGTCGAGCTCGCCGACGCGTGCGCCGGGGCCGCGCTCCCCCGTCAGGAACACGCCGTACAACCCGCGATCCGGGATCGTGCCGCCGTTGACGACCGCGACGCGCTTCGCTCCCTCGCGCGCGGTCAGGGTGTTCTTCACACGGTCCCACGTGATCCGCGGCCGGAGATCCGCGAAGTCGTCGGAGGGATAGCGCCCCGACAACATGTCGAGCACGCCGTCGAAAATCGATCGGCTCAGCTCCGCGAACGGCGCGGCGCACCGGATGGTTTGAAACAGCTCGTCGGCGTCCCAGCCGTCCATCGCCACCATCGCGACGATGTGTTGCGCGAGGACGTCCAGCGGATTGCGCGGGTAGCGGCTCGCCTCGATCTGCGCCTCGTGCATCGCGCGCGTGACGGCGGCGCACGCGACGAGATCGCCGCGAAATTTCGGCACGATGATCCCGCGGCTCGGTTCGTCGATGCGGTGCCCCGACCGTCCGATCCGCTGCACGCCGCTCGCCACCGACGGCGGCGCCTCGATCTGGACGACGAGATCGATCGCGCCCATGTCGATGCCCAGCTCGAGCGAGGAGGTGGCGACGAGACCGCGAATCTGCCCCGCCTTCAGCCGATCCTCGACCTCGATCCGTTGCGGGCGCGCCAGCGATCCGTGATGCGATCGCACGAGCGTCTCGCCGGCGAGATCGTTGAGCGCCGACGCGAGCCGCTCGGCGATGCGGCGGCTGTTGACGAAGATCAGGGTCGAGCGGTGCGATTGCACGAGTTCGAGCAGGCGCGGATGGATCGCGGACCAGATCGACGTCCGCGACGCCGGCTGCGATGCCGGACCGCTCGGGATTTCCCCGGTCTCGCCGATCCGCGCCATGTCCTCGACCGGCACCTCGATCCGCAGCTCGAGCTCCTTCCGATGCGACGTGTCAACGACCGTGACAGGCCGGTACTCCGGCGTCCCCGTGTGCGCCGCGAACTCGTCGTGGATCGTTTCCTCCGCGTCTGCCGTCGGGCGCGCCTTTTTGCCTGAGACGGTCCTTCCGCTCTTCTTCACGGCGCCGCCGAGGAAGCGCGCGACCTCGTCCAGCGGACGCTGCGTGGCGGACAAGCCGATGCGCTGCAGCGGCCGGTTCACCAGCGCCTCGAGCCGCTCGAGCGACAGCGCCAGGTGCGCGCCGCGTTTCGAAGGAACGAGCGCGTGGATCTCGTCGATGATGACGGTGTCGATCGCGCGCAGCGCTTCGCGCGCGTTCGACGTCAGCAGCAGGTAGAGCGATTCCGGAGTCGTGATGAGGACGTCCGCGGGCTCGCGCTGGAACCGCGCGCGCTCGGCGGCGGGCGTATCGCCGGTGCGCACCGCCACCGCCGGCGCGTGATACGGCTCGTTGCGCGCGGCCGCGTGGTGCCCGATGCCGGCAATCGGCGCCCGGAGGTTGCGCTCCACGTCAACGGCGAGCGCTTTCAGCGGCGAGATGTACAGAATCCGGGATCCGCCTTCGCGTCGCCCCGGCGTGCCGGGTGCATCGTCGCGCCGCTTCGGCGGGACAGGTCCGCCTTCGCGTCGCCCCGGCGTGCCAGGTGTATCGTCGCGCCGCTTCGGCGTGCC
>QHWR01000104.1:0-8384 GCA_003223835.1 Acidobacteriota bacterium | reverse complement strand
TCGCCCAAAGGAAGGCGGACAGCGTCTTGCCGCTGCCGGTCGGGGCGAGAATCAGCGTGGATTCGCCGCGCGCGATCGCCGGCCAGCCCTGCGCCTGCGGCGGCGTCGGCGCCGCAAACGACGCGCGGAACCAATCGGCGACGGCGGGATGAAACGCGTCGAGCACATCCGCGCGCCGGGCCATCGATCCATTATGTGCGATTTGATGAGACAAGCCGGACGGCGTTCCTGTATTCTGAAACAGCTGTCAGCGGTCAGCTTCAGTTGAGGGATATCGATGGGAGATTCGGGAGAAGGCCTGGTTGACGCCGAAGCGCGCATCCAGGAGCAGATGGAAGAACGGGAAGCGGAGCGGCGCCGCCGTGCGGGGAGCACGCCGCCGATCGATCCGGAGCGCCTCCGCGAGCAGGAATCGCTGAAGCTCGCGCGCGCCGAACTGCAGCGTCAGGCCGCCGCGACCGTCCATCCGGTCAGAAAGAAGCAGATCGCCGCAGCGCTCGCCGAGATAGAGAAACGCCTCGCCAATTAGCCGGCATCTTCCGGCACTTGCCTCGATAGCCTGTTCGGAATCGCCACGCCCGCCGTTATAGCAATTGCTTGATCGCTCCACGGCGCGAGGGCCGCGAACGTACCGCGTGCCGCCCATGGGTCGATCGTTCCCAGCACATGTTGGAGGCGACATGAGAATCTTCCCTCGACGAACGGCGCGTCAGGTGTTCAAGGGTCACGCGGCATATGTGCTGATGGCGACGGCCACAACGATATGGCTCACGGCCATCGTCGTTGGACCGTTGGGTCGGACGCTGCGCGCGCAGACGATTCCCAGCGATTCCAAGGGGGGCTGCCCCGTCGCGGCGGCGACTTTTGCCTCGTGGTTCGAAACGGGCGTCCCCGCGCAGGACGGCGTGGTGAAACCGGCCGACAGCGTCAACTTTCCGAACATCCCCAACTGCAGCTTCTACGAGTGGTCGCAGCAGATGTTCTTGTGGCTGACGTCGCCGGCGCCGAGCCGCTACGGCGGCGGCAGCCGCATCTTCAATTCGCCGACCTTTTTCGACGTCTCGCCGCCGGACTCGAACGGCCAGCGCACGTTCAGCCAGCACGAGCCGGGGTTCATCAAGTTCTTCCGCGTGCGGACTGCCAAGGCGGGGCCGCACAACCTGCCGGTGATCTTCGACAAACGGCACCGAGCGTTCGAGGTGCAGCGCCCGAAGGTCAGCGCTGCGGGCAACCCGATCGTCCTGAACCGGTTGAACCGGGAAGTCGAGGTGACGCGAGTCGCGGTGGCGCCGAACAAGACGGTCACGTTCTTCGACAAGGCGAACAAGCCCATCAGGTCGCCGAAACTGCTGCAGGTCCCGCAAGTCCGGGGCCCTCAAACGATCCAGCCAATCGCCCGGCCGGCCGCTGTCAGGAGAATCCCGACGGCCCAGATGTTCCTGATCGACAGGCGCGCGATCTTCGTCGACTTGACGGGACACCTCATCGAGCCGGAAGAAGGTCAGGCCGGCACGGACGCCGCGTTGATGTCGCAGGGCAAGTCGCTGGTGTACTTCGCGACGATGGTGAATGACGTCTACACCTATTTCCTGACCGGCAACAAGAACAACGCGTTCAGCCCGGCATTCACGACGTTCCCGACGACCCAGGCGCACCTGACGAAGATCGTGAATTTCGCCGCGACGAAGAACGTCACGTTCCCCGATCCCAACGCGCTGGCGATCGAGATCAAGACGGCGTGGGTCGAGGCGTCCACGCTGCCGAACGCGAGCGATTACATCACCGCGCAGGCCACCGTCCCCAGCTACAACACCTCGAACTCCGCGCAATGGGTCCCCAACGGGACGAAGAACGTCTCGCTGGCCCTCATCAGCGTTCACGTCGTCGGCAGCACGCTCGGGCACCCGGAAATGATCTGGGCCACGTTCGAGCACTTCGGCACCGCGCCAGACGCGACCTATTCGTACACCTCCACGACGGGGGTGAAGACGGTCAATCAGACGACGGCGGGAACATGGCTGCTGTCGGCCACCAACTCCAACGGCGACTTCAATTGCATGCACATGACCGTCGATCTCACGAACGGCAACATCAATGCCGTGCAACCGCCCGGCAACTGCAACCCGCCGGTTCCCGGCACGGTCAGCCCGAGCGATACGCGCCGAGACAATCCATGGGGGATGCCTGGCAACAGCACGTCCTCCAATACCCAGGTGATTTCCATCCACAACACCGCGCAGGTGCCCGGCAACGACATCCGCAACAAGTACTTCATGACGGGCGCCACGTGGACGCCGTTCGGCGTGCCTCCGACGGGCAACAACGGCGTGGGCACGAACATCCTGGCCAATTCGGCCTTGGAGACATACACGCAGTTCATGAACTGCTTCGGTTGCCACCAGGGCAACATGCTTGGCGATCCGGGGGGAATCGGCCTCAGCCATATCTATGGGCCCCTGAAACCGTTGTTCTGATGGAGGAGCACGATGCCAACCGATCCAAAACCGCCCGCCCCTGCGGCGCACATCACGTTCGAGCAGTTCACCGAGTCCACGCTCGGCGCGGTCTTCCGCGCCGTCCAGGCGCACAAGATCCCGCACCGCCCGATCATCATCGGGCTGGTGTTCGATCCGCAGGGCGGCGGCTACGGCGGAACGCAGATGAACTGCGGGTTCGCGGCCGTCGTCAAACCATTCTTCACCGACTGCTATCGCCAGCACATGTTGTTCAAGTTCGATCTGTGGGAGCCGAACGCCGTCAAGAACAACTGGCAGGGAATCCACGACGCGGTCAATAACGGGAGCATGCCGGCGCCCGGCTGCGCGGGGACGTTCAACAAGCAGGGGTTCCTGGACGCCTTCCAGTGCTGGAAGGATCAAGGCTTCCCGCCATAGGAAGCGAAGATCGGATGGCGACTATCAAGACAGACGTCGCGCCACAGTGTCCGAGCGCACAGCCGGACATGTCCGGCGCGACGGTATTTGGGCTCGTTCAAGGTACGGCGACGGAGCCGCGCGTCGCCTACCTTGACCGGGCCGTGCCGCTGACGCCGGAGATCCTCGCCAGCGCGACGCCCGTCGAACCGACGGAGGTCTTCCGCATCGGCGCCCCGTGCGCCGGCGGTTGCTGCCGGCATTTCGGGGAGGGCCGCTGCACGCTCGCCACGCGTCTCGTGCAATCGCTCTCGCCCGTGGTCGCGATCGCTCCGCGATGCGCGTTGCGCTCACAGTGCATGTGGTGGCGGCAGGAAGGCGTTCAGGCTTGCATGCGATGCCCGCAGATTGCGACGCGGATGCCTGGAGCCAGCCCTGTGCTGGTCGAGGCGGCGACGCCGAGGATCACCGGGGGGTGAGGTCGCGGTAATACACCGTCGTGCTGCTCACGAGACGAGCAGCGTCCCGAACGCCCGCGCTGAGCGCACGATTATCTCGAGATGGTGCCTGGCCGATCCGGCCGCCGGCGCGGCGCCGCTCCACGGGGCGTCAGGCCTGTGCGTTCGCCTGCGCGAGGAGCGTCTTGATCTCGTCCGCTTCGAGCGCTTCCTGCTCGAGCAGCGCTTCGGCGAGCGCCTTGACGGCCTCGCGGTTGCGGTCCAGCAGATCCCGCGCGCGGTCGTACCCGCCGTTGAGGATCTTCTCGATTTCCTCGTCGACGCGACGCGCCGTCGCCTCGCTGATCGCGTGCGGCTTGTCGTCGCCGAAACTGTTCCCCGCCTTGCGGAACGCGCGCATGCCGAGCGAGGACATGCCCCACTCGCAGACCATGTGCTGCGCGATGTCGGTCGCGCGCTCGATGTCGTTCGACGCGCCGCTCGTCATGTGATGCATGAACAGCTCTTCGGCGACGCGGCCGCCCATCAGCACCGCGATCTGCGTGTCGAGATAGCCCTTCGTATACGTGTGCCGATCCGCTTCCGGCAGCTGCATCGTCACGCCCATCGCGCGTCCGCGCGGGACGATGGTGACCTTGTGGAGCGGATCCGCGCTGGGCAGCAGCGCGGCGACGACGGCGTGTCCTGCTTCGTGGTACGCGCAGTTCACGCGGTCGAGCTCGCTCAGCGTGAGCGATCGCCGCTCGACGCCCATCAGTACCTTATCGCGCGACGATTCCATGTCGCGGTGCGTGATTTCCGAGCGTCCGGCACGAGCGGCGAGCAGCGCCGCCTCGTTCACCAGATTCGCGAGGTCCGCGCCCGAGAAACCGGGCGTGCCGCGCGCGATTGACCGAAGGTTCGCTTCGGACTCGAGCGCAACCTTCCGCGCGTGGACGCGCAGGATGGCTTCGCGTCCCCTGAGGTCCGGATTGCCGACCATCACCTGCCGGTCGAACCTGCCCGGACGAAGGAGCGCCGGATCCAGGATGTCCGGACGGTTCGTCGCCGCGATGACGACAATGCCCAGCGTCGCCTCGAAGCCGTCCATCTCGACGAGGAGCTGGTTGAGCGTCTGCTCGCGCTCTTCGTGGCTGAGCGAGCTGCCGCCGCGGCTCCGGCCGACGGCGTCGAGTTCGTCGATGAACACGATGCACGACTTGTGACGGCGCGCGTCCTTGAAGAGCCGCCTCACGCGCGCGGCGCCCACGCCCGCGTACATCTCGACGAAGTCCGACCCGCTCGCGAACAGGAACGGCACCCCCGCCTCGCCCGCGATCGACCGCGCGAGCAGCGTCTTGCCGGTGCCCGGGGGTCCGATCAGCAGCACGCCTTTCGGGATGCGGCCGCCGATCGCGGAGTAGCGCTCGGGCTCCTTCAGGAAATCGACGATTTCCTTGACCTCGTCCTTGGCCTCGTCAACGCCCGCGACGTCCTGGAACGTGACGACGTGGTCGCCGCGCTCGGCGATCTTGGCGCGTCCCGGGGTATGGATGCGGCCGGCCGTGGTGCGATACACGGTGAAGCCGAGCAGCGCCAGGAAGCCGCCCGCCAGGGCCAGCGCGCTGAGGCTCAGGGCGCCCGGCTCGGGCGCGGGCTGCACCTCGATGCGCACGCCGCGGTCCGCCAGCTCCGTGTAGAACGGGGCGTTCGCGGTCAGGAATTCCGGCGGCGGCACGGTCTTCAGGGTGCGTCCGTCTCGCAACGCGAGGTCGATCGTGCGATCGGCGAACGCGACGCGCGCGATTTGTCCCGTCTTCGCGTACTGGAGGAACTCGGAGAACGCGATCGTCTGGGTCGTCGTCTGCCTGCGGCCGACGTACACGCCGACGGCGACGGCAAGAATGACGGCCGCGACGGCGGCGGCGATCAGAAATCGAGGGCGATGGAACAGAGGTGACAGCACGTGAACGGTCCGTTTCCCCAAAGGCGCGCGCGGCGGGTTCCGCGCGGGAGGCGCGGCACTCGGGCGCAGACCTCCCGCCTTCGCGTTCAGGCGGCTGCGTTGAAAGTGTGAAAAAAGGGCACTCCGCTGGGGCTCGGAATGTGCTCAGATTCTAACAAATACGATGCCGCGATTGCCAGCTCAACCGGCCACCGAGCCGTCCGGCGCGGCGCGCGTCGCCGCCGCGCTCGTCCACGCTTACACCGCGGCCGGTGCGGTGCTCGCGTATCTTGCCGTGACCGCAGCCGTTGCGCGCGATTTTCGCGCGTCCTTCGCGTGCATGTTCGCCGCGAACATCATCGATGCGACCGATGGTCTCTTCGCGCGGCGCGCGCGCGTGCGGGAGGTCCTGCCGGGGGTCGACGGCGCGCGGCTCGACGATATTGTCGATTACCTGACGTTTGTGTTCGTGCCGATGGTCGTGCTGAACGTCGCCGGCGACCTCAGCGGGCCCTCGGCGTTGCCGGTCACGGCCGCCGTGTTGCTGAGCAGCGGCTACGGGTTTGCCGCGACCGACGCGAAGACGAGCGATCATTTCTTCACGGGGTTTCCGTCTTACTGGAACATCGGGGCGTTGTACCTGCATGCCGCGGGGCTGCCTCCCGCCGTCAACGCGGCGATCCTGCTCGTGTTCAGCGCCTTGATCTTCGTCCGCGTGGGATACGTCTATCCTTCCAAGATGCCGACGCTGAGGGGCCTGACGGTGGCGCTCGGGTGTGTGTGGGGTGCGATGATTGGGGTGATGATCTGGTCGCTGCCGGCGGTATCGAGGGCGCTCCTCGTCGCGTCGTTGTTCTTTCCCGCCTATTACGCCGTTCTTTCGCTCGCGCTCGACGCGCGGCGCCGCGCCGGATTGGTGTCGCCACGAGGACAGCAGAGTCCACGGAGATGAAGAATCCCTCTGTGATCTCTGTCATCTCCGTGGTGATGTTCGCATGCTGAATCGCACGCTGAACATCCGGTTCATGACGTGGTGGTCACGCCCGCTGCGCGACCGCGTGTTCGGCGCGGTGTTCGCCGTGCTGGTCGTCGTGACGGCAATCGTCGTCGTCTGGTCGATGCGCCAGGGCTGGGCCGTCTACAAGCTGCGGCGCGGCGTCGGCGACACGTGGTTCTATGCCGCGGACGGCAAGCCGTGGTTCCGGATGGACGAGCAGCGGCGCGACGTGCCGCTCTCCGACATCTCGCCAGACCTCCAGCACGCGGTGATCGCGGTCGAAGATCATCGCTTCTATCGCCACTTCGGCATCGATCCGATCGGTGTCGGACGGGCCGCGTGGCGCGACGCCCGCGGCGGCGACCGGATGGAAGGCGGCAGCACGCTGACGCAGCAGCTCGCGCGCACGCTGTTCCTCTCGAACAAGCGAACGATCGGCCGCAAGGCGCAGGAAGCCGTGCTGGCGCTGCTGCTCGAACAGGAGCTGACGAAGCCGCAGATCCTCGAGCTGTACCTCAATCGCATTTATCTGAGCGGCGGCGTCTACGGCGTCGAGTCGATGGCGCGGGATCTGTTCGGCAAGCGGACCCGCGACGTCACTCTCCCGGAGGCGGCGCTGATTGCCGGCCTCATTCGAGCGCCGTCGGCGTTGTCCCCCTGGTCGAATCTCGAGGGCGCCATCGACCGCAGCCACGTCGTCCTGCAGCGGATGCGCGAGGAAGGCTTCATCACCGCGGACCAGGAGCGCGCGGCGGTCCGGACGAAGGTCCGCGTCCGTCCTTACCCGGGAGCGGAACAGGCTCGCGCGGGATACGCGAAAGAGTTCCTGCGGCAGCAGTTTCGCGATCGGTTCGGCGGCGATCACCCGCCGGACTGGTCGGTGATGACGACGTTCGTGCCGGAGCTGCAGGACGCCGCGGAACGCTCGGTCGAGGACGGGCTGCGGCGGTTTGGTCAGCCGCAGCTTCAGGCGGCGCTGGTCGCGATCGATCCGTCCACCGGCGACATTCTCGCGATGGTCGGGGGACGCGACTTCCGGCAGTCGCAGTTCAACCGCGCGTATCGCAGCCGCAGGCAGCCGGGGTCCGCGTTCAAGCCGCTGCTCTATGCCTCTGCGCTGTCGCACGGCTTTTCGCCCGTCAGCGTGCTCGAGGGCCTGTCGTCGATCGCGCCGCAGGGCCCCGACGAGTGGGCGCCGCGGAACGCGACCGGCGACGATCCCGACACGCTGACGGTGCGCGCCGCGATGATCGAATCCAACAACCGCGCCGCGACGATGCTGCAGCAGAAGATCGGGTCGCGGCCGGTGCTGCGCCTGGCGTCGAGCGCCGGCCTGCGCGATCTGCCCGACGTTCCGTCGTTGTCGCTCGGCACGGGCCTCGTCACGCCGCTCGATCTGACGGCCGCGTTCGCGATGTTCCCCAACGGCGGGTTCGCGGTGCAGCCGCGCGCGCTCGTGCGCGTCACCGACGCGGACGGTGGTGTCGCGTACGACAACCCCGCGCGCGCCGATCGCGTCATCTCTCCCGACGTCGCATATCAGATGGTGACGCTGCTCGAGGACGTCATGGACCGCGGCACCGCGACCGCGGCGCGCACGACGTACGGCGTCCGGTTTCCGTCTGGCGGCAAGACCGGCACCACCGACGAGTTCAAGGACGCGTGGTTCGTCGGCTTCAGCTCGTCGCTCGTCACGGGCGTGTGGGTCGGATTCGATCAGCCGGCGACGATCGGCCGCGAGGCGTACGGCTCGCGCTACGCGCTGCCCATCTGGAGCGAGTTCATGCGCCGCGCCGCGCGCAGGCGTCCGCCACGGGAATTCGAGGCGCCCGACACGCTGCGCCCCGTCGCGCTCTGCCGCGTCAGTTACCTGCGGCCCGTCGAAGGGTGTCCCACGTATACGGAGTACTTCAAGGAAGGCGACGACGTGCCGTCCCGGCTGTGCCCGCTGCACCAGGGCAGCGTGAAACAGGAGATCAAGCGGGCGGTGCAGGGATTCTTCGGGGCGATCGGCCGGAAGCTGAGAGGAATTTTCAGATAGCAGCGTTCCACTCGCGCGCGATGGGCGCCGCCATCATTTGCTCCGGCTCCGCGGCTTCGCTGCACTTCACTTCGCTTCCGCAAACGATGGC
>QHWR01000103.1 GCA_003223835.1 Acidobacteriota bacterium | reverse complement strand
CGCGTGCTGGATTTCGACGTCGCGGCGGCAAACGCCGCGGCCTTGCTCGCCGCAGAACGACAGCGCGCGGGACGTGGCGTAGACATGCGCGACACGCAAATCGCCGGCATCGCACTGGCCCGCCGCGCCACGCTCGCGACGCGGAACGTCCGGCATTTCGCGGATTTGAAAATCCCCGTTGTCGATCCGTGGACGGCTTAAGCGACTATGACCTCGTCACTTCGACCACGGCGGGACGATGCCGTTCATGCGCGCGTACGCGATCGACTGTCCCATGTGCTCGTTGTTGTGGACCAGGATCCGCAGGAACACGCCGTCGGCGACGGCGTCCTTGCCGAAGAACTGCACCTTCTTCTGCCGGTCGGCGCTCTGATACCCGGCCTTCACCGCCTCCTGCGATTTGCGCAGCCACTCGATGACGTCAGGCTTGCTGGTCACGCTCTTCTCGGGATCCTTGGGCAGCTTGGCCCCCTCCGGCGACGCCGCGCCCGCCTGCTGCAGCAGGAAGTAGTTGCCCGCCGCGATGTGCATGTAGACTTCGCTGACCGAGCGCACGCCGGGTCCCGGACGCCACGCGAACTTCTCCGCCGGCGTGGCATCCGCGAGTTGCAGGAGCTGACGCGACGTCAGCGTGAACTCCGGCAGCCAGCCTTGTCCCAGCTCCGGCGGGATCGCCTGCGCGGCGCCGCGCTGGGGCAGCAGCATCAGCCCACAGACGACAGCGATGACGGCTCCGAGAAGATAGACGCGCTTGTTCACGGGGGACCTCCGCGCCGATTCTGGCCAGACGGGCGGTCGAACGCAAGGGCGTTTTAGGGTGTGGAGGGCCGCCGGGCGACGACGATGAACATGCCGCCGCGGACGTGCTCCGACGTGTCGTCGATGAATCCAGCGGCGCGAAGCTCTCGCGCCACGCTGGCCGCCGACACGCCGTGATGGGTCTGCTCCGCGCGGCCCGCGGGCGTCTCGCTTTCCGTGCCGCTCGGCGCGAAGTCCATCACGGCAATGCGCCCCCCAGGCTTCACGGCGCGGAACAGGCTGCCGTTCATCGACGGCGGATCCGCGAAGTGATGGTAGACGTTCCGCATGAAGACGGCGTCGCAGCATCCCTCCGGCAGGTTCGCGTCCGCCGGCGCGCCCTCGACGATGACGACGTTCTTCAGCCCCGCCGCGGCGGCCGCCGAGGCAATCTCGGCCCGCCGCTCCGCATTCAGCTCGTTGGAGAACACGCGGCCGGTCTCCCCGACGGCCTTGGCCAGCAGCACGGTCAACTCGCCGCTCCCGGCGCCGATCTCCCCGACGACGGATCCCGCGCGCAGATCGAGCGCCTTTACGAGCCGCCCGGCGTCGTCGGCGTTGTCCCGGGCGGATTGTGCGAGGGCGGCAAATGGGAAGAAAACGAAGAACAGGAGGATCGCTCTCTTGCGCATGAGCCTTTGGACGGCCGCCACCCATGAGAAGTTGGGAGTCCCAACAGCTGAGTAAACGCCCCGGCGTCCCGAGCCGATAGGGCGGTCAGGATGGCCGGCGTGTCTCTCCTGGCAGCCCACGAGCGGATCCGCGACGCGCGCGTGACGCGGGGCGAGGAGATCGATGCCGTCGCGCGGCGCGCCGGCGTGCGCCCCGCCCTGCTGCGCGCGATCGAAGAGGGACGGTTCGGCGATTTGCCGCGCGGCGTGTACGCGCGCGCCGCGATCCGCGGCTGTGCGTCCGCGCTCGCGCTCCCGGCGGACGAGATCATCGCGGCGTGCGAGCCGAGCCTGCCCGGCGTCGAGGATCCGATCGCCGCGCTCGCGCGGCTGCGGGGCATGCGTCCGGCGCGGACCGATCCCGAAGCGCCCGCGCGTGACGTTGTCCTGGAGACGACGTGGCGATCGATCGCCGCGGCCGCGGTCGATGCCGCGACGATCGCGGTGGTCATGGGCGCGGTGGTCGAGGTGACGGCGATGTGGTGCGGCCTGCCCGCCTCCGCGCTCGGACGCGCGGCGGCGCCGGGTTTCGCGGTCCTCGCAAGCGTGGTGGCTGTCGATTACTTCGTGGTGTTCGGCGGCATCGCGCGCGCGACGTTCGGGGATCGCCTGTTCGGCGCGCCGCCGGAATCAGCGGCGAGTGGATGCGCCACGGACTTGCGCGGCATTGCGTCGCGCACGCTCCGCGCGGCGTCGCGCGACGTCCGCACGCTCCAGCGCCTCGGCGCGCTCGCGAGACGCCGCGGCGCTCACCTGATCAGGTCGTGACGAACGCCGCCGGCGTGGCATACTGACGCCGATGGACGACTTCGCCCGGCAGGGGGTGAACGTCACGATTTATCCGACCGCGCGCGTCCTCGGGCGCGCTCGCATCTCGATCGGATCGAACGTCATCGTGGACGACTTCGTGTTCATCGGCGCGCACGCCGCGCTCACTATCGGGAGCCACGTCCACATCGCCGCGCACGCCTCGATCACGGGTGGCGGCTCGTGCGTGCTCGCCGATTTCGTCGGCATCTCGAGCGGCGCGCGGGTGATCACCGGCACCGATGATTTCGGCGGCCAGGGATTGACGGGGCCCACGGTTCCGGCGGACCTGCGCACCGTCCGCCGCGGCACCGTCACGATCGAGTCCCACGCCGTCGTCGGCGCGAACGCGGTGGTGCTGCCGGACGTGACGATCGGCGAAGGCGCGATCGTCGGCGCCGGCAGCGTCGTCACGCGCAACGTCGAGCCCTGGACCGTGTGCGTGGGCGCCCCCGCGCGTGCGCTCAAGCGCCGTCCTCGCGAGCCGATGCTCGCGAAGGAGCGCGAGCTGTATCGCCGATACGGCCGTCTCGAGGGATCCACGCGGATCCCGCCGATTGCCGGGTGATGCTCCCGTTCATCCGTCCCACGATCCCCGAGCCTGACGCCTGGCTGCCGTACTTGTCCGCGTCGTACGCGCAGCGCATATTCTCCAACTCGGGGCCCGCCGCGCTCCGCCTGGAGGCGTGCCTGACCGCCAAGTACGCGGCTCCGGATCGCGAGGCTGTGCTGGTGTCGAGCTGCACGGCGGGCATCGCGGCGGCGCTGCTCGCGACCGGCGCGACAGGACGCGTGGTCGTGCCGGCGTTCACGTTTCCGGCAACCGCGCAGGCCGTGCTGCAGAGCGGCTGCCGGCCGGTGTTCTGCGACGTGTCGCGCGACACGTGGGAGACCGACCCGGCATCGCTCGAGCAGGTACTGGTCAGTTATCCCGCGTCCGCCGTCGTGCACGTGCGGCCGTTCGGCTTCTGCCGCGACGCGGCCGTCATCGAGGAAACCGCGGCGCGACACGGCGCCCGCGTGATCATCGACGCGGCCGCCGCGCTCGGCGGGCGTCTCGAGACCGGAGAGCCGGTCGGACGGCAGGGCGTCATCGAAGCATTCTCGATGCACGCGACCAAGGTGTTCGGGATCGGGGAGGGGGGCGCGCTCTTCGTCGATCCTGGCGACGCGGCGCGCGTCCGCCGCGCGCGCAACTTCGGGATCGTGAGCGGCGACGTGGCTGCCGCAGGGCTCAACGCGAAGCTGAGCGACGTGCATGCGGCGATCGGTCTCGCGGTCCTCGATCGCGTCGAGGGATTCATCCAGCACAGACGCGGGATCGTCGACCGATACGATCGAGCGTTGATGTCGTGTTCCTGGGCAGTGCGCGCGCCGCGCGCGGGAATCCCGCCGATGCAGAGCTACCCTTTCCTCGTGGAGTCGCCGAGCCGGGCGGCGGCCGTGGTGGCAGGCGCGCGGCGCAAAGGCGTCGAACTCCGGCGCTATTACACTCCGCCGCTGCACCGGACGACCGCGTTCGGCAGATGCGAGCGGGGCACAATCGAGGTGTCCGACGACCTGGCCGGCCGGGTCGTGTGCGCGCCGGTCTACTCCGACATGACGGACGCCGAGGCGGACGCCGTCATCGACGCGCTCCTGCGCGGCGGCGAATGTCGAGACTGACGGCGGTCGCGCGCGCCATCGTCGACCGCGTCCGCGCGGCGGCGCCGGCCGTGCCGCTCGACGTCGAGATCCATGTGCCGATCGGTCCGACGCCGGCGTTCTTCACCATGCTGCACTACTTCGCGGCCGGGCTGCGGCTCAACGGCGGCAGCCTCGCCGGCAGCCGGATCGTGGCGACGGTGGGGGCGGACTGCGAGCCGGAGGACCTCTCCGAGCGACTGCCGTGGACGCGCAAGTACGGGATCGAGTGGAGGTGGCTCGATCGCGACCTGTACCGCCGTCACATCTACTACGCGACCGCGGTAGAACGATTCCGGCATCCATTCCGGGCGCGGATGGTGATGCTCCTCGACGTCGATACGTTCGTCACGGGGGAGTTCCGCCCGGTCGTCGAGTCCTGCAGCCGCGGGCGAGCGCTCGCCGGACTCATCGCGCACGTGAGCCCGTTCTCCGGCCTCGGCATGCCCACGCCCTTGTGGTGGAGTCGGCTGTTCAGCACGGCGGGACTCCCCCCGCCGCGGCTCGTCGCGGAGCACACCGGCTGGGGAACGATGAGCCACGAACCGGCGGATCGATACTGCCCGCCCTATTTCAATCTCGGGGCGCTCATCGCGCCCGCCGCGATCATGACTCAGATCGGCTCGATCATCTACGCGGAGATGGCGCACGTCGACTCCGTTGTCGAGATCGTCTATAAGTGCCAGCTCGCTCTGGCGCTCGCCATCCAGCGACTCGGCCTGTCGTGGCTTCCGCTCGCGATGCGCTACAACTTCCCGAACCGCGAAGACCTGGCCGCGCGGTACACGGACGACCTCGCCGACGTCCGGCTCTTTCACTACCTTCGGCAGGATCAAGTCGAGCGAACGCGCGACTTCGCGAGCCCGCAGCACGTCGCGAGCCTGCTTGCACGCGACGACCTCAATGCCGTGAACCTCGAGATGGCCCGCCGCCTCGCTCCCATTCACGAAGCGGTGCTCGCGGACCCGTCCTGATGACGATGGGTCATCGGGCGTCGGGCATCGATCATCGGTGGTCGCTGAGGTCGGCGTCTTTCGTCTCCCGCGACGCCGCCAGCCCAACGATCGTCAACGCCGCCGCCACCGTGAGGTAATAGCCGACGTACGCGAGGCCGTAGGTGCGCGCGAGCCACGTCGCGACGTACGGCGCGAGCGACGCGCCGAAAATGCCCGCGAGGTTGAACGTCAGCGAGCTGCCCGTGTAGCGGACGTCGGTCGGAAAAAGCTCCGAGAGCGCGGTGCCGAGCGGACCGTAGGTAAAGCCCATCAGCGACATCCCCACCGCCATGAACAGCATCGCGCCCCAGGTACCGGCGTGCAGGAGCGGCGCGAACGCGAAGCCGAACGCCGCAATCGCCGCCGACACCCACAGCAGCGTGGTCCGGCGCCCTCGACGATCGGCGAGCACCGCCGAGAGCGGGATCGTCGCCGCGAAGAAGAGAATGCCGAACAGCTGGATCCACAGGAACTGCTGCCGGTTGTACCCGAGCGCCGTCGTCCCCCACGCGAGCGCGAACACGGTGATGAGATAGAAGAGCACGAACGTCGCGAGCGCGATCAGGATCCCGAGCAGCAGCGGACGCGGATAGTGGCGGACGACGGTCAGCATCGGCAGCTTGACGCGTTCGCGGCGGCTCGCCGCCTCGCGGAAGACAGGGGTTTCAGTGATTGTCAGCCGCACGTACAACCCGACGATGACGAGCGCCGCGCTGGCCAGAAACGGGATGCGCCAGCCGAACCTGAAAAACTGCGCATCCGTCAGCCACCGCGACAGCAGCAGAAAAGTCCCACCCGAACAGAAGAAGCCGATCGGCGCGCCGAGCTGCGGGAACATCCCGTACCAGGCCCGCCGGCCGGGTGGCGCGTTCTCGATCGCGAGCAGGACGGCCCCGCCCCATTCGCCGCCGAGTCCGAGGCCCTGGCCGAAGCGGCAAATCGCGAGCAGCAGCGGCGCGGCGAGGCCGATCGTCGCATACGTCGGCAGCGTGCCGATCGCCACCGTAGAGATCCCCATCGTCAGCAGCGCCGCGACGAGCGTCGTCTTGCGGCCGATGCGATCGCCGAAATGCCCGAACACCGCCGAGCCGATCGGCCGCGCGACGAACGCGATGGCGAACGTCGCAAGGGACGCGAGGACGGCGGACGCGGGATCCGACGCTGGAAAGAACAGCCGCGGGAACACGAGCACCGCCGCCGTCGCGTAAATATAGAAGTCGAAGAACTCGATCGTCGTGCCGATCAGGCTCGCGAAGAGGACCTGCCCTGGCGAGTTGACGGCGCGGGTCTCCAGAGTGGTCCTCACCATACGCGCTTCACGCCATAGCGCTCGAACACGGCGTCCGACGACACCACGCGAAGCTCCTCGGCGATGGCCTGCGCCGCCAGCAGGCGATCGAACGGATCGCGATGGTGAAACGGCAGCGTCGCAACGGCGGTCGTATGCTCCAGCGCGATCGGCAGCAGCGTGAAGCCATTGGCCGCGAGCTGGCCGCCGATGAACTTCTCCATCGAGCCGTCGACGGTCAGCTTGCCCAGGCTCGCCTTGATCGACATCTCCCAGCAGCTCGCGACGCTCACCACACAGGCGTCACGCGCGATGGCGCGCCTCGCCCGCGCCGTGAGGCGAGCGTCGTCCGACACCCACCACAGGAACGCCTGCGTGTCGAGCAGGAGCGGCGGCATCACCGGTAATCGGAAAAGTCTTCGGGCGTGCGATCGAAGTCCGCGCTCATGCGAACGAGACCCCTGGCCGTGCCAGGACGCCGCTCCCGCACGGCAATCGGCACGAGCTTCACCAGCGGCTTGTTGTCGCGGGCGATGACGACGTCCTCCCCTTCGAGCGCTTTCCGCACGAGGGTCGAGAACCGGGCCTTGGCTTCGGCGACGTTGTAATGCCGCGGCGGGTGCTTCGGATAGGGCATGTTGGTCATCCTACATGACCAACCGTGAGATTGCAAGCGGGCGGCTCACAGCTCCTCGTTCGCCCACGCGAGCAGCTGCCAGCCTCCGCGATCGCCGCGAACGAACAAGCGGGCGTTGTGAAAGTTTTTCGGCTGTCCCTTCACCGGCATCGATACCGTGCACGTGACGAGCGCGCCGTTCTTGCCGGCGGGCGTGATCTGGATCGACTCGGGCTTCGTCTGGCGCGCGCCGCCGGCCTCGAGCGCGTTCAGATACCCCAGACGATCGACGACGACGCCGCTCGCGCGCCGGAACGCGAAGGCGGGCGCCAGCAGGCTGTTGAAATACTCGCGGCCCGCGGTGTTTTCGATGTCGCCAATCTCGAGATTGATGCGCCGCAATTCATCGAGATCACGCGCGTCCATGTCCATGGCCGTGCCTCCCGAAGCGCGTCCGCCGCGATTCAACGAGACGTATGTAATCGTCTACCACTTTATCGGGCAGGCACGAATACTGCTCCCATGACGTCTGGATGGCCGCTGGCCTCGCCTGTTGTATCAGACGACGACAGTTGTCAGTGAAAAAAGTTCGCACCGAGGAGCAACTCCGGACAGACCTCAGAGAATTGACCGAGGCGTCTCGCCGGGCCCGGAAAGAGCTGCTGGACATGCTGACGCCGGCGGCCCCCTCCGCCGCGCGGCGGTTCCTCCAACAGCAGGAGTCGTCCCGCGACCGCCCCTATATGGTCGCCGACCGTCGTCAGCGCAAGCATCAGCGCAAGGACAAGAAGGGGACGAAGAAGCGATGACGAGCATCCTCATCGAGACGACCTGTCCCGCCTGTCATTCGGCGCACGTCGCCTCGGAACTGCCCACGACCCCCGACATCCAGCCGTACTGCTGCACGGACTGCGGGGCGCACTGGACGGAGTCCACCGAGCTCACCGAAGCCGTCGAGTGCTATTGAGGTCCGCCTGACCGCGTTCCACCCTCAGATCGACCACCCGTAGCTGCGCGCCAGCTCGACGACCGTCCTCCACTCGCCGCTGAAGTTCAGCGGGACGTTCGGGCACGGCGCTCCGAATGGACCAGGCGGCACCGGATAGTGCGGCGTCTGCCGCCTGGGCTTCGCGAAATCGAGCGCCTCGGCGAGGTTCGTCGCGGTCGCGTCGCGCACGGTGAGCGGCGCCAGATCCCACCGCCATTCGATCAGCCGCAGGATCGACGTGTGATCGAGCACGAGCGGCGTAATCATCTTGCGCCGCGCGAACGGCGAGATCACGAGCAGCGGCACGCGGAACCCGAAGAGGCCGTCGGTGTTGCCGGCCGCCTGGTCCGCGGTGGGAATGGGCCCGCTCGGCGGCGGCACGTGGTCGAAGAAGCCGCCCCACTCGTCGAAGTTGATCACGAGGACCGTGTTCGGCCACGCCGAGCCCCTCGTGACGGCCGTGTAGACCTCGTTCATGAACGCTTCGCCGTTGCGGATGTCGCCGTGTGGATGATCGTCGTTCGTCGTTCCGGTCGGCTCCTGGATGAACCGAGGATCGACGTAAGAAACCTCCGGAAGGCTGCCCGCCGCGCAGTCGTTGAGGAACGAAGTGTAAAACCGGCTGATCGACGCGTATTTCAGGCCCCATAGCCCGAGAAACGGGGCGTCGTTGAAGTAGTACCGTCCGGTGAGGCCGCGCTCCGCCAGCCGATCCCAGATCGTCGGCAGCGTGCTCAGCTCGAACGTATTGTGGAGACGGTCCGTCTGGGCCGCGTGCTGGTACATGCGGTTCGGGAACGTCGCGGCCATGATCGACGCGAAGTAGTGGTCGCCGACCGTCCAGTCGCGGGTGGCACGCGACAGGAACGCGAGGTCGTTGGCGGTGTAATACCCGATCGCGTAGTCGTCGTTCTGGCCCGCGCGCAGCCAGCCGTCGCACGCCCCGCCGTTGTACTCGACGCGACCCCCTTCGTACGAATGGTCCGGATCGGGATGCCCGCAGCCCTGATAGTCGGACGCCAGCGGATGGGTTGCGTGCGCGAGGCCGGCGTCGTCGAGGAACGTCAGGCCCGCCTGCCGCCCCTCCGCGCCCGGCAGCCAGCCGAGGAAATGATCGAACGACCGGTTCTCCATCATCATGACGACGATGTGTTCGATGCCGGATTGCGCCGGCGGCGGCAGCGCCGAGGCCGCGCTTTGCGAGAACGCCCCGAACGCGCTGCGGCCGGCGATCGCAAACGCGCCGGCGCCGATCGCGGCGTCACGCAGGAACCGTCTTCGCGACACACGAAAATCGTCTGTCGCCATGGGGGAGCCTCCTCCAACGTCGTGACCGGCGCACTACGGTCCAGCCAGCCTCGGAGCTGTGATACGTGCAACGCACGCACCACTGCCGGGACGCCGACAAATCCGTGGCTGGTCCGCCCCTTGCGTTCTGAACTCGTACCCCGGCCGCTCACGCGCTTTCTGTCCGTCGCGAGTACACGCCCGTTTTACGGCCGTCGGGTTTATGGACATCTGCTGCCCGCGTTGCGGCGCCCCGTCGGAACCCGCCGGCCACGAAGACGGCCGCGGCTACTTCTCGTGCGCGCACTGCAAGCGCGTGTGGTCCGCGCCGATCGCCTCGTTCGCGCGGCCCGCCGACGTCGCGCCTGACACTTTTGTCACGCGCGTGATGCTCGTGGACGACAGCCCCGAGATGCTGCGGCTGCTCGCGTTGTGGCTGGAAGATCAGAACTGCGACGTCGTGACGGCGCTCTCGGGACGCGAGGCGCTCGAGGTCGCGGCGACCTACTACCCGGATATCGTGTTTCTCGATT
>QHWR01000102.1 GCA_003223835.1 Acidobacteriota bacterium | reverse complement strand
GGCGAAGTGCTCTACGACGGCAAGGACCTGCTCGCGATGGATCCGGACGAACGCGCGCGCGAAGGCGTGTTCATGGCGTTCCAGTACCCGGTCGAGATCGCCGGCGTGAACAACGCGTACTTTCTGAAGGCCGCGCTGAACGCGAAGCGCAAGCACCACGGCGTGCCGGAGCTGGACGCGATGGAGTTCATGCAGCTCGTGCGCGACAAGGCGGCGCTGCTCGACATCGACCAGACGATGATGACCCGATCGGTGAACGAAGGGTTTTCGGGCGGCGAGAAAAAGCGGAACGAGATCTTCCAGATGGCGCTCCTCGAGCCGAGGCTCGCGATCCTGGACGAGACGGACTCGGGCCTCGACATCGACGCGCTCAAGATCGTCGCGCACGGCGTGAACGCGATGCGCTCGGCGGAGCGCGCGATCATCGTCGTGACGCATTATCAGCGTCTCCTCAATTACATCGTGCCCGACTACGTCCACGTGCTGAGCGGCGGCCGCATCGTGAAATCCGGCGGCAAGGAGCTGGCGCTGGAGCTCGAGGAAAAGGGCTACGGATGGATCGAAGCGGCATGAGCCCCGTTGCTGAGAAGACGCCGTCATTGATTGCCGCGCTGGAGCAGCGCCCGCAGGGCGGGCCGCGCTGGCTCGACGATCTTCGCGCCCGAGGCGCCGCGCGGTTTTCGGCGCTCGGCATTCCGACCGTCCGCGACGAGGAGTGGCGCTTCACCAGCGTCGCGCCAATCGCGGCGACCGAATTCCGGCCCGCGCCCCCGCTGACGGCGTCGGCGGTCGCGCTCGATTCGGTGCTCTACGCCGACGCGCCGGTGCGCGTCGCGGTCGTGAACGGCCGCTTCAGCGACGAGCTGTCGCGCCTCGACGGCCTTCCGCGCGGCGTGAAGGCGGGTTCGCTCGCGGCCGCGATCGTCGAACACCCCGACGTCGTGCAGCGGTACTTCGGCCAGATCGCCGACTTTGGAACGCGCAGCTTCGTCGCGCTCAACACGGCGTTCGTGCAGGACGGCGCGTTCGTCTACCTCCCCGACGGCGCCGTCCTCGAGACGCCGATCGAGTTGCTGTTCGTTTCCGCGGCGAACGGCGCGGCGACGATCAGTCATCCGCGTGTGCTGATCGTGGCGGAGGCCGGCAGCCAGGTCCGTCTCGTCGAGACCTATGTTGGCGCGGGCGGGACGTACTTCGCCAACGCGGTCAGCGAGATCTTCGTCGGCGAGAACGCCGTCGTCGATCATTACAAGGTCCAGCAGGAGACATTCGACGCCTTCCACGTCGGCAGCCTGCACGTCCACACGGCGCGCAGCGCGAACTTCTCGTCTCACTCGTTCTCGGTGGGCGGCCGCCTCGTGCGCAACGACATCGTCGCCATCCTGGACGGGGAAGGGGGGGACTGCACCCTGAATGGGCTCTACCTCGCCGACCGCGATCGGCTGATCGACAACCACACGCAGATCGATCACGCGAAACCGCACTGCGGCAGCCACGAGGTCTACAAGGGAATCCTCGGCGGCAAGGCGAAGGCCGTGTTCAACGGCAAGATCGTCGTCCGGCCCGACGCGCAGAAGACCGACGCGAAGCAGACGAACCGGGCGCTCCTGCTCTCCGACGACGCGACGATCAACACGAAGCCGCAGCTCGAGATTTTTGCCGACGACGTGAAGTGCACGCACGGGGCGGCGATCGGACAGCTCGACGAAGACGCGATCTTCTATCTGCGCGCGCGCGGGCTGACGTTCGCGGAGGCGCGCGACATGCTCATCCACGCGTTCGCCGGCCAGATTCTGGAGCGTGTCCAGATCGAGCCGCTGCGCCAGGCGCTCGAGACGGAGCTGTTCGCGCAGCTCGCGCGGGACCTGGCGGAGGTCGACGGCCGATGACGTTCGTCGCGCCGGCCGTCTTCGACGTCGCGCGCATCCGGGCCGACTTCCCGATTCTCGAGCGCACCGTCCGCGGCAAGCCGCTCGTCTATCTCGACAACGCGGCGACGACGCAGAAGCCGCAGCCGGTGCTCGACGCGATCGCGCATTACTACACCGAGCTGAACGCGAACGTGCACCGCGGCGTGCACGAGCTGAGCGAGCGCGCCACGGAGGCATACGAGGCCGCGCGCAGCCGCGTGCGGACGTTCTTCAACGCGGCCGACACCCACGAAATCGTCTTCACGCGAAACGCGACGGAGGGGATCAACCTCGTCGCGCACAGTTTCGCGAGGCCGCGCCTGCAGGCTGGCGACGAGGTCCTCATCACGGCGTTCGAGCACCACTCGAACATCGTGCCGTGGCAGCTCGCGTGCGAGGCGACGGGCGCGCGGCTGCGCGTCGCGCCGATCGACGATCGCGGCGAGCTGATGCTCGACGAGTTCGAGCGGCTGCTCGGGCCGCGCACGAAGATCGCGTCCGTCTCGCACATGTCGAACGCGCTCGGGACGATCACGCCGGCGCGAGAGATCGTGCGCCTCGCCCACGCGCGCGGCGTGCCGGTGCTCCTGGACGGATCGCAGGCCGCCTATCACATGCCCGTGGACGTGCAGGCGCTCGGCTGCGACTTCTACGTCGCGACCGGCCACAAGCTGTACGGACCCACGGGAATCGGCGTGCTCTACGGGCGGACCGGGCATCTCGACGCGATGCCGCCGTTTCTCGGCGGCGGCGACATGATCAGCTCGGTGACCTTCGAGCGGAGCGCCTGGAACGTGCTGCCGTACAAGTTCGAAGCGGGCACGCCGCACATCGCGGGCGCCATCGCGCTGCATGCGGCGCTCGATTACCTGACGTCCGCCGGTCTCGACGCGGTGTCGGCGTACGAGCGGCAGTTGCTCGACTACGGGACCGCGGCGCTGCAGGACGTGCCCGGTCTGCGGATCATCGGGACCGCGCCCGAGAAGGCGAGCATCCTCTCGTTCGTGATGGACGGCGTCCATCCGCACGACATCGGGACCATCGTCGATCGCGAAGGGGTCGCGATTCGCACGGGTCACCACTGCGCCCAGCCGGTCATGGAGCGGTTCGGCGTGCCCGCGACGGCGCGTGCGTCGCTTGCGATGTACAACACGCGCGAGGAGCTCGACGTGCTCGTCCGCGCGCTGCACCGCGTGCGTCAGGTCTTTGGCTGATGGCGGACCTGAACGACCTGTATCAGGAAGTCATCCTCGACCACAATCGGCGGCCGAGGAACTTCCATGCGCTCGCCGATGCGAGCCATCAGGCCGAAGGATACAACCCGCTCTGCGGCGATCGGCTGACGCTGTATCTCCGGATCGACAACGGCGTCATCGCCGACGTCGCGTTCGAGGGGTCCGGCTGCGCGATTTCGAAGGCGTCCGCGTCGATGATGACCGACGCGCTCAAGGGGCGCCGCGTCGACGAGGCGCGCGCGCTGTTCGAGCGGTTTCACCGGATGGTGACGACGTCGCCCGACGAGCCGGTGGAAGATCTGGGCAAGCTCTCGGCGCTCGCGGGCGTCCGCGAATTCCCCGTGCGCGTCAAATGCGCCAGCCTCGCGTGGCACACGCTGAAGGCGGCCATGGCGCGCGAGACAAAGACGACGACCGAGACCGAAGGCTGGTGAGTCACGTGAAGCCGCTGCCGATGATGCCGCAGGATTCGCCGCCGGCGCCCGATGCCACGCGCGAGACGGCGGATCTCGTGCCCGACCCGGCGAAGACGGACGCGCTCGGGCCCGAGATCATCCGCGCGCTCTCGACGGTGTTCGACCCCGAGATCCCGGTGAACATCTGGGATCTGGGGCTGATCTACGACGTGTTCGTGGATGCCCGCGGCGTCGCGGCCATCAAGATGACGCTGACCGCGCCCGCCTGTCCGGCGGCGCAGACGCTGCCCGGCGAGGTCGCGTCGAAAGTCCGCGGCGTCGCCGGCGTGATCGACGCGAAAGTGGACGTCGTATGGGAACCGGCGTGGACCAGAGATCGGATGTCCGACGCCGCGAAACTGCAACTCGGCATGTGGTGAGCGCACCATGCTCCGACTTTCCAAGAAGGCCGACTACGCGCTGATGGCGATGAAGCACCTCGCGATCAAGGCAGACGCGGGCGCGTCGTCGAGCGCCCGCGAAATCGCGGAACAGTACGACATCCCCATCGAGCTGATGGCGAAGGTGCTGCAGCGGCTCGCGCGCCGCGGCCTCCTCAAGTCGCACCAGGGGACGCGCGGCGGCTATCAGCTCTCCCGGCCGTCGGCGGCAATCTCGGTTGCGGACGTCATCCAGGCCATCGACGGCCCGGTCACCGTCACGGCGTGTTCGACCGAGGACGAACGCTGCGGCCAGTTCGCCAAGTGCAACGTCAGAGATCCGCTCTGGCGGATCAAGGACCGCATCCTCGCGGCGCTCGCCACCTGCTCGCTCGCCGAAATCGCGGGCGAGGTCCTTCCGGACGAGTCGGTGCCGCTCTCGTTCAATCGGTCCGACCGGCGGGGACCCTCGATCGACACAGTGAAGCAGTGACAACGCCGGTCCGTCCGCTGTACCTCGATTACCACGCAACGACGCCCGTCGATCCGCGCGCGCTCGCGGAGATGCTCCCGTTCTTCTCGGAGCGGTTCGGCAATCCGCACAGCCGGCAGCACGCGTGGGGATGGGAGGCGGATAAGGCGGTGGACGCCGCTCGCCGGCGAATCGCGGCGCTGATCAATGCGAACCCCGCCGAGGTCGTGTTCACGAGCGGCGCGACCGAATCGAACAACCTCGCGATCAAGGGCGCGGCCGAGCGGCTGCCGGATCGCGGCCGCCACGTCGTGACCCTCGTCAGCGAGCACAAATCAGTCCTCGATGCGTGCACGCGGCTGGAGCGAAGCGGCTTCGAGGTCACGCGGCTCGCCGTCGGGCCGGACGGACTGATCGATCTCGATCGACTGCGCGCCGCGATCGCGCCCGGCACGATCCTCGTCTCCGTCATGGCCGCGAACAACGAGATCGGCACGCTGCAGCCGCTGGCGGAAATCGGCGCGATGGCGCACGAACGAGGCGCGTTGTTCCACACCGACGCCGCGCAGGCGGCCGGCAAGATCCCGATCGACGTCGAGGCGATGCGGATCGATCTGCTGTCGCTCACGGGTCACAAGTTCTACGGACCGAAAGGCGCCGGCGCGCTGTTCGTGCGCCGCAGAAACCCAAAGGTTTCCCTCGCGCCGCAGATCGACGGCGGCGGTCAGGAGAACGGCCTTCGCTCGGGCACGCTCAACGTGCCGGGCATCGTCGGGCTCGGGTGCGCCGCCGAGATCTGCCGCGTCGAGATGGCGGACGAGTCCGTCCGCCTGCGAGCGCTCCGCGATCGTCTGCTCGGCGGTCTGCGATCGCATCTCGACGATGTGCGGGTGAACGGATCGATGGATGCGCGACTGCCGCACAACCTGCACGTCAGCTTCGGCGGCGTGGAAGGGGAGGCGCTGCTGATGGCGCTCGGCGATCTCGCCGTCTCGACCGGCTCCGCCTGCAGTTCCGGCAGCCACGCGCCGTCACACGTGCTGCAGGCGATCGGCGCCGTCGGCCCGCAGGCTGGCGCGTCGATCCGCTTCGGCCTCGGCCGCACGACCACAGCGAACGAGATCGATTTCGCGATCGATCGCGTCGCAGCGGTCGTGAGCGCGCTCCGGCGACAGACGGTGCCTTCGTAGCGCAGGGCTTCAGCCCTGCTCGTGATCACGAGCAGCCCTGAAGGGCTGCGCTACGATTATCCGTTGCACTACACTCTCGAAAATGTCTCACCAGAAAATCACCGTCGCGCACAGCCCCGACTCCGACGACGCGTTCATGTTCTACGGACTGGCGAGCGGCCGGCTCGACACCGACGGCCTGACGATCGAGCAGGTGCTCGCCGACATCGAAACGCTCAACCGCGCCGCGTTCGAGGGCAAATACGAGGTGACGGCGGTGTCGTTCCACGCCTACGCGCACCTCGCCGACAAGTACGCGCTGCTGCCGCACGGCGCGAGCATGGGCGATCGCTACGGACCGATGGTCGTCGCGCCCGCCTCAACCCCCGATGGATTTCACGAGGGCTACGGCGAGGCCGGGCGCGCAGAATCCACGTGGCTGAAGGGACGCCGGGTCGCGATTCCCGGGACGCTCACGACCGCGTATCTCGCGTTGCGCCTGTATGAGCCCGACTTCGAGTACGTCGTCGTGCCGTTCGATCGCATCCAGCAGGCGGTGCTCGCCGGCGACGTCGACGCGGGCCTGTTGATCCACGAAGGCCAGCTCACCTATGAGGACGACGGCCTGAAGAAGATCGTGGACCTGGGCGAGTGGTGGGCGGATCGGACTGGTGGCTTGCCGCTGCCGCTCGGCGGCAACGTCATCCGGCGCGACCTCGGACCGGAATTGATCCCGCGCGTGTCGCGTCTGCTGCACGACAGCATCGCGTACGCTCTGGCGCACCGCGACGAAGCGGTGGAGTACGCGCAGCAGTTCGGGCGCGGCCTCGATCGCGCGCGGACGGATACGTTCGTCGGGATGTACGTGAACGACCTCACTCTGTCGTACGGCGAGCGCGGCCGGAAGGCCGTCGAACGATTGATGAGCGAGGCCTTTGAGAAGAAGCTGATTCCCCGCCGCGTGTCCCTGGAGTTCGCCGCAGCGTAAATCGAACCGTTGAGGTGGTGACGACCTCTGCCAGTCGGCACGTGTTCCCTGCGCTGACGCTGTCGCCGCGGCTCGTGCGGCGCGAAGCGTTCAAGGGGATGTTCAGCTACGGCAAGCACTCGTCCGTCATGGCGGCGGCGAACCTGATCTCGATTCAATCTCCCGCCACCGTGCTCGGCTACGTGCGAGGGCCAAGCGACGTCGCGTTCTTCGCGCTGCCCTGGCGGCTGTTGATGTACACGACGGAGGCATTCGCGAAGGTCGGCCAGATCACGGCGTCGGTGACGGCGGAGCTCGACGCGAAGCGCGACAGCCGAAGCGTGTGGAGCATCGCCGTGGTGACGAACCGGCACTGCCTCGCGCTCTTCATGCCGCTCGCGATCTTCCTGACGTTCTACTCGACGCCGCTGCTGACGGTGTGGGTGTCGCCGCTGTTCGGCTCCGCGAGCGGACCGCTCCTGCCCGTCCTCGTCGTGCCGTTTCTGTTCGCGATCGCGGGTCAGTTCAACTCGGGCGCCGTGCTGATCGGTCAGGCGAAACACGGTCCGTATGCGTACGGGATCGTCGCGGAGATGATCTTGTCCGTCGCAGCGCTGTTGCTCGATGCGCTTCTCGGTTCTACCCGGCCGCAACTGGTTCGAGCTGCTCGGCGCCGCCGCGCTGATCGCGGCGGTGTACTTCAGCATCGCGTTCTTCGCCGTGTTGGACGCGCCGTCGCGCCGGCAGGCGCTCGGCCGGGTGCCGGGTTCCGCGCGGCTGCTCGGTAACCTCGTGTGGCCCTGACCGCCTCACGCCTCCGTTGACGTCAGGCGCTCCCGCCGCAGCAGCCTGCGATAGTGGTTTCTGCGGGTGATGGTGAACCCGACGCGCTCGATCGCCGCGCGCGAGGGCGTGTTGGACTCCAGGACGGTAATGTAGGCGCGCGCCGCCCCTTCGGCAAACCGCCGCTGGAGGATCGCTGTCAGCAGCGCCTGATACAGCCTGCGGCCACGGAACTCCGGCAGCAGGTGGAAGTCGTACAGCGAGACTGAATTCGGCTCGAACGCGAGGACGGCTCCAGGCGTCTCGGAAAGAGTCGCCGGTTCTGTCGGCACATACGAGTAACCCCACCCGGCCAACCGGCCGTTGACGACGACCGTGTGCAGGGTCCGGTTCCCGTTGCGCACCCGAGCGTACGATCTCGCGCACGTCGTGAGCGCGCTCTCCACGCTGGGCGACGTTCCATCCCAGAGCAACAGGTCTTCGACGCAGTTGTCGTGGACCTCGTGCGTCTCGCTCGCGCCGAGCGTCGGCTGGACGGGCTGCAGCTGCCCGGGCGTCATCGAGTACACGAGCCCGGTCCGCCGATCCGCCACGGCGGTGATGGCACTTCGCAGTCCGGCGCCGAGCGCGGTGGCGATTCCCATTTCTCGAACACGCCGCCGCTTGTATCCGAGCCACGCGGCCGCGGGCTTGACCTTGTCCTTCCATGCGGCCTCGCCCGCCGCCGCCTCGACCACCCGCCTCGTCGCGCCGACCATGCCGGAACGCGCGGCGTCGACGTAGTACTGCCGCTTGCTTCCGTACACGTCCACCATCGTCAAATCGACCGATTGGTTGCCGAGCCGCTTCTTGAAATCGCCGTCTCCGATGGTCAGATCGAATCCCGAGAGGCCCAGTTCCGCCGCATGCTGAATGATCCAGGCGAGCAGGATCACCGCCGGCGACCGTTGTTCGTCTTCCAGCCGGATCGACGGCGGTCCGAGCAACAGCACGCCGCGCCAGACGTACCCGAAGTGTCCCGCGAGCATCGTGCCGTCGAGGCAAAACGCCGTGACGTGGCATTGCACGTCGCGCGAGTGAAAGAGCTGCTCGTACAGCGCCGCCTTGCGGTCGTCGTCGAAGCTCGTCTGACGTCCGGCCTGGATCTGCCGCAGCGAGTGCTGCCGATAGTACTCGTCGCGGAACCGCACCCAGGCCGCCTCGGACTCGATTACCTCGAACGTGACGGCGCCATGCCGCTTGTACCAGTTCAGGAACTTCTGCGCGCTTGGTTTCTGCGGCGGCGGTGGAAACCAGCGCCAACACACGTGATGGTGCACCATCGACCGCAGCCCGCGGTCCCGGCAGATCTTCTCGAGGAGCGCGGGCGTGTCCGACCCCGGATCGATCCAGCCGACCCGGAGCGGATTCGGAGACCCGCCCTCGAGATAACACCGAATCAACTCGGAGACGACCAGCTCGCGATGAC
>QHWR01000101.1 GCA_003223835.1 Acidobacteriota bacterium | reverse complement strand
CGCGTCGGCTTCGAGGTCGGGCCATCTGACGAGCTGCTTGAGCCGATCGTCATCCGTTCGGCCCGGTGTGGTCGGCCGGTCGCCAATCACGTGTATCAACAACGCGATGTCGCGTTCGTCGCCGACGTCGCTGAGCGCCCGTATGGCGGTGCCGCGCATGACGCTCGTCCGGTCGCTCGCATACTCGCCGAGCGTGGTCAGCGTCTCTTCACGATCGTCGGCCACCAGACGCGACAGGATGTCGCGGCGGGCCGTCATGCGGTACGCGGTCCATACCTGCGATCTGAAGGGCGAGTAGCGTCCCGCCAGCTCGGGAAACAAATATGGCGAGGAGACAACAACGCCTCCGGTGGCCAGGCCGAGACTCACCGCCAGGGTCGCGGCCATTGTCAGGAAAACCTGCCAGCTCGAAATCGCGCGGTTCGACGTGCCTTCTTGACTGAAGATGTTTCCGATCCGTTCGCGGAGCGCATCCGGTTGCTCCACATCAGTGGAACCATAGGCGAACGCCGTCCGCTCGAGTCCAACGTTTCCTGACTGCGCCATTCGCACGAGCACCTCCTCAGTCTGCCCGGCCTTTTCGCGACTGACCAGGAGGATCGTTCTCGACAGCAGCTTCCGGCGATCGCACTCGGCGATCTCACACCCCATCGATGCGCTGAAACTGCTGATGTCCATCACCACTAGCTCCGCCTTCTCGAGGAGGACGCCGACGGACCGTTGCCAGTACTCGTCGGATGTTGCGGTCGGAAAGATCTTTCGGTACGAGACGAGCCAGTTGATGTTCAGTCGCCAGCGCTGATCGAGCAGGCGTTCGAGTCTGGTCAACCCGCGATCGTCGTGAACGCGTCGCGGCCGGAAGTGCAGGAAGCTCAGTTGTCCGAGGAGCGCCGGGATGCGAACGATGAGCGACCGTTGAATCTGGCTGTCCGCCAGCGTGAAGACGTGCCCCACCCGGCCGAGGTGCCGTGCGGCAAGGCGCCGGAGGCGCTTGGCCTCGAGCGGCGTGTTGAACCGACGGAACACGACGATCCGCCGAGGATTCTTCCAGGTGAGCGCGAGCGGCAGGAGGACGGGAAGGAAGATGACTACCGGCAGAACGAAGTACGCGACGTAGACGGTCAGGGGATACACCCACAGTGGTGTTGTTTCGACGCCCGGATCGATACCCAGGCCCTCGCTCAGGCCGCGGCCAAACCCTTCACCCCACCATGAGAGGAACGCCGTCGCGATCAGCCCGAGCGACAGAACGACAAGCAGGACCACGCCGACGAAGAAGACGATGCGGCTGGCAATCCAGCGGCGCTGGATCGACGGATCGGGGTCAAGGCGTGTTGTCGTAACGGCGGGATGGTTGTCCACCTTTTGTCCACCAAGGATCGAAAACATGGCGCTGCCCGGCCCGGCCTTGGCTCTTCGAGTCTCGCATCCGGCCCCTCCAAAGGGAGGGTGCCGCAGCACGCGTTGGAGGGTATGGTCACCGCGTCTCACCCAGGAGGGAGCGACGATGACGCCACTCTATCGCGCCGCCGGGTCAGCGGCACTGTTTTTCGCCCTCGCGACGCACGCAATGGCACAGGTCACGAGCGGAACGATCCTCGGCGCCGTCACGGACTCGAGCGGAGGCGTGCTCCCAGGCGTCACCGTCGCGGCGACCAATCTCGAGACGGGACTGGTCCACCCGACGAGGACGGATGCGGCTGGAGCGTACACGTTGGCAAACATTCCCATCGGGCGCTACCAGCTTCGAATGGAGATGTCCGGCTTCAGGACGAAGCTCGTCGGACCCCTTACGCTCGTCGTCGACCAGCGATTGCGCGTCGACGTCGCCCTGGAGCTCGGAGACGTGGCCGAGACGATGGAGGTCCGCGGCCGCGCCACGTTGCTGCAGACGGATCAGCCTGACATGAACCAAATCGTCCAGGATCAGGAGATCAAGGCGCTCCCGCTCAACGGGCGCGACTTCTTCTCGCTGCTGCTGCTGAGCAACGGTGTACAAGACACCTCGAACGACACCGGCGGCGCGACGACGAACGTGACGTTCTCGATCAACGGCATGCGGCCCGAATCGAACTCGGTCACGCTCGACGGCGTCCAGATGTCGTCGGTGCGGGAGTCGGATGTCGATCTGCGGCCAAGCGTGGACGCCATCCAGGAATTCAAGGTGCTCTCCTCATCCTTCTCGGCGGAGTACGGTCACACCGCGGGCGGTGTCATCTCGATCCAGTCGAAGAGCGGCACGAACGAGTTTCACGCCAGCGGGTGGGAGTTCTTTCGCAACGACGCGCTGAACGCCGGCAACTTCTTCCGCAATCCGGTGAGCCCGTCGAAGGCGCCGCTCACGGAGAACCAATTCGGCGGCACGGCGGGCGGCCCGCTGAAAAAAGGGCGCACGTTCTTTTTCGTGGACTACCAGGGCCACAGGCTGCACAAGATCAACGAGGCGTTCGCCCGCGTGCCAGAAGAGGCGTTCCGCCGCGGCGATTTCTCGTCGCTGCTTCCCGGCGCCATCGTCTACGACCCGCTGACGGGACAGCCGTTCCCGAACAACATCATCCCACCGCAGCGATTCTCGACGTTCGGATCCGCCATCCTCAACGCGATCGCGCTCCCGAACCTGCCGAACGACTATCCGCTGGGCAATTACTTCATCCGTCAGCCACACGACGTCACCGGTCATGAGGGGGGCATCCGCGTCGATCACGTCGTCACTGCGAACCAGCGTCTGTTCGGGCGCTATCGCTGGAGCTACGGCACGACCCACACGGCGGATGCGCTCGCGCGGCCCGACGGGCCGATGCCCGGCGCGGGGGGCGGCCTCGGCATCGATTCGCGCGGCATCGTGCAGGGAGGCATTCACAACGATCGCAACCACAACGCCGTCGCGTCGTACACGCAGGTGCTCGGCGCAAGGACCGTCAATGACGCGCGGGTCGGCTTCCACCGCTACGAGCTGGACGTGCTCGGCAATGCCAACGGCCGTAATCTCGCGGAGCAATATGGGCTCCGCGGCGTCAACGATGGCGTCCTTTATTCCGATCTTCCGGCCATCTACCTGAACGCCTACACCAATATCGGCGGCACCGATTTCAAGCCGCTCTACTTCCGCGAGACGTTCTGGCAGTTCAACGACACGTTGACGCTGACGCGGGGGCCGCACACGGTGAAGGCCGGCGGCGAGTATCGCCGGCGGCTCGAGAACAACTACTTCGCCCTGTTCCCGGCGGGCGCGTTCTACTTCTACCCGCAGAGGACGACGAACTACACGTATGCCGGAAGCCACGAGCTGGCGGAGGTGCTGCTGGGACTGCCCTTCCTGAGCTGGCGCGGGCGCCGCTTCGGGCCGCCGGATCTCATGGATCGTCAGTATTCCTTCTTCGTCCAGGAGGACTGGAAGCCGGTCGATCGGATCACGCTCAATCTCGGCCTTCGCTATGAGTACTACACGCCGTTCTTCAGCCCCACGAACGAAATCTCGATGTTCGATCGCGACGTCGGGCGCGTCGTGGTCGCCGGGCGCGACGGCGTCTCGCGCTACATCGTCAAGCCCGACAGGAATGATTTCGGTCCACGGGTCGGCGTCGCGTTCGTGCTCAATCCGAAGACGACAATCCGGGCCGGCTATGGACGGTACTACGATCCTGAAAATGCGTTCCGCGACGACATCAAGTTCAATCCGCCGTTCTACCGGCAGTACGAACTGTTCGATCAATGGATGTTCGACGAGACGCCGCCGCCGTTCACCGACCCGGGGCCGGTGCCGGCGGGCTACGAGTTGAACGGCGTGGACAAGAACCTGGATCGCGGCGAGACGGATCACTTCAACCTCGCCATTCAGCGGGAGCTGCCAGGAGGGTTCCTGACGGAGGTGGCGTACGTGGGATCGCGCGGGCGGAAAATGCCGTTCACCGTGAATGCCAACGACCCGGGCGGCGGCCAACCGACGCCATTTCCGACTCTGGGCCCGATCAAGGAGATCCGTGCTCTCGGGTCTTCGAGCTATCACTCGGGACAGTTCAAGCTCGAGAAGCGATTCAGCCAGGGCGTGTTCGCGCTGGCGTCGTACACGTGGTCGAAATCGATCGACACGATGGTGTCGAACCTCGATCGGCACGCGCTCGCGCAGAGCGTGTTCCTGGATCCGAAGTCGAATCGCGGCGTCTCGGACTGGGACGTGCCGCATCGCTTTTCGGTCAGCTTCATCGCCGAAGTGCCGTATGGAACCGGACGCCGATATGGCAGCGATGCGCCCGCCGCCGCGAAGGCGATTCTCGGCAATTGGCAGGTCACCGGCATCTTCATCGCCCGTTCCGGCATGCCCGGCACCGTCGTCCTTTCGACGAATCCGATTGCCGGAATCGGGAACGCGCGGCCGAACCTCGTCGGCAATCCCGTGCTGCCGGCAAACCAGCGGTCGCCGGACCACTGGTTCAACACCGCGGCGTTCCAGCGGAACGTCGTCGACGGCAAGACCCTGCCAGGGAACGCCGGCCGCAACATCATCCGCGGGCCGGGCTACGTCAACGTCGATCTCGGACTGGCGAAGTACGTCCCGATGACCACACACCAGCGCGCGCAGCTCCGCGTCGAGGTTTTCAACCTTTTCAATCGGCCGCAGTTCGCGCTGCCGGTGCTCGTGATGGACGACCCGGCGTTCGGCAAGATCACGCACACGCGGAACCCGACAAACTTCGGCTCGAGTGCGACGGCCTTCGCGAGCCGGATGATTCAGCTCGGCGTCAAGCTGGAGTTCTGAGTGCGGCGTCGCGAGGGCGATCCTGCTACACCCATCGCCGGATCCACTCCCACGCCTCCGCCTGCATCTCGAGGTTGAACTGATGGGGAGCGTCGTAGAGACGGCATCGTTGGCGATCCCGCGCGCCGGCCTTTCGATAACACCGCCCGATTTTCGTGAATGCCGCCTCGACGCCGTTCGGCGCGAACAGCGGGTCGCGCGAGCCGTTGATCACGAGCACCGCGCGCGGTGCAATCAGCGCCGCAAGATCCGGCAGGTCGAGATACCGGTAGAGGCCCGGGATATGAAACGTCAGGCCGACGGTGTTGACGATGTGCCGGGAGATCTGTGAGGCATAGGACGTCATCCAACCGACGTCGACGGCGACCTCGATCCGTCGATCGAGCGCGGCAAGCAGAAAGCTGCGATAGCCGCCGACCGACAGGCCGACGCAGCCAAGGCGCCGCGCGTCGACCTCGGGGCGCGACGCCAGGTAATCGAGCGTTCGGATGTCGTCCCACAGGATGACGCCGGCCCAGGTGATCCCCGCGGTTAGCAGGCTCCGGGCGACGAGCTGCTCCGACTGCTGCGACCGGCGGTCGAAGGCCGTGATCTCTTCTGCCGTCATCCTCTCCCCATTGCGGTACGCCGGAGGATCGTCGGCGAGCAGCATGCGGCGTTCGCCCCAGTAGAACATGTCGATCGCGATGACGACGTAGCCCTGGCGGACGAGCTCGGTCGTGAGGCTTTTCCCGCCGTAGTACTCCCGCTTGAACGCTCGCAGCGCGTCGTGTTCGTTGTCGAGGGCGACGACCTTCTCTTTGCCCCACACATAAAAGCCGCCGTGATCGTGCAGGACAACCATGCCGGGCGCCGGGAGCTTCGCGTTTTTCGGAATCAGCACGTAAGCCGGCACGCGGAGGTCGGGGGTCGTCTGGAAGGTCAGGAGCTCGAGGACGTAGTCGCCTTTGTCTGTGCGGCGCACGAGCTCCGGCGAAGGCGAGACGGACGGCGGCGCGTAGAACAGGTGCTCGAACACTTTCGCACGAGCGCGCTTCTGCCACCGCTCGAGATTGCGGGATTCTGAACGCAGGAACGACAGCTCCAGCGGCGATCTGTCGGCCTGCTTCTGGACGAACGGGTAGAGATTGCCGAGGTGCGAGTCGCTCTGCAATGCCTGAACGAGAGCTCGCGCCGAGGCTGGCCCGAAAGCCGGCGCCATGGCTGCACCCACTGCGCTCAGCCGCTGGCAAAACTGCCGTCGCGAAAGGGACATCGCGCACCTCCGGATAGATATGATAGGGCGCGAACGCAAGGGGCTCCATCCTCCGGGTCTACAGGCGAAGCGTCTCGATGAGGGCTGACAGCGCGGCGGGCTGCTGGCGCCGACTCGGATAATAGAGGAAATAACCGGCGAACGGCGAACACCAGTCTTCCAGCACGCGCACGAGCGCGCCGCTCGCGATCTGCGGCGCGACGTACTCTTCAAAGGAAAACGTCAGACCGAGGCCGCCGATGGCGGCGCGAACCATCAGGTCGGCGTCATCCACGACGAGCGGCCCGGTCACAGCAACGACGAGGGCCTCCCCGTTTTTCTCGAACTCCCACCGATACGGCCCGGCGGAGCCGCCGCGCAGGTTGATACATCGGTGGCTCGGTAGATCGTGTGGTGAATTCGGTTTGGGATGCAACGCGAAGTACTCCGGCGAGCCCACGACGGCCAGTCGATGATCGCGAGATACGCGCACGGCCACCATGTCGCGTTGGATGGATTCGCCGAGGTGAATGCCGGCGTCGAAGCCCGCCGCGACGAGCTCTGTGCGTCCCTCTTGCGTCGTGGTGACGTCGAGGACGATGTCGGGGAACCGACGGGCAAATGGCACCAGCTTGGGCGCGAGCACCATCGTGGCCGACAGCGGCGTCACGAGTAAACGCACGCGTCCCGTCGGCCGCTCGCGCAGCCCGACGATCCGATCGAGGACGGATTCGACTTCGCCGAGCGCAGGACGCAGGTGGCTGATGAGCTGGTCACCAGCCTCCGTCGGCGCGACGCTGCGTGTGGTGCGCGCGAGGAGACGAACGCCGAGGCGTTCTTCCAGCCCACGGACCGCATGACTCAGCGCCGACCGCGAGACGCCCAGCCGTTTTGCCGCCTTCGTGAAGCTCCGCTCTTTCGCGATGATCAGGAACGCCGCGAGCACGTTCAAGTGGTCGAGCTGCATTGGTGAATCGTACTCACATCCCCATGCGATTTTGACGGACTACTCAGATCTGCAGCGGGTGGGTACGCTGACGAATCATGAAGAAGCGCACGCTCGGCAACAGCGGGTTACACGTATCGGCGCTCGGGTACGGCTGCATGGGACTGACCGGAAGCTACGGTCCCGTCTCCGACCGACAAGAAGCCATCGCGATCATCCACGCCGCCGTCGAGCGCGGCGTGACGCTGTTCGACACGGCTGAAGCCTACGGTCCATTCACGAACGAAGAACTCGTCGGCGAGGCGCTGGCGCCTTTCCGCGAGCGTGTCGTGATTGCGACGAAGTTCGGCTTCGGGATCAATCCCGACGGCACGCGCTACGGTGTCGACAGCCGGCCCGGGCACGTTCGTCATGTTGTCGACGCGATGTTGACGAGACTGAAAGTGGCAACGATTGATTTGTTGTATCAGCACCGCGTGGACCCCAGCGTCCCCGTCGAGGACGTCGCCGGCACCGTGAAGGAACTGATGCAGCAGGGCAAGGTGAAGCACTTCGGCTTGTCCGAGGCGAGCGCGCAGACGATCCGTCGTGCACACGCGGTCCAGCCAGTCGCGGCCGTTCAGAGCGAGTACTCACTCTGGACTCGCGATGTCGAGCACAACGGCGTGCTCGCCGCCTGCGAAGAGCTCGGAATCGGCTTCGTCCCGTTCAGTCCGCTTGGTGCAGGCTTTCTGACGGGGAAGATCGACACGAGCACGACCTTCAGCGGCACTGACTTCCGCAACATCTCGCCGCGCTTTGCGCCGGACGCGCGCGCCGCCAACATGGTGATCGTCGACCTGCTGAAACGCATCGCCGACGGGAAGCACTTCACGCCAGCGCAGATCGCGCTCGCCTGGCTGCTCGCGCAGAAACCCTGGATCGTACCGATTCCAGGCACGCGAAAGCTCGAGCGACTCGAAGAAAACATCGGCGCCGCCTCGGTGGACCTGACCGATGCTGATCGGCGCGAGATCAATGATGCCGCATCAAAGATCGCCGTGCAAGGAGCTCGGCTTCCTGAGGAGGTACTGAAATTGACGAACCGGTGAATCGTCGAACCGCAAACCCGAAGGAGATATCGAGTGACACGGACTTCACGCCTCGCCATCGCGTGGGTGCTCGCCCTCTCCGTGGGTTGCACTGCTCCCACCGCGAATCGCGCCAGCAGCATGTCGGCCCCTCTGGTCATCCAGGAGCAGGGCAGCTTCGCGGTCGGCGGGACGATCCATCGCGTGTTGGAGCGGTTGAGGGCGGCGATCAACTGGGGCATCGCGCAGACGCCCCGCTGTTCGCCAGGTCTCCGTTCCACCGGTTCGCCGTCCGCTTGAACAAGAAAGCGGAAACCGTCCGCCGGCGTCTCTCACGAGACGGTGGCGAACGGCATCACGCCGAAGCTCGGGAAGGAGGGAGTGGAATGGAACGCGCAGCAACTGCGACGGATCGACTTGCGCTGGCACGACCTGAGACAGGAAGGCGCATGCCGGCTGCTGTCGCACGGCGGTCGACATTCGCATCGTCCAACTGATGCTCGGGCACGCGAGCATTCAGCAGACGCAGCGCTACTTGAACGCGACGGACGAGGAACTGCGGAAAGGCTTGGAGGTGAGCTGGCTCAACCAGGCCGACCACTAGAGCGGTGTCGGGGCAATGAACCGGTCTCGCTTCTCCGACGGATTGTCCCTGTATTGTCTCCGGCGACTCGAAGAAGTGGCTCACCGCGCTGGACGATTGTCGCAACTGGCCCATCCATGCAGCCTGGGAATCATTAGGGAATCCGTCGACAGCGCATGCGACATGCCGCGATCAGTGAGCGCGGGAATCTCCGCAGTGCAGTCCTCG
>QHWR01000020.1 GCA_003223835.1 Acidobacteriota bacterium | reverse complement strand
CGAACCGCCAGCCGGCATCGTCGTGGCCGGTTCCGTACTGGACGGTGATCGCCGCGCTGTCGGGGATGGCGGCGAATTCCTGCGCCGTCAGCGTGAACGTCACGCTGCCCGTGTCGCCGGACTCGGGATAGCGCGCCGTCGCGAACTCCTGATCGCCAATCCGCAGCACCAGCAGTTCTCCCTGCGGCAGCATCTCGCGGTTGCTCGTCAGCTCGATCTCGACGTCCGACGTGCCGTCGGGCGCGGTGACCTGGCGCAGTGACTGGACCTGGTTCACATCGGTCTTCGTGGACGTGTCGTCGATCACCGAGTCGTCGCCGCCGAGGGCTTCTGCCGCGAGGAAGCTCGCGGCGCCGACGGCGCTGACGGCCGACAGCCGAATGTTGCCGATGAAGATCTCATCGGCGCGCGTATCGTCGAACGTGAAGCGGACGCCGCGCAGGTTGCCGACGATCGCGGCGCTGCCGAATGCCGTCAGCGGGATCCGCACCGTCTCGAGGATCGGATGCGGCGAGCTGCCGACGAACGTCACGAGACCCCCAACCGGACCGGTCAAGGTGAGATAGCCGTCGATGGGGAGGGCACTCGACACGCGGCCGTCGGCGCCGACGAGCCGCACCGAGAAATTCGTCGAGAACAACCACTGCGAGTCCGTCTTCGTGCACGCGAGGTCGCCGCACTGCCGCGCGACGCGGAAGTCCAGCGTCTTGAACGCGCTCGCGTTCCGGCCGCCGCCGGCCGGCGTCCAGTTGCTCTGGAAGAAGGTGTCGCTGCCCGGCGCCTTCCACGCGATCTGGGCGACGCGCTGCAGCGCGCTGTGGTTCGCGATGCCGCCGTGCGCCACCGTCACGTTGCTCGCGGTGTTCGGCGCGCCCGAGCTGTTGAAGCCCGTCGGCTGGTCGAAGTCGTCGAACGTTCGCGTCACGGCGGCGTTCGCCGAATCCGAGTAGCCGCGATCGACGCGCGTCACGTCGGAAACGACCGGCGGCAGATCGAATTGTGGATTGAACAGGTTCGCGAACGACGGATCCGCCGCGGCGCCGACGTGCCCGCGGAAGAACGCGAGGACAGCGGCGAGCGCGGTCTGCCGCTGATCGGGGGACCCGAGCAAATGGCCGAACAGACGCTTGTGGCCGAGGCAGCCCGGGGAGTCGCTCAGCTGCCACTCGGTGTTGTAGAAATTGTGGTTCGCACCCCACACGGTGAACGTCGATTTCGGTGTCGGCGGCGCCTCGGTACGGATCAGCATCATGCGATCGAACGGCCTCACGCCTTGCAGGTTGAAGACGTCGCCGTCGCACATCGGCAGCAGCACGTTCCACGAGGTTCCGTCGGCGTTCAGGATGCGCGACGTCTGTCCGTCCACCGGCCCGATCTCGAAGATGCCTTCGAACATAATCGGCCCGATGCGCGCGGGCCACGGGCTGCCGGGATCGCGATAGAGGTTATAGGCGGCGCGCATGCCCTCGCCGCCGCGCGAGTGGCCGAGCATGCCGACGTGGGAGAAGTCGAGTTTGCCTCGCAGGTCGAAGCCGAGGCTCGACGGCGTCCCGCCCGCGGCGTTCCACTGGCTGAGCCGCTGCAGGTGTTTGAGCACGAGGCGCCCGCGACGAAGGTTCAGCCCGCGATCGCCGGACACGCCCGGCGCGGCATTCACGCCGCGGTTCGCGTTGATCGATACGACGATGTAGCCCCAGGACGCGAGACGCTCCGCGAGATACGCGTAGCCCTCGTGGCTGGGGACGACGACGTAACCCGGCGGACACGTGCCGGTGAACGTGTACTGCACGTTGATGTCGAAGCGGCCAGGCCCGGCGCCCTCGAAGCGGCCGCACGTCGCGTGGTTGCCGTGCAGGAAGATGAGAAATGGATACGGCGCGTTCGCCAGATTCGACGGCCGGTAGACGCGCGCCCATAATTCGGTCGCCAACTCGGTGGACACGTCGGGATCGATCGCCGCCGGCAACTTGTATTCGGCGCTCGTCGTCGCATACGGACCGAGCCCGGTCGCATCAGGAGCGATCTGCGCCCGCGCGGTGGCGGCGATCGACACGGCACACGCGACGAGTGCGGCACAATACGTTCGGCTCCGCATAGGATCCTCCCACGGGAAGAGCGGTCGAGCGAGAGTATACCCTCGAGATCGTCGTACCGGAGCCTATCGTCGTAGCGCAGGCTTTCAAGCCTGCTCGTCGGGCCTGCTCGAGCGTTCAGCATGGGGGCAGTTCATGAGGCTGATGCACGTGGCAACGTGTGCGATGGCGCTTGGTGTCACGCTCGGGACGGCGCTGACGATTCAGACCCACGCGCAGCGACGGCCCGTACTGCCGCAGATCAAGGTCCCCCACGACTATTACTTCCGCGAGATGTATCTACCGCAGGTCACCAGCGGACCGTCCGCTGTCGCATGGGCACCCGACTCGCGGGACGTCGTCGTCGCAATGCAAGGTTCGTTGTGGCGGCATCGGCTCGGCACGCACGAGGCGGTCCAGATCGTCTCGGGCGCCGGCTACGCGCACCAGCCGGATTGGTCGCCGGACGGCCGCTCCATCGCGTACGCGTGGTACTCGCACGACGCGATCGATCTGAAACGGCTCGACGTGCCGAGCGGCGAGTCCACGACGCTCGTGAGCAACGGGGCCGTCAACGTGGAACCGCGATGGTCGCCCGACGGTTCGCGCCTCGCGTACGTCTCGACGGCATTCGAAGGCCGATGGCACATCTACACGATCGACGTGCACGATGGACGCCCGGGAAACCCCGAACGGCTCACGACCGACCACGAGAGCGATCTCCCGCGCTACTACTACAGCCGCTTCGATCATTTCCTTTCGCCGGCGTGGTCTCCCGATGGACGCGAATTGATCCTCGTATCGAACGCCGGACACATCTGGGGCACGGGCGGTATCTGGAGAATGGAAGCGCGCGCCGGCGCGCAGCCACGACAGATTCATGACGAGGAGACGACGTGGAAGGCGCGGCCCGACTGGTCGCGCGACGGCCGCCGGATCGTCTACAGCTCGTACCTCGGACGGCCCTGGAATCAGCTTTGGCTGATGACGGCCAGCGGCGGCGACGCCTTCCCGCTGACCTACGGCGACTTCGACGCCACCGCGCCGCGCTGGTCGCCGGACGGCCGGCGCATCGCGTACATCTCGAACGAAGGAGGAAACACGTCGCTGTGGCTGATCGACGTGCCGGGCGGACGACGCGAACGCGTCGATCTTGCGGAGCGCCGTTACCTGGAGCCGGTGGGCACGCTCGAGATTAGCGTCGTCGACGAGGGGACGAACGGTCCGCTGCCGGCGCGCGTTTCGGTGACGGGGGCCGACGGCCGCGGCTTCGCGCCGGACGAAGCGTGGCGGCACGCGGATGACGGCTTCGATCGCGGAGAGCGGCCGCTCGAGTACACGTACTTTCACACGCGCGGCCGTTCCCTGCTGACCGTGCCCGCCGGTCGCGTCGCCGTCGAGGTGATGCACGGATTGGAATTCGGAGTGGCGCGGCGACAACTGGACGTTGCGCGGAACGGGCGCCAGACGGTGGAGATTCGCCTGCCCCGACTCGCCAACCTCCGCGCGGACGGCTGGCGCAGCGGCGATCTTCACGTCCACATGAATTACGGGGGGGCGTATCGCAACACGCCCGCGAACCTGGCGTTTCAGGCGCAGGCCGAGGATCTCGACGTCGTCGAAAACCTGATCGTCAACAAGGAGCAGCGCGTGCCCGACGAGGCGTACTTCGCGGGCCGCGCGGCGCGCCCGGCGGCCGACGGACCGCTGCTCGCGCACAGCCAGGAATTCCACACGAGCGTATGGGGACATCTCGGGCTGCTCGGCCTGACGAGTCATCTGCTCGTCCCCGGCTACGCCGCCTACGCGAACACCGCGGCGGCCAGCCTGTATCCGCACAACCCCGCCGTCATCGAGATGGCGCACGCGCAAGGAGCGCTCGCCGGCTACGTGCACCCGTTCGACGCGCTGCCGGCGCCGGAGGACCGCTCCGTCGCGCTGACGGACGATCTTCCGGTCTCGGCGGCACTCGGGCTCGTCGATTACATGGAAGTCGTCGGGTTTTCCGATCATCGGTCCACCGCTGCGATCTGGTATCGACTTCTGAACTGCGGGTTTCGGATTCCGGCGGGCGCGGGCACCGACGCGATGGCGAACTTCGCGTCGCTGCGCGGACCCGTCGGGCTCAATCGCGTGTTCGTGCAGACCGGCACCGACGCGACGCACGAGGGATGGCTGAAAGGCATCCGCGACGGCCGGACGTTCGCGACCAACGGACCGCTCGTGCAGTTCTCGCTGGACGGCCGCGGACCGGGCAGCGAGATCCGGCTGCCACGCGGCGCGCACGAATTGAAGATGCGCGCGGCGGTGGCCTCGATCGTGCCGATCGATCATCTCGAGGTCGTCGCCAACGGTGACGTCATCGCCGGGTTTCCACTCGCGGGCGACCGCACCGCGGCGAAGATCGAACAAACGATCGCCGTCACGCGCAGTGGGTGGTACACGCTGCGCGCCAGCGCCGACCGCGCCGTACACCCGGTGCTCGACATCTATCCCTTCGCGACGACGAGTCCCGTCTACGTCATCGTCGGCGACGAGGCGATCCGCTCGGCGGCGGACGCGCGGTTCTTTCTCGCGTGGCTCGATCGGATCGAAGCGTTCGTCCGCGCGCACGCGGATTGGAACGGTCCGGCCGAGCGCGAATCGGTGCTCGGCTCGCTGGCGCGGGCGCGTGCCGTGTATCAGGAACGCACGCAGCCACGATAGGCTCCGCATCGACGCCGTGCCCGCGAACTCGCGATACAAATGGTGGGTCGTCTTGATGCTCTGGACGATCTGCGTCTGCAACTACGCGGACCGGCAGGCCATCTTCTCCGTCTTTCCGCTGCTCGAGCGTGAGCTGCGGCTCACGCCCGTGCAGCTCGGTCTGCTCGGATCGGCATTTGCCTGGGTCTACGGCCTCGCGGCGCCGCTCGCGGGAATGATTGTCGATCGCGTCGAGCGGCGGACGGCGATCCTCGGCGGACTGCACGCGTGGAGCTGGATTTGCGTCGCGACCGCGCTCTCTCGAAACTTCCGGCACCTGTTCCTGTTCCGCGCGGCGGAAGGGCTGGGCGAAACGTTCTATTACCCGGCGTCGATGTCGCTCATCAGCGACTATCACGGCCGCGACACACGGTCGCGCGCGATGGGCCTGCATCAGACGAGCGTGTACGTCGGGACGATCGCCGGCGGCTTCTTCGCGGGATGGATCGGCCAGTACTACGGTTGGCGTCTGTCGTTCGTTGTCTTCGGTGGTCTCGGCATCGTGCTCGCGATGGTGCTGCGGCGATTTCTGACGGAGCCGCCGCGCGGCGCGATGGACGCGGCCGCCTTCGCCAAGGCTACGGCGAGCGTGGCCGTAGCATTGCGGAGGCCCGCCTCGCCTCCGCCCGCGCTTCCGTTGACGTCCTTCCTTCGCCTCGCCGCGCGCACGCCGACGCTGCTGTGCCTCATGGGCGCATTCGTGTGCGCGAACTTCGTGGCTGTCGTGCTGTTGTCGTGGATGCCGACGTTCCTCTACGACCGCTTTCACATGAGCCTGGCGATGGGTGGTCTGACCGCGACGCTCTTCGTCCAGGTCGCCAGCATGATTGGATCGCCGATTGGCGGCTGGCTGGCGGACGTGTGGACGCGCGCGTGGAAGGGCCCGGGACGTCCGGCTCGCGGGCGTCTCGCCGTCCAGTTGATTGGCGTCGCCGGCGGCGCGCCGTTCGTCGCGCTCTGCGGGCTGGCGCCGTCGGTCGGCGTCCTGATCGCGGCGCTCACGGCGTGGGGGTTCTTCAAAGGGCTCTACGACGCAAACATCTTCGCGTCGGCGTTCGAGGTCGTCGGTCCCGAGGCGCGCGGAACCGCGGCGGGGTTCATGAACGCGATCGGCTGGCTCGCCGGCGGCGGCACCGCGCCCATCGTCATCGGCCTGATCGCCGAGCGCCAGAGCCTCGGCGTCGCGATTGCGCTCGCGTCGACGATGTACGTCGCCGCCGCTGCGCTGCTGTTGACGGCGATCCTGTTCTTCGTCACGCGGGACGCTTCGCGAATCGCGAATCCCTGATCTCTCATCCCGCATCCCGCTTCACGGATCCCGCATCGCGCATCGCGGATCCGGCATCCCGCATCCACGGCGCGAGCCACTCCGTGAACTCGCGAATCTGCCGCTCACGGTTTGCGCTCAGCGGCAACGGCAGTGGACCCGTATCGAATCCGCGCGCGGCGAGCCCGGCGCGAACGCCCCACGGCGCGGGCAGCGCGACGACGCGGGCGACCAGTTCGTCGAGCCGCTTCTGCAGCCGCGCCGCCTCGTCCGCATCGCCGCGCGCGTGGCTGCGGAACAGCGCGACGGGCAGTTCCGGACAGAACGCCGCGATCCCCGAGACGCCGCCGTCCCACCCCGCCTGCAGCGCCCTCAGCGTCAACCGGTCGTCGCCGGCAAGCAGCGTCCATCCCTGCTCTGCACGCGCGGCCACGAACATCGTGAGGTGCTCGGTCCGTCCGCTGCTGTCCTTGATCCCGATGATGAACTCCTCGTCGCGGAGCAGCGCGAACGCCGTCGCGGGCACGAGCGGCGTGTTGAATTCGGGAAGGTCGTAGAGCAGGCACGGCGCGGCCAGCGTCCGGGTCACGTGCGCCACGTAGGCTTGCAGGTCCTCCTGTTGGTATCGATAGAAGATCGGCGCCGGCAGCAGCGTCGCGTGCGCGCCGTGATCGATCGCGCAGCGTCCCAGCTCGATCGTGCGCCGCAGGGACGAAGCGCCGATGCCGACCAGCAGGATCAGACCGCGCGGCAGCTGCTCCGCCGCGCGGCGGATGACGGCGAGTCGATCCGCGGTTTCAACATGCGGATACTCGCCGGTCGCGCCGCCGACGCAAATGCCGTCAACGCCCGCGGCCGCGACGAAGTCGATCACGCGATCGAGCGTCGCGAGATCCGGACACCCGTCGTCGCGGACAGGCGTCGGCAGCGCCGCGATGAGTCCCTTCATACCAGTCCATTTTGCCATTGCGCGCGAGGCTTGTTACCTTTCACAGCCATGTGGAGATTCATCTTCGCCGCCGCGGTCCTCGCGCTTTTGCCTCGGTCCAGCGGACCCACGCAGGGTGCAGGCAACCGCCCCTTCCTGACGGCCGAGCTGTTGTTTCCGCTCGAGCACTGGCACAACCACGCCTCGATGGTGGTCGAGCTGCCCGGCGGCGACCTGCTCGCATGCTGGTATCACGGCTCCGGCGAGCGAGAAGCCGACGACGTGGTCATCCGCGGCGCGAGGCTGAAGAAGGGATCGAACGCGTGGAGCGCGCCGTTCCTGATGGCGGACACGCCGGGCTATCCCGACAGCAATCCGACGATGTTCATCGATCCGCGCAAGCGCCTCTGGCTGCTGTGGCCCGCGATCCTCGCCAACGAGTGGCACACCGCGTTGATGAAATACAAGATCGCGTCGGACTACGAGCACGACGGCGCGCCGCGGTGGGAGGTCAGCGAGGTCCTGCACGTGACGCCGGGCGACGAGTTCGCCCGCGCCGTCGCCGCGGACGCCGATCGGATGCTGGCGTCGGCCACGATCGATCAGCGCGGTAAGACGTATTTCGAGCAGCGCAAGAAGAACGCCGCCGACAAATTCTTCCGCCGGCTCGGCTGGATGACGCGCGCGCATCCGTACGTGCTGGACGGCTCGCGCCTGATCGTGCCGCTGTACTCGGACGGCTTCGACCTGTCGCTCATGGCGATCACCGACGACTGGGGCGCGACGTGGAAGACGAGCGCGCCGCTCGTCGGTCTCGGAAACATCCAGCCGTCACTCGCTCGAAAGAAAGACGGTTCGCTCGTCGCGTACATGCGCGACAACGGCCCGCCGCCGAAACGGCTGATGATCAGTCGATCGACCGATCGCGGCGAGACGTGGAGCGCCGTGGAAGACACGCAACTGCCGAACCCTGGCTCCGGCGCCGAAGTGCTCGTGCTGAAGGACGGCAATTGGGTGCTGGCGTACAACGACCTCGAACAGGGACGCTACAGCCTCGCCGTCTCGATGTCAGACGATGAAGGTCGCACGTGGCGATGGACGCGGCACCTCGAACGGGACCGATCGGACGATGCGCGGCACCGCGGCGAGTATCACTATCCGTCGATCATCCAGGCCGCCGACGGGACGCTGCACGTCACCTACAGCTGTTTCGTGCCGCCGGCATCCGTGACGCCGGATGCGCAGAACCGGCTGCCGCGCAAATCGATCAAGCACGCGCATTTCAACGAGGACTGGATCAAAACCGGGAGCGATCGGGACGCACGGCGATGAGAAGGCCGGCCATCTTCGGGTTGGCTTTGCTAGGCGCCGCCGTCGCGTCCGCGCAGTCCCCAGTTCGACAGACGCTGCCGGTCCCCGACTTGCCGGGATTTCGAACGCTCAAGGGGGACTTTCACCTGCACACGGTGTTCTCCGACGGCAACGTGTGGCCGACGGTGCCGGTGCAGGAAGCGTGGCGCGACGGACTGGACGTGATCGCGTTGACGGACCACCTCGAATATCACCCGCACGCCGGCGACGTGAAGATCGACGAAGGTCGATCCTACGTGGTCGCAAAACCGCTCGCGGATCAACTTGGGCTGATCCTGGTGCCGGGGGTCGAGATCACCAAGCCCGATCCGTTGAAATCGCCGCCGATCCTTCCGGAAGGCTCCGCGCACTTCAACGCGCTGTTCGTCACGGACGCGAACGCGCTCCGCGCCGACGATCTCATGGACGCGCTGCAGCGCGCGAAGGCACAGGGCGCGTTCGTCTTCTGGAATCATCCGCGGTTCAGAGTGGCGCGCGCACGCTGGTTCCCGCCGATCGCGCGCGCGTACGACGCCGGACTGTTTCAGGGAATGGAGCTCGTGAACGGACCGGACTTCTACGACGAAGCGTACGGCTGGATCGCCGAGCGGCGGCTCACCATTCTGGCGAACAGCGACGCGCACGATCCGATTCCTTCACGCACGGCGGGAACGCGGCGTCCGATCACGTTGCTGTTCACGCGAACCGCGGATCTTGATGGCGTGCGCGACGCGCTCGTCGCGCGGCGCACCGCCGCCTGGCTCGGCGACGATATCTGGGGTGCGGAGGAGCATCTCCAGGGGATCTGGAACGGCGCGATCTTCGTGGAGACGCCGGCGATCGCGGCAAGGCCGGCGCCCACGGTGCGAGTCCGGAATACCTCCGCCATTCCGATGCGGATCGTGGTTCGACGCGCGCCCGACTGGCTGACGTTTGCGCCGGCGCAGCTCGCGTCGCAGGCCGAAATCGTCCTTCGTCCCGCGTTGGCAGCCACGGCGCCGCCGGGGGAACATCACGTCGAGCTGGAACTGGGAGTGCTCAACCTCCACATCGGACCGGGGCGCAACCACGCGGTCACGGTGCCACTGACGATTCGGGTCAGCGGATCATGAGCGGCCCCCATTACGAAAGGGTTGCGCTCGTTGCGTCCTGCCGCGACCGCGGAGAAGACAATTTCACGCCAAGATCGCAGAGGAGCCGAGGGCACCGTGGAGGGCTGCCTACCCGCTCCGCCGGGCCGCGCTGCGCGCGGCGGGAGGTCCTGCAGCCGCTTCATTCAGTTGTCTTCTCCGCGCCCTCCGCTTCTCTGCTGCCTCTACGCGAGATCGCCGTCATCAGTGTGTCTCCGTGTTCATCCGTGGCTGGTCAGACTGTTGAAAGAGAACCGCCCTGAATGGCGAGAGGGGCACCTAGATGGCTCGATGGACCGCTGAAATCACTAACGACCCGGAGAGCGATTACGCGCTGTGCGTCGAGCTACTCGAAGACGCGCAGCATCGTGGCCGAGTGGAACGAGCGCCGGACGGCACTTTGCGAATCGTTTGGTATGCGCCGGTGTCTGTGCCGTGGGAATGGCTGAATGGGATCGTCACCCGCTTCGCACGCGAAAGCGGCGGGGCTATGTAAACGTTTTGTAAAACATACAATTACCAATGCTAAATGCCCACTGCAAAACACCACGTTTTCGGCATTCGGCATTCCGCTCTCGGACCGGCGATCGGTCAGCGCTGGATCGGAACGCGTTCGGCAGCGCTCGCGAGAAGCGCCCGCATGTATTCGGCGGCAAGCCGGGCGTTTCGATCCACGAAGTCGATGCCGACCGTGACGCCCTCCACCCGCGGCAGCGGATGGCATAGCTCGTACCCCAGGTAGCCTTCGTAGCCAATCTCGCGCAGCCCGCGAATGAACTCCGGGTAGAAGTCTTCCGCGACGAGGCCATCGGACTGTCGCACGTACCCGCGCGTCGCCGTCCCTTCTTCTGCGTACTCGCCGCCGAAATGCGAGAGCGCCTGCAGCGACCCGACGTCGCGGACGGCCCGCCGCATGTCGGCAACGCCCTGCTGCTTCGCGAGCGGCGCGTCATAGCACGCCTTCAGCGACGGCGACCCCACCTCGGCGATCATGCGCAGCATGTCCGCGACGTTTTCGATGACGGGCGGATGATTCTGCAGCGCGAGGGTGACGCCATGGTCCGCCGCCCACCGCGCCGCCTCGATCAGCCCGCCGCGGCACCGTTCCCACGTCTGCTCCACGCCGAACGCCTCGTGCGTGGCCGCCCAGATGCGGCGCGCGATATCGTAGCGGCCGGCGTCTTCCGAGCGGTTCGCCAGCGTGACGCCCGGCCACGCGGCGAAGACGCGCAGCACGGGCGCCCCGGCATCCGCCGCCATCCGGACGAGATCGCGCACGTACGCGAGCTGGCTCTCCCGATGTTCGGGGATCGGGCTGCTGAAATCGTTGTTCGCCGCAATGGCGTAGATCTCGATTCCCGCGTCCTCGGCGATCCGTCGAACGTCACGGCAGCGCGCCGGGGCGAGATCGATCGGGTTGCCGTGCGGCCGCTTCCCATCGATTTCGATCCCCGCGTAGCCGTATTCGCGGGCGCGCGCGATCACCTGCTCCAGCGTGAGCGCCGCGCCGCGATACCAGACACCTAAGTAGGTAATTGAGTAGAGGCCAATCTTGATCATGGTTCTAGGGTTCTAAGGTTCTAAGGTTCTAAGGTTCCAGGGTTCACGTCGACCGCGCTGTGCGAGCGGGCGGCGTCGTAAGCGGCCAGCGCGATGGCCAACGAACGGCGCGCGTCGCGGATCGATGCGGCTGGCGCGCGCCCGCTTTCCAGACAGTCGATCAGGTGATCGAGGACGACCGGTTTGCCCGGCGCGAACGGTTCTTCCGACTGCCGCTCGAACACCCAGTCGGGCGCGCCCGCGGCCAGCACCGCGCGGCCCGGGGCGCGAAACCATTGATCGATGATCTCGCCGCGCTCGCCGATCACCTCGAGCCGGACGACGCTGTTCTGCTTCGGCGATGGACGCGTCCTGACGGGCGAGTTGATCGTCCAGGACGCCTCGAGCGTCGCGACGATTCCGTTCGCGAGCGTGAACGTCGCCATCCCCCAGTCCTCGACGCCGATGTCCTTGTGCACGAGGTTCGCCATCTTTGCTTCCACGCGCACGATGCGGCTGCCGGACACCCACTCGAACAGATCGATCCAGTAAATGCCTTCGTCCATGAAAGCGCCGCCCGGCACGTGCGCCGGATCGGCAAACCAGCCGGGCGTGCCGGAGTTGAACCAGTCCTCCGCGATCGACCAGCGGCACGTCTGATGAAGGAGCACGATCGGTCCGATTGCTCCGCTCGCGATCCGCGCGCGCACGTCCGCGAAGCGCAGCCGCATGATTCCCTGGAGCGGCATGCACGCGACGCCGGCGGCTTCGACCGCATCGGCCATCCGGTCCGCCTCCGCGACCGTCATCGCCATCGGTTTCCCGAGGATGATGTGTTTGCCGGCGCGCGCGGCGCGCAGGGTCAGGTCGCTCAGCTCCGAGACGGGCGCCGCCAGGTGAACGACGTCGACGTCGTCGCGCCGGAGGAGCGCGTCGTAATCCGTGTGTCCCTCCACGCCGAACGTCGCGCTGAACTCGTCGAGATGCGGCTTGTGGTGCCACGCGACACCTGCCAGCTCCGCCCTCGGGTATTCGCGCAGCGCGCGCGCCAGGTTGTACGCCGAATACCAGTGCCCGAGGCCGAGGACGGCCACTCGCCATCTGCGCGCCATGCGTTACAGCGCCGCCAGGACTTCTTTGTAAAGATACTTCGAGCCCTCGACGCCATCCCACGGCCCATCTTCGTACTCGAGGGCGAAGGTGCCCTCGAACCCCCCGTCGAGCATGATCTTGACGGACCGGCGGACGTCGTTGTCCTTCCAGCGGTTCCAGTACTTCGCATGCACGTTGGTGTGCGCGTACGGCGCGAGCGCCTTCAAGCCGTTGTACATCAGGTACTCGTGCTCCCAGTTGCAGAAATCCGGCGACGCTTCGCAGAACGGATGATGCACTTCGTCGATGATGATGCGGATGTTGATCGGGTTGGCGGTGAGCCCCCAGTGGTTTTCGAGCGTGACCTTCACGCCCGCCTTTCCGCCGTAGTCGGCGAGCTCCTTCAGCGACTCGATGCAGTTCGACAAATACATCGCCAGGTCGTCGGCCTTGGGATAATCCGCCGTCGCGACCGCCGGCGGCGCGATCCGCGGGCCGCCGCTGTTGACGCGCATGGACTTCGCGCCGAGGATCCTGCCGGCGTCCAGCCACTTCTTCGCGACCTCGACGCCCGCGTTGCGCTTCGCGGCGTCCGGCTCGGACAAGTCGCGCGGCGCGTTGTTCGAGATGTGCTGGCACGACGTGCCGGTCGCCGCCATCTTCGCGGCGAGCGTGTCGAGCCATCGCCGGCCGGCGGTGCCGGACGGATCGAATTCGCGTCCCGGACCCGGGCCAGCCGCGACATACATGCTGTCGTCGGTCACGTCGCCGAAGAGACCGGAGAACAGATCCATGCGCGTCACGCCTGGAAACGTGTCCTTCGTGAACTGCGGCATGTCGAGCATGGTAATCTCGCCGTATTTGGCCTTCATCATCTCGCCGCGGCTGCCGCGCCCCGCGCCCGACCGCGTCTTGAAAATGTAGCGCAGCGGCCACGTGTTCGAGGCGAGGCGCGCCAGCTTCTCTTTCTCCGTCCGCGGCCCCCGCGCGGGCCTTTGCCCCATCGCCAGCAGCGCGCCCGCCGCCGCGACACCGGACCCGGTCGTCTTCAGGAATCCGCGGCGATCGACAGCCTCGTTGCTCATGAATAGCTCCCAGCTTCGCCCCTCGGTCCTCGGTCCTCGGTCCTCGGCCATCCGTCATCCGTCATCTTCTCTCCGCGCTCGCGGGGCCCCACCCCCGCTCGCTCTCGCTCGGCGACTGCGCGCCTCGCTCGGGCCGCAGGCGCTCGAATTCGCCCTTCTTGTAGCACACTGTTCGCCGTGCTGCTCATCGTCACGGTGGCCGGCGTCGCGCTCGTCGTCCTCCTCATCACGTGGGCGCGGCTGCCGGCGTTCGTCGCGCTCGCGGCGGGGTCGTTTGTCGTCGGCCTGGCCGCCGGGATGCCTCTCGGCGA
>QHWR01000019.1 GCA_003223835.1 Acidobacteriota bacterium | reverse complement strand
GGACGGCGAGTGCCTGCGCGTGCTCGACGGCGCGCTCGCGCCCCCGGACGGCACGGGCTCGCGCATTCTCTTCGTCGATCTCGAGACGACCGGGCTCAGCGGCGGCGCGGGCACGATCGCGTTTCTCGTCGGCTGCGCGTGGTTCGATATCGGCGCGCTGCAGGTCCGGCAGTTTCTGCTCACCAGCTACGCGGCGGAGCGCGCCCTGCTGGCCGCCGTCGCCGAATGTTTCGACGACACGGCGCTCCTCGTCACCTACAACGGCAAGACGTTCGACGTGCCGGTGATGGAGACGCGCTGGCTGTTCCACCGGATGGAAATGCCGCTCGACGGCGTGCGGCACTTCGACATGCTGCACCCGGCGCGGCGGCTGTGGCGGGACCGGCCGGACGGTGTCGCGGCCGACGCATACGCGGACGGAGACGCCGGCTGCCGCCTCGCGACGCTCGAGCGCGTGCTCTTCGGCGTCCGCCGCGTCGGCGACGTCCCCGGGATGGAGATCCCGTCGCGCTATTTCAGATTCCTGCGCAGCGGCAACGCGGCGCCGCTCGAACCGGTGCTCGAGCACAACCGGCTCGACCTCGTGTCGCTCGCGGCGGTCACGGCGCACGCGGCGCGCCTGGCCCACGAGGGCAGCGACGCCTGCCGCGACGGCTCCGAGGCGCTCGCGCTCGGCCGTGTGTACGAACGCGCGGGCGCCGTCGATCGCGCGCTTGCGTGTTACGGGCGCGCTGCGCGCGATTCTCACGCGGCGGTGGACGTCAAGGGAGAAGCGCTGTATCGGATTGGACTGCGGCACCGCCGCGAGCGGCGCTTCGCGGAAGCCGCGGCGATCTGGCGTGAGCTGCGCGATCTGGACGGCGGCTCACGGCCGCTGATGACCGAGCTCAGGCGCTTCGCCGCCGAAGCGCTCGCCGTCCATCACGAGCATCGCGAACGCGACCTGGAGGGCGCGCGCGAGCTGGCGCTCCTCGCGCTGGAGGAAGCCGACGGCGCGAGCTTTCACGTCAAGGCCGAAGCCACGCGCCACCGGCTCTCGCGGCTCGATCGAAAACTCGCGCAAAAAAAGGACAGCCACCTGTTCGGTGGCTGCATCTAATCAGTCGACGAACGACCCGCGACGAACGACCCGCGACTAACGACTCGCGACTTTCCTGGTCTGCCTGGTCGACTTCTGCGCCAGCTTGCGGCTTTCGGACGTCTGCGCGCCGAACCGCTTCGTGAACCGCTCCACGCGGCCTTCCGTGTCGATCAGTTTCTGGCGTCCCGTGAAAAACGGGTGACAGTTGTTGCAGATCTCGAGGTGCAGCTCGGGCTTGGTCGACCGCGTCTTCCACGTGGCGCCGCACGCGCAGCGCGCTTCGACCTCGTGATACTTCGGGTGAATCCCTGGCTTCACGGACAACTCCTTGGGGCTCGCAGCAAAACGTGATTATATCACACACTCCAAGTCCTGCCGGCAGAGGAGCTTACGGGATGTCGATCCACCGATCCCACCGGTGACGCTTCAGCTCGGCCATCAGCGGCGGCGGCAGGCGCTTGCTGTCGCTCGCGGCGAGGTTGGCTTCGACGTGGGACAGCTTCCGCATGCCGGGAATCACGGTGCTCACCGCCGGATGCTCCAGGATGTGGCGCAGCGCCAGCTCCGGCATCGACATCCCGGCCGGCACGGCGGGACGAAGCTTCTCCACGCGTTCGATCGTGTTCTTCAGGTTGCCGCCGCCGAAGTAGATGTTCCGGAAGTCTCCGTCGGGCCAGCGCGACGCGGCCGTCAGCGTGCCCGTGAGGCTGCCTTCGTCGAACGGCACGCGCGCGGTCACCGCGATGTTGCGCCGCCGGCATTCGGGAAACAGCTCGTCTTCCGGCGCCTGGTCGAAGACGTTGTAGACGACCTGCACGGCATCGACCAGATCCGTGGCGAGCGCCTTGACCACATTTGTCGGCTGCCACCGGTTGATGCTGATGCCGAACGCGCGGATCAACCCTTCGTCCTTCAGCGCGCGCACCGCGCGCTGCCACCGGACATCGTCCGCCCACGTGTCGCTCCAGACGTGGAGCTGCTGCAGGTCGATCGACGACACGCCGAGGTTGGCCAGACTCTGCTCGGTCATCGCGCGGATGTAGTCCGCCGGGAAGACGTCGTCGAGGGCATATTCGGGGCGCGCCGGCCACTGCCGGTTCTTCGGCGGGATCTTCGTCGCGGCGTACAGCCGCTTGTCGGGGTGACGCTTGAGCAGCTCGCCCAGCAGCCGCTCGCTGTGGCCGTCGCCGTACGCGTACGCGGTATCGAAGAACGTACAGCCCAGCGCGACGGCGCGGTCGAGCGATCGTCGGGACTCCTCGTCGTCGGACCCGCTCCATCCGGCCATGCCCCACATCCCGTAGCCGATTTCGGAGACGCGCCAGCCCGTGCGGCCGAAGGTGCGGTATTGCATCCTTCGATGATATCCCGCATCTTTTCTCGGCGCAGGCGCTCATCCCTCGTCGCGCCGCAATTCGTGAATTGGTGATCTGGTGAGTTGGTGAATTCCCATCGGAGGTGATTCCAATTCACCAACCCACCAATTCGCCAACCCCTCATCCGTCATCGGTCATTCACGATACAATCCGCCCATGTTGCGCAGGACGGCGGTCCTCCTGTTCTTTGTCGTCGCGGTTGCGCCGCCGGCGGCGCAAACCGAGAAGCTCGATTACGCGGCTATCGGGCAGATCCGCGACGAGGGACTGAACCGATCGCAGGTGATGGATCACCTGTTCTGGCTCGCCGATCGGTACGGGCCGCGGCTGACCGGCTCGCCGCAGATTCGTGACGCCAGCGACTGGGCGATGAAGCGCTTCACCGAGTGGGGCCTCGCGAACGTGCACCGCGAAGAGTGGGACTTCGGCAAAGGATGGTCGCTCGTGCGGTTCAGCGCGCACCTCGTCGAGCCCGAAGTGCAGCCGCTCATCGGCTTCCCCAAAGCGTGGAGCGTCGGCACCGGCGGCGCCGTGACGGCGGACGTGATCGGAATCGCGATCGAGAGCGAAGCGGACTTCACGAAATATCGCGGACAACTCAAAGGCCGAATCCTGTTGACGCAGCCCGCGCGTCCCGTGCGCATGCTCGAAGGCCCGCTCATCCTGAAGATGGACGAGACGATGACGGGCGAGGCCGAGACGACGCCGGTGCCGGCTGAGCGCGGGCGCGGCGCGGGCGGCCGCGGACGCGGCGGACGAGGAGGCCGCGGCGGCAATCCCGACGATCCGGCGGCGCAGGCGTTCCAGCAGAAGCTGCAGCAGTTCTACAAGGACGAAGGGGTCGTCGCCGTCTTCGATCGCGGGAGCGACAGCGACATGGCCGCGGGAGGCAGCGAGCTGTCGTGGCAGCAGCAGCACACCGACGGCGGCACGGTGTTTCCGGGCACGGCGGATCGCCGCAACGCGCCCGCCGGCGTGCCGCAGGTCACGTTGGCCGTCGAGCACTACAACCGCATGGTTCGTCTGGTCGAGCACAACGTGCCGGTCAAGGTGGAGCTGGATCTCCGCGTGCAGTTTCACGACGACGGCAAGGGGTTCAACACCATCGCGGAGATCCCTGGCACCGATCTCGCCGGCGAAGTGGTGATCCTGGGCGCGCACTTCGACTCGGTCAACGCGGCGACGGGCGCAACCGACAACGCGACCGGCTGCGCGGCGATGATGGAGGCGGCGCGGATCATCAAGGCGGTCGGGCTCGCGCCGCGCCGTACCATTCGCATCGCGTTGTGGGGCGGCGAGGAAGAGGGGCTGCTCGGATCGCGCGCGTACGTCAAGGCGCATCTCGGCGATCCGCAGTCGATGCGGCTCGAGCCGGATCACGCGGGCGTCGCCGCGTACTTCAATCTCGACAACGGCACGGGCCGCATCCGCGGCGTCTGGATGCAGAGCAACCTCGCGGTGCGGCCGATCTTCGAGCAATGGATCGCGCCGCTGCGCGATCTCGGCGTGACGATTCTCGGGCCGCGCTCGGTGTCGCAGACCGACCACGTCTCGTTCGACGCGGTCGGCGTGCCCGGTTTCCAGTTCATCCAGGAACGGCTCGAATACAACTCGCGCACCCACCACTCGAACATGGATGTCTACGACCGCATCCAGAGGGACGACGTGATCCAGCAGGCCGCCGTGGCGGCGGTCTTCGCGTACAACGCGGCCATGCGCGACGAGAAGCTGCCGCGCAAAGCGCTGCCGAAACCCCAGCGTCCCGCAAGCGAGAGCGATCGATGATGGGTGTCTTGCGCACGTCGCGGCGGCGAATCGTCCGCGGCGCCGCGGCAAGTCTCCTTGTGTGGATCGTCATGCCAGCCGCTCAGGCGCAGCAACAGCAGCAACCGCACAGCCGCAAAAGCCGGCGCTTGGCGCGTCGCTCGTACGCACGCCGGAGGAGCAGACGTACGCGCGGTTCCGCGAGTGGGCCGGGCGGCAGCCGCCCGACACGCCGGGCGGGCCCGATATCGTCCAGCGCTATCGCGCGAAGCTGGCGGCCGACCGGTTGGCGGCCGCCGCGATCGATCGCGAGATCGCGATCGTCGTCGAGCAGGGACAGCGGATCGAGATCGAACGATGGAACCGGATCCTGACGTCGCCGAACGCGCGGTTCAACCATGAGCCGAACGCGTTCCTGGCGGGGATGATCAAGGGCCGCACGCCGGGAACCGCGCTCGACGTGGGGATGGGGCAGGGACGCAACGCCCTGTATCTCGCGAAGCAGGGATGGACGGTGACGGGGTTCGATCCGGCGGCGGAGGCGGTCGCGCTCGCCGAGCGCGAGGCCAAGGCCGCCGGTGTATCGATCAAGACCGCGACGCGGCGGGACGACGAGTTCGCGTTCGGCACGGCTCGCTGGGACCTGATCGTCCTCAGCTACGTTGACGTCCGCGGGAACGCGGAGCGTGTCCTGCGCGCCCTCAAACCAGGCGGCATCGTCGTCGTCGAAGCCTTTCACCGCGACGCAACGAAGCAATCGTCCATCGGCGGCGCCGTGGTGTTCGACACCAACGAGCTGCTCACGATGTTCTCCTCGCTTCGCGTGCTCCGCTACGAGGACACCGACGCCGTCGCGGACTTCGGCCTGGAGAAGACGCGCGTCGTCCGGCTCTGCGCGGAAAAGCCCTGACGACCGAGGACCGAAGCGCCCGGATCAACAGGCGAGTGATCTCATTTTTGTGATGACGAGATCGTGACGTCCTGCCGCTTGTCCTCGCCTTCCGCGACGGCGATCCGCACGGAGGCGGCCGCCAGCCGCCGGAGGACCGCGGGGTCGTACCACTCGCCAGGTTCGATGTCGCTGACCGCGGCGAGGCAGTATTCGCCCGGCGGGAGCTGGCGGAACGTGAAGACGCCGTCAGGTGAAGGGCGGTCGCTTCGGATGCGCCGCGATTGCGGGCTCCAGAGCGACGGATTCGCCGGGAAGAGGATGACCGTCTGGTCCGTGAGGACGTCGCCGCCGGCCGCGCGCAGCGTTCCGGAAAGGCGCGCCATGCGATCGGTGAACGTGATGATCGCGCCGATGACGTTCTGATTCGGATGGACCGTGAACGGCTCGTCGAGCGTGTCCACGCCGTCGACGACGGCGGATCGGAGCGCCCACCTGGATGCGCCAGGCAACGAGGCGGCGAGCCGATAGCGGCCGGGCGGGACGCCCGCGAGCGTGAAGCGGCCGCGGGAATCGGCGGTCGCGCCGCTCGGCGATTGCGTGACGGCATCCCCGATTGCGACCGGCTGCAGCGTGATCCGAACGGTCGCGAGATTCGGCGGCGTGGGACTCGACCCCTCGACGCCGATGTCGCCGGAAACCGTCATGCCCGCCGTCAACATCAGCGCGAGACCGGATACGTCCTCGCCGTCGACGCCGACGTCCGCCGACGCCCACAGAATCTGACCGCCGATCGCGGAGCGCGCGAGCGCGGTGTATTGACCCGGAGCCACGTCGGAGAACGCGAAGCTCCCATCCGACGCGACGCCGGTGCGGCGGTACCCGTCGAACGGCACGCCGGGAAACGCGACCTGTCCGCTCGCGACGAGACTGACCTCCACGCCGGGCGGCATGGCGCCGCCCGCCGGCAACGCGACGGTGCCGTCGACGCGCGCGGTCGGCACGGTCTGAAGCGTGAGGTCCACATCCTCACGCTCCGCGGCGGCCTGCAGTGAAATGACGCCCGCCTGACTCGACACCGTCGTGCCCGGATAGAACGTCAGCGCGAACGCGACGGTACGGTCGGGCGGAGACGAGGCGCCGGCGAGCGCGTCGCGTACGTCGATTTCGGTCGTCAGGCGCAGCTCCCGGCGGTCGCTCGCGAAAAAGTCGGGACGCGCGGACGCGCCGACGACGTAGTCGCCCGGCGCGAGCCCGTAGATGCGATACGCGCCGCGGTCGTCGGTCGTCGCCGACGCGCGGCCGGCCACCGGCTTTCGTTCGCCGTTCTGCACGGCGTAACGCAGCGCCCGCACCGTCGCGCCGACGGCAGGCTGGCCGTTGTGATCGAGGACGATTCCACCGATCGCGGCGCCGCGCCACATGCGGATCATCACGGTGACGTGTTGCCCCTCGGCGACGGGCAGCGTCGAGCCGGGGCCGAGCGGTCTCTTTGCGCCGTACGAGGAAGGAATCCATCCGTCTTTCGTGACCGACACATCGAATCGCCCCGACGGCAGTCCCTGAAACACAACGCGCCCGCCGTCGTCCGTGATCGCCGTCAGCCCCGCGTTCGAATCCGCGCCGCTCAGCATCACGCGTGCGTGGCGCACCGGGCGCGGGTCCGCGTCACCAGTCACGACGGTTCCCGACACAATCGCCGTGCGGTTCTGAACCGCGCGCGGATCGCGCGGCACCTCCTGGGCGCCGCAGGTCAAAGCCGCGAGACAGCAGGCGATCGTCAACGTCGGCGTGCGCATGTCAGCGAAGCGACACTGTTCGCAAATCCTGAGTTCGTCTGTCACCCTCGAGCAGCCGTACGCGCGTCGCGGATGGTGCGATGGACTGGAGGAACGCCGGATCCTGAAACGCGTCCATGACATCCTCGCGAAGCGCGATCAGGTAATACTCGCCGGGAGGCAACACCGGGAAAACGTAGGTACCATCCTCGGCCGCGCGCGCGGTACGGATCCGGCGCGGCGCCGAGCCGTTCGCGCTCCACAGCGTGTCGTCGGCGGGAAATGCCAGGACGACCGCGGCGCCGTCCGGCTTCGCGCCGGCGCGCACGGCGCCGGTGAAGCCTGACGGACGATCGGTGAACGTGAGCACGACACCGGAGACGGCGCCGGACGCGAGTTCGAGCGGCGTGTCGGCCAGGTCACGTCCCTCGTAGAGCGCGCTCTTGAAAAACCAGTCGGACAAGCCGCTGACGCGGACGAAGTACTTCCCGGGTGGGACGCCGTAGGTGATGAACTGACCGGCCGAGTCGATCCGCCCGGTCACGAAGCCGAGTCCTTCCGGCAGCTTCGAGCCGTCGGCGGGGTCGAGGAAGACGCGTACGTTCGCGAGCGTCAGGGCATCCGGCCGCTCGCCCGATCCGTCGAATTCCACTCTGCCGGCGACGCGCGGCGCCGCGCGAAGCGGGACCGCAAGACCGCTGATGTCGGCGTCGCCGACATTCAGTGGAACCTGCGCGTACAACGTCGCGTCGGCCGGAATCGGCGGCGGGACGACCGGTCCGGGACTCGGCGTCGCGGATGTCGAGACCGCGATCGATCCCGAGCGCACGACCGTCGTGCGATTCGCGTCGTCCGCCGTCTCGGGCACTCGCGGCGTTCGAAGCACGTGAAGCACGTACTGTCCGGGCGGGACGGCGGGAAACGAAAACACGCCCGCGGCGTCGCTCATCGTCGTCGCGGTTGCCAACCCGGGGAGCAGATCCTCGCCGGCCGGTACGAGACGGATGGGGAGGTGTTCGGCGGCGCCGGACGGGGACAGGATCGCTCCGGACACGCGGCGCGCGCGCGCCGGCCACATCTGCAGGTCGACGTTGCTGCGCTCCTGTCCGGACTTCACCGTGACGGCGACGCCCTGCGAAGCGGTCGCCGCCGAAGGAAAAAAGACCGTGGGGTAGACGACGAACGATCCATCCTGAGCCGCGCGCGCGGTCGCGGTACCTGGCTGCAGCGAGATCGTGTTGGTTCCGGCCGTCATGGAGAACTGCGTGCCCGCGGGCGCGATCGCGGCGCCAATCGCGCCGGCATCGCGCGCGAGCTCGTTGCGCCGGGCATCAGGGACGGTCCGTTGAAGGAGCGCGTCTATCGCGCCGGTCGGCATCGCGACCTGTGTCGAGACGACGGCGATCTGATAGCTGCCGGGCATGAGCTGCGGGAGCCGATACGCGCCGCGATCGTCCGTGGACGCGGATCGATCGGTCATGAGACGCGGGCGTCCGGCCACGAACGTGCGCAGGTACGCCTGCACGCGCGCGCCGACGATCGGTTCCCCGGCTTCATCGGTGACGGTTCCGGCGATCACCGCGTGCCTCCACATCCGGATCTCGAGGTTGGTGATCCGCAGCCCGTCGGCGATCGGCAGCGGCTGGCCGCTGCCGCCGGGACGCTGCTGTCCGAGCGCGGCGTCCACGTAGCCGCCTTTGGTGACCACGAAAAAGAGCGTTCCTCGACGGAGACCACGCGCCACGAACTGCCCCGAGGCATTCGTCATCACGCGAGGAGCGGCTGTGGAGGGAAGGCCGCGCACGGACCGCGGCGCGGCGGCGCTGCCGAAGAGCGTCACGATCGCGCCGGCGATGGGCCGTCCGGTGCCGGCGTCGACGACGCGGCCGAGCACGACCGCGGGTCCCGATGCCGCGGCCGCCGATGCGAGTTGCGGAGCGCAACCGAGCGCGAGCGCCAGCAGGAACATTGCGAATGTCATGACGCCGCCCGTCACAGTTGCGATTTCGGCCGGGCCGCGTTCGTAGACCGAGTGAGCGTCACGAGACGAACCAGAAGGTTTGTGTCAACGGCGCGCACGACGCCTCTTGATATATTGGCGGACGCCTTCCTTCAG
>QHWR01000018.1 GCA_003223835.1 Acidobacteriota bacterium | reverse complement strand
GGAGCGCCGCATCGAGGTCGAGTGGGACAAGGGCGCGGATCCGCTGCCGTACACCGTTCGCCTGAGCATCCAGGTGGAGGATCGCAAAGGGATCCTCGCCGACGTCAGCTCGAAGATCGCCGGCATCAACACGAACATCAGGAACGTCGAGGCGCGGTCGGACGATCAGATGGGCCGCATCGACATGACGGTGGAGATCAGCGACGTGAAGCACCTGCAGAAGGTGATCAAGTCTCTACGCAGCGTCGAGGGCGTGGGGGATGTGGAGAGAGCCAGTCATTAATGCCAGATGCTCAATGCCAAATGCCAAAAGAGATCACGTTCGGCATTCAGCATTTGGCATTTGACATTTCCAGGGACGCGATCGCATCTATTTCCACTTTAGCGTCCCTGGGCAGCCGTGCGACCTGCACGGTCGCGCGCGCGGGTGCCGGCGCGCTGAAGTAGGTCCCGTACACCTCGTTCATCGCGGCGAACTCGTTCATGTCCGCCAGGTAGACGGTCGTGCGGACGACCGCGTCGAGCGAGGAGCCCGCGGCTTTCAGGATTTCGGAGAGGTTCTGCATCACGCGGTGCGTCTGCACCGCGACGTCACCCTGCAGGAGCTCGCCCGTCACCGGATCGATGGGGATCTGACCCGACACGAACAGCAGGTTGCCCGCCTTGACGGCCTGCGAGTACGGCCCGATCGCTTTCGGCGCCGACGCGGTGGTGACCGCTTGCCGCATGCCGCCTGCTACGCGGCCTTGACGACCTTGCCGGACCGCAGGCAGCGCGTGCAGACGCGCAGGCGGCGGATGCCGCCGTTGACCATCGCGCGCACCCGCTGCAGGTTCGGTTCGAACCGGCGCGCGCTCACGTTGTGCGCGTGGCTGATGTTGCGCCCGACGACCGGGCCCTTTCCGCAGACTTCGCAGCGCTTGGCCATATGAGTCTCTGTCTCTTCCACTTGAAAGGGGAAATTACGAACGCACAAACACCGAATTATACCATAGCCCCGAAGCCATCCCGCCAGGCCGGGAACGCCGGACGCCAGCCGAGTTCCGCCGCGATCTTGCGGTTCGAGGCGCCGCGCATCGACGTCAGCCACGCGGTCAACGCGCGCCCGATCGCGAGCCGCGCGAGCCATGCCGGCACGCGGCGCGGCGGCGGCGCGCCCAGGACCTCCGCGTAGAACGGCACCCACTCCGACGCGCGCGCCGGCTCGTCGTCGACGACGTTGTAGATCGCGGCGGACGCGGCGCCGAGCGCGGCGACTGCCGCCGACGCCGCGTCGTTGACGTGAACGAACGACATGATGCCCGCGCCGCTGCCGATGATGGGGAAGCTGCGACTGCGGATCCGTCTCGCGATATCTCCGTCAGGCGCATACCACGTCCCCGGACCGTAGAACGCGCCGTAGCGCAACACCACCCCGATGGACGCGTCCTGGAGGACCACGCTTTCCATATCGGCGACGGTTCGCACCGCTTCGCCGATCGGCTCCGGCGCGTCGGTCCAGAGCGGCGCCTCCTCGCTCTTGATCGGGTCTCCCTCCGGCCCGTCATCGGGCCGGTACCACGAAGCCATGCTCTGGACGATGAAGCGCCGCGCGCCGGCGCGGCGGGCCCCTTCGAGCAGATTCCGCGTGCCCTCGCGCCGCACGCGGTTGTTTCGCACGTACGTGTCGCCGAGGCGCCGCATGTCCATCGACGCCGGGAGATCCGTGAGTTGATTGATGACCGCGACCGGCGCGGCGCGCTGAACGGCGTCGATCACGCGCTCGCGATCGAACACGTCGCCGACGACCGCTTCCGCGCCGAGCGCACGCACCGCCGCGGCGCGCTCTTCGCTGCGGGAGATCGCCACGACGTCGTGTCCGCGCGCCACGAGCTGTGAGACGAGCGGCCGTCCGACCGCGCCGGTGGCACCGGCGATGAAGATGCGCATGGGGTCAGCTTCCAGCGGCCAGTTTCAGCTGCCAGCCTTGAATCCGTCCGGATTTCCGGCTGGAAGCTGGTAGCTCGGAGCTGGGACCTGGCAGCTCTTACGGAATGATGATGCGCGGCGCGTCCGGCGTCGCCGATCGGGACGACGCGGACTGCTCGTCGTCGCGCGCCGCGAGCGATCCCGGGCCGAGCAGGCGGCGGGCGAACGCCATCCACGCGGTCTTCGGATCCTCAGCATCCGGGAACGCCGCCGACGCGCCGCGCGCGGCGCGCTCGACGCGGCGGAGCGCGGACGCGGCATCGCGTTCCACGCGTGCAGCGTGCGTGCCGGCTTTCGAGCTCAGCTCGACGATACCTCGCCTCAGCTCGGCCGCCAGCCGCTGCGCGGGAAGGGACGCCGCCTGGTGCTCGTAAATGATCCCTTTGCCCGCCGTCTCGAGCGTCGCGGCGGCGGTCGCGCACGCGTCCGCGACGTCCGCGTCGATCACCGGCGGCATCGCCTGCTCCGCCTCGCGCACGACCACCGCGTGGAAGATCATCATGAGCCGGTACTGCGGCTCGGTGAGATCGTTGACGTGCGGCAGCAGGAACTCGAAGTCGCGCTCCTGCCGGCGCTGTACGACCGCGGGTGGATGCGCACGCGCCGAGGACAGGTACGGACAGTCCTGGGGACACGCGATCTCCGTCAGACGTTTCGTCCCGCAGCAGACCGCGCAGATCTGGCCGCCGATACCCGGGCAGGCCCGCTTCGCGCGGCGCGCGCCGCAGAGCGGACACGTGTTTTTCATCGCCCCATGGTAGCGCGAAAAAGTGTGCAGTTCTGGCAGACGCCGCAGTCGACTGCCAGCGCCGCGCCGCGCACAAAATTGAAAATTCAAGCGGTATCCGTATAATCGGACGCATTCACACCAACGCCGGAGCGCGCGAATCCCAGCGCGAGTGCTTCGGAATATGACTTGCATTCCCGGCGTCCGGAGGGGAAGGGATGGACGATCCGCTCCTGCGAGAGCAGACGCCTGCGGAGTACTTCAAAGAGCTGGTGGAATCCGCGCTGTCGCGCCAGCACCTGCAGGCCGCCGAACTCACCGAGTACTACCTCGTGAACCTGCTCTGCGAGTTCATTCGTCCCGAGGCGCGCGCCACGCGGCGCGACGACGGCGAAGCGCTGGCGCTGCGGCTCGCGCGCGCGCTCGACAGCGGCGGACTCGAGCAGCGCGCCCGGCTCCGCAGCCTCGGTGATTTTTCCCTCTTCATGTCCGGGTTCTTCTCCGATCACTTCCGCCGCGGCCTCGTCGACGTGGACTACTACGTGTCGATGGGCGAATACGCCTACGCGTCGCTCGGACGCCGCGACGTGGACGATGCCTTCACCGACGTGTTCCGCGAGCTGGCCGGCAAGTTCGTCGGCTTCATGGACGTGCTCTCGGACGTGAGCGAACGGACTGCCGTCGCGACCAACAGCGATCTGCTCCGCACCTACGAGAAGTGGCTGCGCACCGGCAGCCCGCGCGAAGGGCAGCGGCTCATCGAACGCGGAATCGTTCCGAACAGCTCGATCGGATCGAAGTTCGTTCAGTAGCCCCTACAGCCCGGCAACCGGACGCGACGTGTGGCGGGTCTGCGCCAGTCGCCCGTGGCGCCTCGTCCACAGCCACCTCGTCTCTTTTTCTGGACGATAAACCGAACCGGAAGACGGGCTTCGCGCGTCTAAATCCACAACGAGCGCGAGGAGAAGCACTCCACGCTGTGTTCGGATGGACGAACCTGGGCGTTTTGAAGCAGATAGCGTCGCCGGGCCGTGTAGAAATGACCATGGGGCCTTTTTCGAAAGCTGTCGATTTCTGCCACCCGGTGCCGCCAAACGGCGCGGGATGAGCGTCAGAAGTTGTCAATCGGGCCAGGTTTGGGCTATATTGTAGGGCTTCTGAACTGGCAGAGCCATTGCATAGACGGCCCGCGATTTGAGCGAGAGGATCGTGGCGGAGGGCCGAAAGGAGTCGCACTCATATGACCGTTCATAAAACGCCCCCGGAACAGATGAACCGCGAACGTTACGCGGAATTGAAGCGGATCCTCGAGGAGCGCCGCCGCGAGATCATGAGCGAAGTGCACGAGAAGATGCGCGACGTCCGCACCGAGGGAGCGGGCAGCACCGTGCAGGGCGTGCTCGACGCTGCGGAGAGCTCTGAAGCCGACATCCAGGACGACATCGAGTTCGCCTTGATCCAGATGAAGGCGGAGACGCTGAACAAGATCGACGAAGCGCTGCGACGCCTGGAAGAGGGCACGTTCGGATATTGCTTCGAGTGCGGCGAGGAAATCTCGGAGCGGCGCCTGCGGGCGCTCCCATTCGCGGTCCGCTGCAAGGACTGCGAGGAGGCGCGCGAGGTCAGGCAGCAGCGCGAGCGCCTGATGGCGCAGCGCCGCGGGGCGGCGTCCCTCTTCATCGACATGCAGGGCTGAGCCCCGCTTTCGTCCTTCCCTTGTCACCCCGGCGCGCGAGACAATGCGCGCCGGGAGCCGACACGCCTTTTCACCAGCAGGAGTCTCGCCCATGAACGACCGAGACGAGCGCCTCTTCGAGGAGGCCTCGACCGGAGATCGGCCGCTCCAGATACCCGCCGAGCTGCCGATCCTGCCGCTCCGGGATACGGTGCTGTTTCCGAATTCCTTCATGCCGCTCGCCGTGGCGCGCGAGGCGTCGGTGCGGCTGATCGACGACGCCAGTGGCGGCGGCAAGTTGATCGGCGTCTTCACCCAGCGCGAGGCGTCGGTCGAGGAGCCGCTGCAGGACGACCTGTATCCGGTGGGCACCGTCACGGCGATTCACAAGATGTTCAAGCTGCCCGACGGCAGCCTGCGGCTCATCGTTCAGGGGCTCGCGCGCGTGCAGCTCGATCGCCTGGTGCAGACGCGCCCGTATTTGCGCGCCGCCGTCACGCTCGCGAACGAAGTGCTCCGCGACGAGGATCATCTCGAGATCGACGCGCTCCACAGCAACATCAACAGCAACTTCCAGCAGGTCGTGTCGCTCTAGCCGATCCTGTCGGACGATTTGCAGGCGCTCGCGGCCAACATCACCGACCCGGGCAAGCTCGCCGACTTCATCGCGTCGAGCCTGACGACCATCGGGACGCCCGTCAAGCAGGAGATCCTCTCGACGCTCGACGTGCGCGCGCGCACGGACGCGCTCAATCGCCTGCTGATCAAGGAGCTGGAGGTCCTCGAGCTGGGATCGAAGATCCAGTCGCAGGTGCAGTCGGAGGTTGGCAAGAACCAGCGCGAGTACTTTCTGCGCGAGCAGTTGAAGGCGATTCAGAAAGAGCTTGGCGAAGGGGACGAGCAGGCGAAGGAAATCGACGAGCTGCGCTCCAAGATCGAAGCCGCGGGGATGCCCGACGGCGTCAGGAAGGAAGCCATTCGCGAGCTGGATCGCCTCTCGAAGATGCCGGTGGCCGCCGCCGAATACACCGTGTCGCGGACGTACCTCGATTGGATCGTCGCGCTGCCGTGGAACAAGCGGACGGAAGACTCGCTCGATCTGCGTCACTCGAAGCAGGTGCTGGACGCCGACCACTCGGGGCTCGAGAAAGTCAAGGACCGCATCCTCGAGTTCCTCGCCGTACGCAAGCTGAATCCAGAGGTGAAGGGCCCGATCCTCTGCTTCCTCGGCCCGCCCGGAGTGGGCAAGACGTCGCTCGCGCGCTCGATCGCGAACTCGCTCGGCCGCAAGTTCGTGCGCGTGTCGCTCGGCGGCATGCGCGACGAGGCGGAGATCCGCGGTCACCGCCGGACGTACATCGGCGCGCTGCCCGGCCAGGTGATCCAGGGCCTCAGGCGCGCCGAGTCGAAGAACCCCGTCTTCATCCTCGACGAAATCGACAAGCTCGGATCGGATTTCCGCGGCGACCCCGCGTCGGCGCTGCTCGAGGTCCTGGACCCCGAGCAGAACAACTCGTTCCGCGATCATTACCTCGACGTGCCGTTCGATCTCTCCGAGGTGCTCTTCCTCACGACCGCCAACGTGATGGATCCGATTCCGCCGGCGCTGCGCGACCGCATGGAAGTGCTGGAGCTGGCGGGCTACACCGAGGAGGAGAAGCTGAAGATCGCGGTCGAGCACCTGATCTCGAAGCAGGTGAAGAACCATGGGCTCACGCCCGAGCAGCTCGAATTCTCGGAGGCGGCGATCCGGAGCGTGATCCGCGGCTACACGCGCGAGGCCGGCGTCCGCAATCTGGAGCGGGAAATCGGCGCGCTCTGCCGGAAGGTCGCGCGGCGCCGTGCCGAGGGCGACGAGACGAACGTCGTCATCACGCCGGAAGTCGTCGTCGAAATGCTCGGCGCGCCGACGTTCCTCGACGAGGAGATCGAGAACCGCACGAAGGATCCGGGCGTGGCGGTGGGCCTGGCGTGGACGCCGGCGGGCGGCGAGGTGTTGTTCGTGGAAGCCTCGCGCATGCAGGGCGGCGGCTCGCTGACGCTGACCGGCCACCTCGGCGACGTGATGAAGGAGTCGGCGCGGACCGCGCTGTCCTGGTTCCGCGCCAACGCGGAGCATTACGGCGTGGACCCGACGTTCTACAAGGATTCCGAGATCCACCTGCACGTGCCGTCGGGCGCGATCCCGAAGGACGGCCCGTCGGCGGGCGTCACGATGGTATGCGCGCTCGCGTCGGAGCTGACGGGGCGCGCCGTCCGCGGCGACGTCGCGATGACGGGGGAGATCACGCTGTCCGGCCGCGTGCTGCCGGTCGGCGGCATCAAGGAAAAGGTGCTGGCGGCGCGCCGTCACGGGATTACCGAGATCGTCCTGCCGCGCCAGAACGAGAAGAACGTGCGCGAGGACCTGACCGAGGAGCTGCGGCGCGAGCTGAAGATCAACTACGTCGGCGAGATCGAAGAAGTGCTCACGCTGGCGCTGCAGCCGTCATCGCAGCAGACGCACACGCCGATGCCGGTCGTCGCGGTGGAACACACGATGTGAGCGTCCGCGGCACGCGAATCGCTGAATGAACGTCTTCTACTCAGCGAGATACGAGATCCCGCTGCCGGGGCACATCTGGCCCACTTCGAAGTACCGATTGATCGCCGAGCGCCTGCTCGGCGATTCTCGTTTCAGAGGCTGTGAGATCCTCGAGCCGCCGCTCGCCTCCTGGGACGATCTGGCGCTCGTCCACACGGCTGAATACCTCGAGAAGATTCGCCACGACCGTCTGACCGCGGACGAGATCGCGACGCTGGAGCTGCCGTGGGGGCCCGGCGTTGCCGACGGGTTCCGTTTGATGGTGGGCGGCACCCGTGCCACCGCCGCGGCGGCGCTGGACGTGGGCGCCGCGCTCCACCTGGGCGGCGGCCTCCATCACGCCTTCGCGAATCACGGCGAAGGATTCTGTCTGTTCAACGACGTCGCGGTCGCCATCCGCGCGCTCCAACGCAATCGCCGGGTTCGCCGCGCCGCGGTCCTCGACTGCGACGTCCATCACGGCAACGGGACCGCGATGATCTTCGACGGCGATGACGCCGTCTTCAGCTGCTCGATTCACCAGCAGCACAACTATCCGTCGTTCAAGCCGCGGAGCGACCTCGACGTCGGGCTGCGCGACGGCGCCGGTGACGGGGAGTACCTGACGGCGCTTCGCGGCGTGGTCCCAGCCGTCCTCGCGAGCCGCCCCGAGGTGCTGTTCTATCTCGCGGGCGCGGATCCGTTCGTCGAGGATCGGCTCGGTGGCCTCGCGGTCACGAAGGCTGGATTGCGTGAACGCGATCGGGTCGTGATCGGTGCCGCGCGCGGCGCTGCCGTGCCTCTCGTCGTGGTGCTTGCCGGAGGATACGCGGTGCGCGTCGAAAATGCTGAATGTCGAATGCTGAATGCTGAATGCTGAATGCTGAATGCCGAACGTTAACGACCCACGCTGATTGTGTCCACTGCCGCGGAAAGCAGCCGTGTATCGCCGCTGTACCCGAATTGCGCAGGGGAGACCGCATGGTCGAACCGCAGTTCGAGAAGATTGAATCCGTAAAACCACACGTGGCGCGGAGCGTCGAACCCCACGTCCGACCAGTTCGACTCGAGGTCCGCGACGCCCAGCGTGTGATCGTTGAGCAACGCGCGCACGCGCTGCCGCGGCGCGCCCGCGGGTGCAAAGGGCTTGATGACAATATGGATTGTCGTGCCGAGCCATCCCGCGCGCGGGAGCCGAACGCGCGCCACGTCACCTTCGATCCAGACGAACGTCCGGCCCCCTTCGATGACTGCCACGTCCCGTCCGAATCCAGCGCCCGTCAATCCGCTGGCAGAGGGCGTTCCGACATCCACGATGTACGCGGCCCCCGGATTGATCGTCGCGACCGCAATCACTGAAGCCACAGCAACCGTGGCGCAGCCCGCTAGAAAGCCCACGAGCCGCATCGAGCGCTGGGACGGCGACACGAGGGCGTGCGCCGCCAGCGCCGAGGCCAAGAAGACGAATACATCGAAGTACAAATAGATGAGCGGCCACAGCGCTGTCATTGAAAATGTGAGCAACGCAAGCGCAAGCCACGGTTCGGGTCTGGCGCCACGGCGTATCGCGCGCCATGCCAAGGCATACACAAACAGCAGAATCACACTCTGCGCAGCTTCCGCGTACGTGTCCCAGCCATGGCGGAGCAGTACGCCAGTAACGCCCAGCGTCTGGTGGGCCCAGTCCGTGGACCGCCACACGAATTGCTTGACGACAGCGACATAGCTCCCAAAGACGTCGTACTTGAAACTGCGCCAGTCTATGAGCGCAAACGGCAGGAATGGCAACACAGCGGCGGCAGTCATCAGCAAAACGCGGCGAGCCGTGAGCTGCCCTTGATAGTAGAGGTGCATCAACACGATTGGAATGCAAGACACCATCGTCGTTCTGGCCGGCACCAAACATCCCGTCATGAGCGCCACGGCGGTCGCGCGATCGGTGCGAAGCACACAGCAGAACGCGAACAGCAGGGGCCAGTACACCAGCGTATGGCCGATACCGTAGAACTGTCCGATCCGCGTGTGAAGCGCAAGCACCGTCGCGAGCACAAGCAACGCGACCGACGACATTGGATCTCCCAGCCGAATTGAAACAGCGCTGGACCATACGATCGTTGCGACCACCGTCAAAAACGCGACGAGGGTCAGCACACGCGGATCTACGGCCATGACGTGAGGAAGAACGTAAGGCATCCACAGCCAGGGACCGTAGGGCAGCGGAACTTCCCACGGGACGTAGTAGAGCGTGTATGGGTTCTTGCCGTGCAGGAATCGATCGACGGCAGCGTCGATGACAACCAGCATATCGCCCTGGTAAACGTTGATCCGTCCCGCGAACATGACAGGCAGGAGACGGTGCGCCGTGTACGCCAACAGGATCGCCCCGGCGACCGCAATCAGCGCTGTGCTCAACGTATGGAAACGTGACTGGTTTTGAATGTTCGCAACCGCGGTGCGAGGCCAGCACACGCACGTCAGCACCGCGACGACGCCGAGCAGAATCGTGTCGATCAGCAGTGGCGCCTGAGCGAACGGACCCGGGTGCGGTATGGATTCGTCGAGAATGACCAGGCCGGCAATCGTCAGAATGACGGAAGCAACGAACCGGAGACGTTCCGAACCACGGATCAGCACATTAATGGCGTCAAGTGGCGGCGCATCGGGCTAGATCATCGCGAGTCCCACCACCGTCTTCATGTCCACGATCTCGCCGCGGCGGACCATCTCGCGCGCGTCGCGCAGCTCGAACACACGCGGCTCGATATCTTCGTCCTCGTCGAGTTGTGCCGCGTCGGTCGGCTCGTCGAGGCCGGACAACCGGAAGAACACCATCTCTTCGTCGCAGTAGCCCGGCGTCGGCAGCAGCGCCGCGAGCCGCACGATTGTCGCGGGCACCTGTCCGATCTCCTCGTGACACTCGCGGCGTGCCGCCTGCTCCGGCGTTTCGCCGGGATCGACGCTGCCGGCCGGCAGCTCCCAGAGCGTCTGGTTGACGACGTAGCGGTACTGACGAACGAGGATGACGTGCCCCGGTTCAGGCACGGGGATGAGCACGACCGATCGCGGATGGCGGACGACGTCGAGCGTCACCTCGCGCCCGTTGGGCAGCCGGACGACGTCGCGGTCCACCGCGAAGACGCGTCCGTCGAAGACGCGCTCGTGTTCGAGACGTTCGGCCATGCTACAACTCCGGTTCTTCCTGCGCCGCCAGAATGTCGTCGATGACGGCGTCGAGGTCGGCGGGCAGCGGCGACTCGAACGTCATTCGCCGGCCATCGGCCGGGTGCGTGAACGAGAGGCGCGCCGCGTGCAGGAACGGGCGCTCGAGCCGTTGCACCGCGCGCAAATCGTTCGCCACGCGGCGATGGACGCCGCCGTACACGGCGTCGCCGACGATCGGGTGGCCGATCGCGCCGAGGTGGACGCGGATCTGGTGCGTCCGGCCCGTGGCGATCGCGACCCGCAGCAGCGAGACGCCTTTCAGGTGTTCCGCCTTCGTGATGCGCGTCACGGCGCTGCGCGCGCGGCGCGCGCGTGTGGACATCTTCTGCCGGTTCGAGGGATCGCGGCCGATCGCCGCGTCGATGCGCCGCCCGGCCTGTACGACGCCCCAGACGAGCGCGATGTATTCCTTCTCGACTTCGCGGTCCTGAAACTGGCGGGACAGTTCCTGATGCGCGCGGTCGTGCTTCGCGACGATCATGACGCCCGACGTCCCGCGATCGAGCCGATGCACGATGCCCGGCCGCAGTTCGCCGCCGATGCCGCTGAGATCGTCGACGTGGTGCAGGAGCGCGTTGACCAGCGTGCCGCTGCGGTGCCCCGCGCCCGGGTGGACCACCATTCCGGCGGGCTTGTCGATGACGACGACGTCGCTGTCCTCGTACAGCACGGTGAGGGGCAGCGCTTCAGGCTCCGGCGCTGCGGCCACGGGCGCGGGCAGCTCCACGGCGAAGACCTGTCCCGCGTGGACGGTGGAGCTGGGACGCAGGTCCCTCAGCGGACCGGAGACGAGGCCGTCCTTGATCAGACGTTGGATGTGCGATCGGGAGCGCTCGGGAAGGAGCGCCGTCAGAAAGTTGTCGAGCCGGACGCCGTCGTGTTCCGCTTCGACCCGCAGCTCGCGCCGCTCCGCCGCGGCCGTCATGCCGCGCGAGCCTGCACCGCCTCGCGAGGTGCCGGGCGCGTGCGCCGGCCGAGCAGGTACAGCATCACCATCGCGACCGGCACGAGGATCACCGAGAGCGACTGCGATGTGGACAGCGTCCCGAACAGCACGCCGCGACTGTCGCCGCGATAGAACTCGATGACGAAACGCGACACGCCGTAGAGGAGGATGTAGCTCCAGAACGTGCGCCCAGGGAACGGCCGTCCGCGGCGCTCGAACACGAGCAGCACGCCGAGGATCAGCAGCTCCGCGCCGGCTTCTCCCGACGACGGTCTCGGCGGCACGGTCGTGAAACGTGATCGCCCAGGGGACGGTCGTCGCCCGGCCGAAACAGCAGCCGGCCATGAGGCAGCCGAGACGTCCGACCGCGTGCCCGAGCGCGATCGCCGGCGCGATCGCATCTCCTGTCGTCCACAGGGGCAGCCCGTAACGCCACAGGCTCCAGATCGCCGCGAAGATCGCCGCGATCAGGCCGCCGTAGAACACGCCGCCGACGCGCAGCAGTTCGAGCAGTCCGGCGCCGCTCATGAGGTACTGGCGCGGGTACTGGAGCGCGAGGAGCAGTTTCGCGCCGACGAGCGCGCTGACGATGACCCAGATGCCGAGATCCATCACGCGCTGGGCGTCGAGGCCGCGCGCGCGGGCGCGCACGAGCGTGAACTGGAGCCCGATCAGGTAGGCGGCCGCGAGGATCACGCCGTACGCGTAAATGGTGACGCCGCGCGCTTCAAACAGTATGGGATGCATGCCGCCGGCCGAACCCGAGCATTTCGAGGAGGACGAGGACCGCGCCAATCGTGATCGCCGCGTCCGCGAGATTGAAGGCCCAGAAGTGCGCGTCGCCCCAGTACACGTCGACGAAGTCCACGACGTATCCGGACACGGCGCGGTCGATGAGATTTCCGAAAGCGCCGCCGAGAATCAGCGCGAGGCCGTACCGCGACAGCCGTTCCTCGTTTCCCAGCTGACGCGCGTAGAGCGAGATCGCGACGAGCGCGAGCGTCGCCACGAGGATCATCACGGCGGATTTGTACGGGAACTCCGCCGCGTTCATCAGGCCGAACGCGGCGCCCGTGTTCTGCACGTGCGTGAAGTCGAGCAGGTTCGGGATGATGCGGCGGCTGTCGTGCAGCGGCAGCACGGCGCGCACCGCGAACTTCGTCAACTGATCGAGGATGATGATGACGCCGATCAGGGCGAGCTCCGCCCGGCGGATGAACGGCTTCCGCTCGAGCAGCGCCTCTTCGGGCGACGAGATGGGGTTCGGCACCTCGGTCATGCAACTATCGGTTCGCGTCCGAGCGCCCGCGCGCATCGATCGCAGATCCCCTCGGGCGAGAGGGCGTCGACGAAGCGCCAGCAGCGCGGACATTTATCGCCGCCGGCACGCGAAACGGAGACGGTCACGCCGTTTCCTGCCGTCCGCGTGAGTTCGACCTGCGACACGATGAACAGCATCGCGAGATCCTGTTCGTACGCTTCGAGCAGCGCCGCGTCCTCTCGACCCGCTTCGAGCGAGACGCGCGCGCCGAGCGACGTGCCGATTTCCTTCGCCTGCCGCGCGCCCTCGAGCGCGCGGTTCACGTCGTCGCGGATGGCGATCAGGCGCGTCCATCGTTCGACGAGCGCGTCGTCGCGGAGCGACGCGAGGTCGTCCGGAAACTCCGCGATGTGGACGGAGCCGTCGCGTTCGCCCGGCAGATGGCGCCAGAGCTCGTCGGCGGTGACCGGAACGATAGGCGCGAGCAGCCGCGCGAGGCCGTCGGCGATCACGTACATCGCGGTCTGCGCGGATCGCCGTTCCGGCGACGCCGCCCCGAACGTGTAGAGCCGATCCTTCGAGACGTCGGCGTAGAACGCGCTGAGGTCCACCGTCGTGAACTGATTGATCGCCTGGAAGATCGTCGGGAAGTCGTACTCGTCGTAGGCGCGACGCACGTCCGCGGCGACGGTCGCGTAGCGGGCAAGCGCGTAGCGATCGACGTCCTGCATGGCCGCGCGCGCCGCGCGATCCGCCGATGGGTCGAAATCGTACAGGTTCGACACGAGGTACCGGAGCGTATTGCGGATCTTCCGATAGGCTTCGACGGCGCGCGCGAGAACCTGTTTACTGAGGCGCACCTCCTGCGTGGAGTCGCTCATCGAGACCCACAACCGGAGGATATCGGCGCCGCTTTCCTTGATGACGTCCTGCGGCTCGATCGAATTGCCGAGCGACTTCGACATCTTGCGCCCATCCTCGGCGACGATGAAGCCGTGGGTGAGCACCTCGCGGAACGGCGCGTGTCCACGCGTGCCGAGGCCGACGAGCAGCGAGCTCTGAAACCAGCCGCGGTGCTGGTCGCTGCCCTCCAGGTACATGTCGGCCGGCCACGTCAGTTCGGACCGGAACGGCAGGACCGCCTCGTGACTCGACCCGGAGTCGAACCACACGTCGAGGATGTCCTTCTCCCGCTCGAAGGCGCTGCCGCCGCAGGCCGGACACGCGAGTCCGGGCGGAACGAATTCTTCGATCGGCCGCTCGTACCACGCGTCGGCGCCGTACTGGTCGAAGACGGACGCGGAGCGCGCGACGAGCGCCGAAGTCAGGATCGCTTCGCCGCATTTCGTGCAGTCAACCGCGGGAATCGGCACGCCCCACGCGCGCTGGCGCGAGATACACCAGTCGGGACGGTTCGCGATCATATTCGCCAGCCGCTCTTCTCCCCATCCCGGATACCACGTCACGCGGCGAATCGCGTCGAGCGCGGCGCCGCGCAGCGTGTCGCCGCCCGCCAGCGGCGCGTCCATCCGGATGAACCACTGCGAGGTCGCGAGGAAAATGACCGGGTTATGGCACCGCCAGCAATGCGGGTATTGATGCGAGAACGCCTCGCGATGCCACAGGCGCCCACGCGACGCGAGCGCTTCCTCTATCTTCGGATTCGCGTCGAACACCCGCATCCCGCCGAAGAGTTGCACCGTGTCGTGGAAGTGGCCGCCGGGTCCGACCGGCGCGTAGATGTCCAACCCGTACTTGACGCCCGTGTTGAAGTCGTCGCTGCCGTGCCCGGGCGCGGTGTGCACGGCGCCGGTGCCCTGCTCGAGCGTGACGTATTCGCCGAGGACGCCCACCGAATCCCGTTCGTACAGCGGGTGACGGAACCGGATGCCTTCGAGCCGTTCACCCTTCATCCGCGCGACGGGACGGTCGAACGCGCGCCCGACGACCTGACCGACGCGCGCGGCGAGCGCCTCGGCGACGATGACCGCGCGTCCGTCAACGTCGTACGCGGCGTAGTCGAACTCCGGGTGAAACGCGATCGCCAGGTTCGACGGGATGGTCCACGGCGTCGTCGTCCAGATCAGCACGGAGACGTCGCGTCGCGCCAGCGCGGGCACGCGCGAGGCGAGATCCGCGGCGCTCTCCGGGGCCAGCGGGAACTCGACGTAGATCGACGGCGAGGAGTGATCTTCGTACTCCACTTCCGCTTCCGCCAGCGCCGTCCGGCAGTGGATGCACCAATGGACCGGCTTCTTGCCCTTGTACACGAGGCCCTGTTCGACGAACCGGCCGAGCGCGCGAGCGATCGAGGCTTGATACCGGAAGTTCATCGTCAGATAGGGGTGCGCCCAGTCGCCGAAGATGGCGAGCCGCTGGAACTCCTTGCTCATGACGCCGATGAATCGCTCGGCGAACCCACGGCACGCGCGGCGGAAATCGGCCACCGACATCTCGCGCTTCCTGGGTCCCAGCTCACGATCGACCTGCAGTTCGATAGGCAGCCCGTGGCAGTCGTAGCCGGGCACGTACGGCGCGTCGAAGCCGGCCATCGCGCGAGACTTGACGACGAGATCCTTGAGGATCTTGTTCATCGCCGTGCCCATGTGGATGCGGCCGTTCGCGTACGGCGGACCGTCGTGCAGGACGAACTTCGGCGCCGCCGCGCGCCGCGCGCGGATCTTCCCGTAGAGATCCATTGCCTCCCAGCGCGCCAGCGCCTCGGGCTCGGCGGCTTGCAGGTTCGCCTTCATCGGGAACCCGGTCCGCGGCAGGTTGAGGGTATCTTTCCAGGGCGCCATGGGTTGAACTTCTTATTCTACTGCACGTTGCGGGGCGGAAGCGTCCGCCGCCACGTACAGACGAAGAGCCGGCGCGATCGACTGCGCCGGCTCGGTCGTTCGCCTTCCGCCTGAAGGCGGAAGCTACAGGGTAGGTAGAGGTACCGCTCGTGGCTTCCGCCATCAGGCGGAAGAATCGTCTGTTACCGCCGCGCGGTCCGCTGGATCGTGACCTGATACGCTCCCTGGTTGTCGCCCATCCCGTCGTCGTTGACGCCGAGGAAGAGCTGACCCGTATCGGGCGCGGAGAACGTCGCGTTGCTCCCGATCCCGAACGGTTTGCCGTTTCCGATCTTGCCGATCAGCCCTCCGGCCAGCACCGCGGGGAGCGGGGCGTTCTGCGCGTACCGGCCCTTGGTGGATCCGGTCGGGGTCGCCGTGTCGTCCGCGTCGCCGCTCAACTGGACGGTGCCGGTCGCGGTAATCGTCAGCGAGTCGCCCTTCCGCACGTTCAGTCCGGTCGCCACCCACTGCTGATTCGAAGGCACGCTGATCGTGCCGCCGTTGGCGCCAATTGTCGACACCTGAGCCTGCTGCGTTACCGCCGCCCCGGTGGTCGCGACGGCCGGACGCGCGAGGATGATGCGGGCGACTTCGCTGGACGACAGCTCGCGATCGCCACTCGACGTCTTGATCGTCAGCTTCAGCGGCGTCGTGCCGCCGATGTCGTACAGCTGACCGTCGATCGTCTGGCCGTTGCGGAGCACGATCTGCTGATTCCCGTTGTAATTGTTCCAGTCGATCGAGCCGCCGGTGAAGTTGATGACGGCCACGTCGTTCTGCGGGATCTGCCGATCCTGGCCGTTCACGCGGACGGTGAACCCGACGCCGCCCAGATCCACGAGCTGACCCGTAATCTGCTCGCCCGATTTGAGCGTGAGCGTCGCGTTTTCCTGCGCGACGGCCGCGGTGCCCACGAGCAGCGCGACGGCGCAGACCGCGCTCACAACTGTCTTCTTAATCATGTCGATCGCCTCCCTTTCGGACGTGCCTCAGCGCACGTTCACAGTCGAGTTCCGTCAGAATCACGGTGAAAGCCTGCAAACGATGATCCACGGAAACCCAGCCGTTCCGGCCCAAAAAGGCCCCGTCGGACAGGGGCGCGGCGGCTCAAAAAAGCCCGGAAACCGGCCTGTATAATGGACGTTATGGCGGTTTCGGGCATCACGATCCCCGACCGATCGACCCGCGTCGCGCGCCTCGACAACGGCCTCAAGGTGGTCGTCCAGGAGGTCCACACGGCGCCGCTGGTGTCGGTCTGGTCGTGGTATCGCATCGGCTCGGGGGACGAGCGGCCGGGGTCCACGGGTGTCTCGCACTGGGTCGAGCACATGAATTTCAAGGGGACGACGAACATCCCCCGGGAGCAGATGAAGGGGATCGTGGAGCGGTTCGGCGGCACCTGGAACGGCTACACGTGGATCGATCAGACCACGTTCCTCGAAACCGCGGCCAGGAGCGCGCTCGATCAGATGCTGTTCATCGAAGCCGAGCGCATGACGAATTGCCTGTACGACCCGGACGAGTGCGAGTCCGAGCGCACGGTGATCATTTCGGAGCTGCAGGGCGGAGAGAACGATCCGGATCAGCTCCTCGACACGGAGGTCACGGCGACCGCGTTCCGCGCGCACCCGTATCGGCACCCGACGATCGGGTGGCTGGAGGATCTGCGCGCGATCAGCCGCGACGAGCTGTACGCGCACTACCGCCGCTATTACGTGCCCGACAATGCCACGCTCGTCGTCGTCGGGGACGTCGGCGCGGATGACGTGCTGCGTGCGGTGGACCGGCAGTTTGGCCGCATTCCGCCCGGCGATCCGCCGCCGCGCCGGCGTCCGCCGGAGCCGGCGCAAATCGGCGAACGTCGCGTCCTGATCGAACGTGGGGGGACGACGGCCTACCTCCGGTTTGCGTGGCACGCGCCATCGGCGACCGACGCGGATTTCTTTCCGATGCTCGTGCTCGACGCGGCGCTGACCGGCGCCAAAGGGCTGAACCTCTGGTCGAGCTTCCGCGGCGCGCCGCCCCAGCGGAAGGCACGACTGTACACGGCGCTCGTCGAAGGCGGGCTTGCGTCGATGGTAAGCGGCGCGCTGGTCGCGACCGCGGAGCCCTTCCTGTATGGGATCGCCCTTACCGCGACGGAAGGCGTCGCGCTGCCGTCGCTCGAGGACGCGGCCCGCGCCGCGATCGAGGACGTCCGGCACGACGGACTCCGGGAGGACGAGGTCGCGCGCGCGAAGCGCCAACTGCGCGCGCGGCTCGTGTTCGAGAGCGACAGCGTCACGAACATCGCGCACCAGATCGGCTATTTCGAGACGGTCGTCGGTCCCGGGTTTCTCGACCGTGTCGCCGCGAGCGTCGAGGCGGTCACGCCCGAGCAGGTCGCGGACGTCGCGCGCCGCCGGCTCGCGCGCGAGTCCTGCACCGTCGGCTGGTTCCGTCCTCTGGAGCGCCGCGCGTGACCGTCGCCGCCATCAGCGGCCTCTCGCCGCTCCGTCACGTGCTGTCGAACGGCGCGAACGTGATTGTTCAGGAGACCGCGTTCAGTCCGGCGGTCACGATCACCGCCGCGCTGCACGCGGGCGGTCTCTACGAGCCCGACAATCTCACCGGCCTCGCGTGGTTCCTCGGCCGGGTGATCGATCGCGGCACGGCCGCGCGATCCGCGGACGCCATCGCGGAAGCGCTCGATGACCGCGGCGTCACGCTGAGGGTTTCCGTCAACCGTCACACGATGATGGTGTCGTGCACCTGCCTTGCGGAGGATTTCGAGGACCTCTTCGCGCTGATCGGCGACGTCGTTCGCGGGCCGGTCTTTCCGCCGGCGGAAGTGGAGAAGCGCCGCGCCGAAATCGTCACCGCGATCCGTCAGGACCAGGACAACCCGGCGGTCCGCGCGAGCGAAGCGTTGCAGCAGCTCCTGTACGGGGCCGATCATCCGTACGGCCGGCCGGGCAAGGGGACGATCGAGACGGTCGAACGGATCACGCGCGAGTCGCTCGCGGCATTTCACGCGTCGCGCTTCGCCCCGTCGTCGCTGTCGCTCGTCGTCGTCGGCGAGGTCAGCCAGGCGCGCGCGATCGACTGCGCGTCCGAGGTCTTCGACGACTGGACGGCCGCCGAACCGGCCGATCGCGCCGTGCCGCCGATCGAATCCGCTGCCACGCGACGCCAGTTGTTCATCCCGATGCCGGACAAGTCGCAGAGCGATATCGCGTATGGATTCGTCACGATCTCGCGGCTCGATCCGGAGTACTACGCGTACTGGGTGATGAACAACATCCTCGGGCAGTTCGGGCTCGGCGGCCGGCTGGCCGAGAACATCCGCGAGCGTCAGGGCATGGCGTATTACGCCTTCAGCGGGTTCGACCCGAGCATCGGACCGGGACCGCTCGTCATCCGGGCGGGCGTCGATCCGCGCAACGTGGAGCGCGCCGTCGGCGCGATCGACGTCGAGGTCGAGACGCTCGGCACGCATGGACCCGCGGATCAGGAGCTCGCCGAAACGAAGCAGTTCCTGATCGGATCGATCCCGCGTCTCCTGGAAACGAACCAGAGCATCGCCGCGTTTCTGCAAACATCCGAGTTCTTCGGCCTCGGTCTCGACCACGATCGCCGGCTGCCCGGACTCGTCGAGGCGGTCACGATGGAGCAGGTCGCCCGGGCGGCGCAGGCGCTGCTGAGGCCGGATCGCGCCGCGGTCGCCATCGCGGGTCCACCCGTGGAAGCCGCGTGATGCTCGCGGGGCCGCCGGTCCGGGCCGTCTTCTTCGACGTCGACTTCACGCTCATCTATCCGGGACCGGCCTTCCAGGGCGTTGGCTACCGCGACTTCTGCGCGCGCCACGGCGTCGAGGTCGATCCCGAACGCTTCACCGCCGCCGTCGCCTCGGCGTCCTCGCTGCTCGACGCCGGCGGCGGGCTGTACGATCCCGCGGTCTTCATCGATTACACGCGGCGCATCATCGTGGCGATGGGCGGCACGGGGCCGGCGGTGGATTCGGCCGCGCGCGACATCTACGATGAGTGGGCGGCGTGCCATCACTTCTCGCTTTACGAAGAAGTCCCAGAGGTGCTGCGGTCGCTGCACGGCGCGGGACTCGCGATCGGGCTCATCTCGAACACGCAGCGGTCGCTCATCGCGTTCGAAGAACACTTCGAGCTGCGCGGACTATTCGCCGTCGCCATTTCGTCGTCGGAGCACGGGTACATGAAGCCGCATCCGAGCATCTTCGAGGAAGCCATGCGTCGCGCGTCGGTGGAACCGGCCGTCTCGGTGATGGTCGGCGACAGCGTCGCGCACGACATCGAAGGCGCGCGCCGGCTCGGGATGCGCGGCGTCCTGGTCGCACGGTCGGGACTGTCGCGAGGCTGTCCGTCGGACGTCCCGGTCATTCAAACGCTGAGGGAACTGCCAGCACTCTTGTAAGTGCTGAGGGCGGGGTGCGTTCCCAGCACTCCCTCCCTGCACGCAGCCCCCAGCACTGCGAAGCGATGATTACCATCCGCGATGTGATTTCACTGGAAGATTGCCAGCGCGTCGTCGCGCTCGAGAAAGAAGTCTGGGGCTACACCGATTCGGAGGATGTCGTGCCGGCGCCCGTGCTGATCGTCTCCGTGAAGCGCGGCGGAATCCTGCTCGGCGCGTTCGACGATGGGGTGATGAAGGGATTCGTCTACTCGATGGCGGCGTTCAAGGGCGAGCGGCGGACGCACTGGTCGCACATGCTCGGCGTCTCGCAGGACGCGCGCGACGCCGGCCTGGGAACGCGGCTCAAGCTGGCGCAACGGCAGCGCGCGCTCGCGTTGGGGATCGACCTCATCGAGTGGACCTTCGATCCGCTGCAGGCGATGAACGCGCATTTCAATTTCGCGAAGCTCGGCGTCATCGTCGCGGAGTACGAAGAGAATATTTACGGCGAGTCGAGCAGTCCGCTGCACCGCGGCACGCCGACGGATCGGTTCGTCGCCGAATGGCGCCTCACCGAGCCGCACGTGGAGCGGCGGATCGCGGCCGGCGGGACGCCCGCGGTCCGCGACGCGCAGGTCGCCGCGGCGCCGGTCGCGAACCCTCCCATCGTCGCCGGCCGCTGGGCGGAGCCGGCGACCCCCGATCTCTCGCTGCGCGATCGGCGTGTGCTCGTGGAAATCCCGGTCGGATTCTCGGAGATGCAGACGTCAGCGCCCGATCTGGCGCTGGAGTGGCGAATGGAAACCCGGAAGATTTTTCAGTCGTACTTCCGTCGCGGCTACCGCGCCGTCGATTTCTTTCTCTCGCCCGAACACGGCCGGGGACACTACTTGTTGACCAATATCAGTCCCTAGTCCCTCGTCCCTCGTCCCGGGTCCCTCGTCCGGCGTCCCTGGTCCTACGTCCTGCGGGACAAGGGACCCGGGACGAGGGACGAGGGACCAGGGACTAACCCGGCGGCCAGGTGAGGCGGCGGCCGCCGAGCAGATGCAGGTGGATGTGGAACACGGTCTGCCCGGCGCCGGCGTTCGTGTTGAACACCGTCCGGTAGCCGCCGGCCGCAATCCCGCGTTCCTTCGCGATGGCGGCGGCGCGCCGCACGACTTCGCCGACGATTCCGTCATCTTCCGTTGACAGCTCGTTCAGGCTCGCGATGTGACGGCGCGGCACGATCAGCACATGCGTCGGCGCCTGCGGGTTGATGTCATTGAAAGCGACGACCCGGTCGTCCTTGTAGACGATGGATGCGAGGATCTCGCCGTTGATGATGCGGCAGAACAGACAGTCGCTCGTAGAGGCCACAGAGGTTCTATTCCACCACAGAGTGCACAGAGTTCACAGAGGTCAAGACCGTAGGAAGACGAGTGTCCGCACGATCCCCTGCAGATCGCGCCGCGACCGATCGAGCGTCCAGCCGTACCGCTTCGCGAGCGACATGACGCGGTCGTTGTGATCGTATCCCACTTCGACAATCAGCCGTCCCGTCGACGCGAGCCGGGCGGCGGCGGCCGCGAACAGACGCCGGTACACATCCAGGCCATCCGCGCCGCCGAACAGCGCGACCGGCGGTTCATGGCCGATGACCTCGATCGGAAGGACGTCAGCTTCTGCGGTTGCCACGTACGGCGGATTCGAGACGATGACGTCGAACACGTCGTCGATGCCGTCGAGGACGTCGGTGCGGCGGAAGTCGATCCTCGTCGCGACGCCGTGGCGCGCCGCGTTCCGGCGGGCGACGTTCAGCGCCGGGCCCGAGATGTCCGTCGCAATGAAACGCGCCCGCCGCAGCTCTGTCGCCAGCGCGACGGCGAGGCAGCCGCTGCCGGTTCCGACGTCCGCGATGAGCGCGGCCCGCGCTCGCGGCAGGCGCGCGATCGCTTCCTCGACGATGAGCTCGGTTTCGGGACGCGGCGTCAGGACGTCGGGCGTCACCTCGAAATCGAGTCCCCAGAATTCCCGCACGCCCGTGATGAGGCTGACAGGTTCGCGGCGGACGCGGCGGGCGACGAGCGGCTCGAAGCGATCGTCGAAGGTGTCGGGCGCCGGGTCGCGCAGCGCCGCGAGCAGGTGCGCGCGATCCCACCCGAGCACGAACCGCGCGAGCAGCTCCGCGTCGAGCGAGGCCTCCGACGGATCGATCCCGGCGGCGGCGAGCGCGTCGCGCGCGCGGGCGATCTGCTCGTGCAGCGTCGCCATCACCGCGACGCTTCGGCGGCCGTCGCCTCCTTCAGCTTTTCCGACTGATAGTGGGTGACGACGTTGTCGATCAGCTCCCCGATGTTGCCGTCGAGGGCCTCCGACAGCTGGTGCATCGTGTAGCCGATGCGGTGATCGGTGATGCGGTTTTCGCGGAAATTGTAGGTGCGGATCTTTTCCGACCGGTCGCCGGAGCCGACCTGCGTGCGGCGGTCCTTCGCGATCGCGTCCTGCTGCTTCTGCATCTCCATTTCGTAGAGCCGCGAGCGCAGGACCTTGAGCGCCTTCGCCTTGTTCTTGATCTGCGACTTCTCGTCCTGCTGCGAGACGACGAGGCCGGTCGGAAGATGCGTGATGCGGACGGCGGAATACGTGGTGTTGACGCTCTGCCCGCCAGGTCCGCTCGAGCAGAACGTGTCGATCCTCAGATCCTTCGCGTCGATCTGGACGTCCACTTCCTCCGCCTCGGGCAGCACCGCGACCGTCGCCGTCGACGTGTGGATGCGGCCGCTCGCTTCGGTGGCCGGCACGCGCTGCACGCGATGGACGCCGCTCTCGTACTTCAGACGGCTGTACACGTTCCGTCCGGAAATGACGGCGATGACTTCCTTGATGCCCCCGACGCCGCTCTCGCTCATCGACAGCAGCTCGAGCCGCCAGCCTTGCCGCTCCGCGAAGCGCGAGTACATGCGGAAGAGGTCCGACGCGAACAGCGCCGCCTCCTCGCCGCCGGTGCCGGCGCGGATTTCGAGGACGACGTTCTTGGCGTCGTTCGGATCCTTGGGGACGAGCAGGACCTTGATGACCGCGAGCAGCGCATCGCGGCGCGTCTCGAGTGTCTTCAGCTCCTCCTGCGCGAGCTCTCGCATGTCGGGGTCCTTCAACAACTCCTCGGTCGCGGCCATCTGCGCGACGACGTCCTTGTACTCCCGGAAGCGCTCGACGAGCGGCTGCATGTCCGAGACCGCCTTCGAGTGCGCGCGGAACTTCGCCGTATCGGCTTGGACGGCGGGCTCCGCCATCTCGGCCGTCATCTGCTCGTAGCGCGATTCGAGTGAGGTGAGTTTGTCGAACACTGTCAGTCCCTGGTCCCTCGTCGCTCGTCCTGCGTCCCTCGTCCTGCGTCCCTCGTCCCGTGTCCCTCGTCCCGTGTCCCTCGTCCCGGGTTCTGGTTGCGCGTGTCAGCCGCCGGAGACCGGCGGGAGAAACGCGATCTCGTCGCCGTCCTCGAGGCGGTGCGACGGGCGCGAGTACTCCTCGTTGACGGCGCACGAGACGCTCGCGGTGTATGCCGTCAGCGACGGAAAGTCGCGCGCCAGCGATTCCCATGCGGCGCCGACCGTCGCGCCGTCCGGCAGCTCGCGCGTCAGCTCGGCGGCCCCTGTCAGCTCGCGGAGACGCGCGAACAGCCGCACCGTCACGTGCATGCGCGCGCCAGTGCGACCTCTCGGGCCCCGGCGTCCGCGGGATCCGCCGTCGCCCCCTCGATCCAGACGTCGCCCCCCTCGAAGTGCTCGTGCTTCCAGATCGGCGCGATCTGCTTCACGCGCTCGATGGCGTAGCGGCACGCGACGAACGCGTCGGATCGATGCGGCGACGCCGCGGCGATGACGATGCTGGCGTCGCCGATCTCCAACCGCCCGATCCGATGATGGATGGCGAGCCGCGCCTCGGGCCACCGTTCGCGCGCCTCCTCGTCAATCCGCTCGAACGCCTTCTCGGCCAGCGGCGCGTACGCTTCGTAGTCGAGCCAGAGGACGCGCCTCCCGCCGTTGTGGTCGCGAACGATGCCCACGAACGTCGTGACCGCGCCGTCAGCCCGCGTCGCCACCGCCGCGGCAAGCGCCGCCGCGTCGAGCCGATCGGGCGTGACCTGGAACACGCGCGGAGCCATCGATTCAGTATACAGGCTGGGCTTCGGGCGTTCGCCTTGAGTCCAAAGCCGAAAGCCTTCGATGAATTCACCAAAAATGTCCGAGCGGCCCGTGGCCCCGTCCGAGCCCCGGCGCGTGTCGGATCGCGCCGTCCACGTACTCGCGCGCACGCTCGATGGCGTCGCGGACGTGCCGGCCGAGCGCGAGGTTCGCGGCAATGGCCGACGCGTACGTGCAGCCGGTCCCGTGCGTGTGGACCGTCTCGATGCGCGGCCGGCTCAGCTCGAACGTGTCCCCGTCGCCGACGACGACGTCGACGACCTCGGGACCGTCGAGGTGCCCCCCCTTGACCAGTACGACGCGCGGTCCGAGCGCGTGGATCCGGCGCGCGGCGTCGTGCATGTCCGCGACGCCGCGGATTCGCACGCCGGCGAGCGCCTCCGCTTCCGGCACGTTCGGCGTGACGATCATCGCGCGCGGCAGGAGTTCCGCCCGGAGCGCCACGATCGCCTCGTCGTCGAGAAGCCGGTGGCCGCCTTTCGCGACCATGACCGGGTCGACGACGACGTTCGAGAGGTCGAGGCTTTCGATCGCGGCGCCGACCGCCTCGACGATCGCGGCGTTGGCGAGCATTCCCGTCTTGACGGCATCGGCGCCGAGATCCCCGGCGACGGCTTCAATCTGCGCCGTCACGAGATCGGCGGCGATCGCCGTCCAGCACACGACCCCCAGCGTGTTCTGCGCGGTCACGGCGGTGACCGCGGACGTGCCGTACACGCCATGCGCGGCGAACGTCTTGAGGTCCGCCTGGAGGCCGGCGCCGCCGCTCGAGTCGCTGCCGGCGATGGTGAGTGCAGTGCGCACGGGCGTGCTCCCTCCTTGGAGTACAATCCGGTCCCATGACGGTGATACCGGACCGGCCGCAGTTGAACACGATCGCGATCCGCGCGGACATGTCGGCGACGATCCGCGCCGCCGCGGTATTGTTCGTGACGGTGCTCACGATCGTCGCCGCGCAGATCAGCATTCCGCTTCCGTTTACGCCGGTGCCGTTCACGCTGCAGCCGATGGTCGTGCTGCTCGGCGGCGCGGCGCTCGGCGCGCGGCTCGGCATGACGAGCCAGCTACTCTATCTCGCCGCCGGGATCGCCGGCTTGCCGGTGTTCGCCGCGTCGCCCGTGCTGCCGCAGGGATTTGCGCGCCTTCTCGGACCCACCGGCGGATACTTGATGAGTTATCCGCTGGCGGCGTTCGTGACCGGCTATCTCGCGGAGCGCGGATTCGACCGGCGCTATTTCACGTCCCTGATCGCGATGGCCGCCGGGCTCGCCGTCGTGTTTGCGGGCGGCGTCGCCTGGATTGCCTGGGTTCAGCCCGGCCACGTCGGTCTCGCCCTCGCGCTGCGCGCCGGGTTCTACCCGTTCGTCGCCGCGGATCTGGTCAAACTGCTCATCGCCGCCGCAATCCTTCCGTCCGCGTGGAAGCTGCTTCGCGCGAGTGCGTGACCGCGGACGTGGCTACCGAACGTACCCCAGGCTCCGTAGCCGATCGATCATCTCCTGATCGAGCGGCTGGCCCCGGCGGGACTCGTTCGTGCTCGAGGGCGGCCCATACGTGGCCACGAACCGTATCGGATACCGCGCCGCGAACGATCCATCGAAGAACGCCAGCACGGCGTGGCCCGCCAGCTCGCGGCTGAGCGGGACGCCGAGCGCATGGAGCACGGTCGGCGCGACGTCGACCGCGGCCGCTTCGACGGCATGTGCGGGCGCGACCGTGCGCCCCGCCGCCGCGAGCGTGCCCGGTCCGGGACGTTCCACTCGACCGGGTTCGGTCACGAGCATCACGAGCTCGCCCTCGGCAGGCGCGGCGATCGGCGTGACGAGACGATCGACGAAAACGTAATACGACCGCAGCGCGTCGAGACGCGCCGCGATGACGGACGGCGCCGCCGCGGCGGGCTCCGTCGCGGCGAGCAGCGTGTGCTGCGCGATGTCGAGGCCCGGCAGATACAGCACGTCGAGGTCGCGCGGCGGGCCGGGCAGCGCGGCGGCGATGCCGGCGAGCGTCGCGTCGAGCTCCGCGGACCGCGTCAGGACCGTCTGCGTTTCGCGATCCGCGATCGCGTCGAACGCCCCTGCGGCCTGCGCGCGCGCGCGCTCGCGCAGCGACGGCCAGGCCGCGCGCAGCGCCGTATAGAGACTGGCGGGCGCGATCTCCGCGTCCAGCGCGCCGCCGCGTTCGAGACGCAGGATCGCGCGGTCCGTCACGACGATGCCGCTGTCGGGCGGTGCGGGCCAGCTCGCCCACCAGTTCACCACCGCCGTGCGCAGGCCCGCATCCGCCGCCGCTTCCCAGATCGTCTTCACCCGGCGCTGTTCGCGCGACACGACCGCGGGCCGCGTCAGGCGCAGGAGATCCGTGGCCGCGCGGATGACGTCCGCCGTGCCTCCCGATGCCGCCGCCAGCCGTCCGCGGACGCCGGCGACGCGCCGCGTTTCGAGCGAGGCGACGCCGTGGACGTCCGGCAGGGTCCCGGTCGCGACGGTCGTCCACGCGCGCGCGGGATCGCGCGTGTCCTCGGGCGCGAGCGCCGCGCGGCTCTTCGCGATTGCCGCGGCGAGCGACGGCAGCCGTCCGCCGTCGGCAAGCTGCTGCAGGATCGCGGAGTCGACGCCGTCGATGGCGATCACGCGGACGTGCAGGCCGGTCGGCACGACGGTGAGCGGCGGCCGCGCGGCGACCGGTTCCGCCGGGGCCGCCCAGACGAGCAGCACCGCCGCGCCCGCGAACGCGAGCGCCCCGGCCGCCACGTTCAGCGTCCACGAGTGCTTCATCGCGCGCGGCCCGGCGGCAGCCGGCGCGGCGGCGGCGAGGACACCGAGCGTCGCAATCCTGACCGCGTGGCCGAGGAGCAGGCTGATCGCGACGGCAACCACGAGCGCGAGCGCGGTGGCGGCGGGCGCGCGCCAGCCGAAGCCGGCGTTCGCCGTACGCCACCACAACGTCAGATACGCGAGCGCCGCAATCGTGACGAGCGCGCCCGCGGCGAACGCGAACCGCCGCGCGCGAACGCCGGCGAGCGCGGCGGGAGATCGGAAGATCGCGCGAACGATGAAGCTGACAGCGAGCGACACCCCCGCCATCGCTGCGCCGAACAGCACGCCGAGGTAGACGGCCAGCACCGCCGCGTCGCGCACGCCGGTGACGAGGCCCGGCAGCCTCGCGCCGAGACCGATCGCCGCCGCCGGTCCG
>QHWR01000017.1 GCA_003223835.1 Acidobacteriota bacterium | reverse complement strand
ATTACGCCGGGACGATGAAAGGCGTCATTCTCGGGATTTGCCCGGACGTCGCGCTCGTCGACATCTCGCACGAAGTGCCGGCGCACGACGTCGCCGCCGCCGCGCTCGAGATCGCCGCGGCCTACAAATACTTTCCCGCCGGGACCATCTTCCTGACCGTCGTGGATCCCGGCGTCGGATCCGCGCGGCGCGGGCTGGCCGCCGAAGCCGGCGACTACCGCTTCGTCGCGCCGGACAACGGCGTCCTGACGCTCGTCTTCCGCGAGGCCCCGCCGAAGAAAGTCGTCGAACTGACGGAGCGCCGCTACGCGCGGCCGACCGTCAGCCGGACGTTCGAAGGACGCGATCGGTTCGCGCCGGCGGCGGCGTGGCTTGCGAAGGGCATTCAGCTGTCCGCGCTGGGCCGCCCGCTTTCGGACTTTCAGCGTCTGGACGTGCCCGTGCCCGAGATGGACGCCGACGGCATCCGCGGCGTCGTGCTGCGCGTCGATCGCTTCGGCAATCTCGTGACGAACATCGATCGGCCTCTCGTCGAGCGCTTCGCGCAGGGCGGCGCCACGTACGCGGAATTACCCAGGGAGGGCGTTGGTGCGCTGTTCGGCAGCACCGACCATCTGGAGCTGGCGGCATCCTCCGCGAGCGCCGCCGAGCGGCTCGCGATCGGCCGCGGCGCCGTTGTGCGCCTCAAACGAATCGCGAATCCCTGATCCCTCATCGCGATCAGGGACTGGGGATCCGCGATTAGAATGACTTGCATCATGATTGACTTCGACCTGACTGAAGAGCAGCGGCTGCTCGAGCAGTCCGTCCGTGAATGGGCGGCGCGCGAAGTCGCGCCCAAGGTTCACGATCTCGATCGGGAGCACCGGTTCGACCGCGGCATCCTGCCGCAGATGGCCGACTTGGGGCTGCTCGGCTGCTCGGTGCCCGCCGAGTACGGCGGCTCCGGCATGGATTACATCAGCCTCGGGGTGATCAGCGAGGAACTGGAATACGTCGACACGTCGCTCCGCGTGATCATGTCGGTGCACGCGGGGCTCAACTGCCTGTCGCTGCTGACGTGGGGCAGCGAGGATCAGAAGCGGCGGTATCTCGTGCCGCAGGCGCAAGGACGGAAGATCGCCACGTACGGCTTGACCGAGCCCGCCGCCGGCAGCGACGTGCGCGGCATCCAGACCGTCGCCGTCAAGAAAGGCGACCGCTACCTGCTGAGCGGCGAGAAGATGTGGATCTCCCTCGCCGACGTCGCCGACAACTTCCTCGTGTTCGCGTGGTCGGACCTCGACAAGAAGAAACAACGCGACCCGTCGGGGATCAGCGCGTTCATCGTCGAGCGCGCGTTCAAAGGCTTCTCGAGCGGCACGCTCAAAGAGAAGTGGGGCATTCTCGCCGGCAATACCGGATTCTTCAAGATGGACGACGTGGAGGTGCCCGCCGACAACCTCCTCGGCCGCCCGGGCGAAGGCTTCAAGATCGCGATGTTCGCGCTGGACCAGGGACGATTCACGGTGGCGGCGGGCGCGACCGGACTGATCCGCGCGTGCCGCGACGCGAGCGTCCGCTACGCGAAGGAGCGCAAAGCCTTCGGCGTCGAGATCGCGCAGCACCAGCTCGTGAAGGAAATGATCGCGCAGATGGAGTCCGACTATCAGGCGGCGCGGCTCCTGTGGCTGCGGGCGGGCTACCTGAAGAATCACGGCCGGCGCAACACCCGCGAGACGGGCCTCGCGAAATGGTTCGCCACCGTCGCGTCGGAGCGCGCGGCGGGCGATTGCGTGCAGGTGCACGGCGCCAACGGCTACTCCGACGAATACCCGGCCGGCCGCTTCTACCGCAACTGCAAAGGCGCGGTCATCTACGAAGGCACCCGCGAGATCCACAAGTTGATGCAGGCGGATTACGTCCTGGGTTACCGCGCCGACAAGGCGACGCGCTGCGAGCTGCCGCCCTATCAAGAGAAGGTGAACCAGTAGCTGGAAGCCGGCAGGCGGAAGCTGGAAGCTGTTATGGATTCAGATCTCTCGCTCGACTTCCTGCGCGTCGTCGAACAGGCGGCGATTGCCTGCGCGCACACGATGGGGCAGGGGGACCGTCACAAGTCGGATCAGGTCGCCGTCGAGACGATGCGCCGGGTGCTCGACACGGTGCCGATCGAGGGGACGATCGTCATCGGCGAAGGCGAGCGCGACGAAGCGCCGATGCTCTACATCGGCGAGAAAGTCGGCACGCGCGCGAAGGGACGCGACGGCGAACTGCCTCAGGTCGACATCGCGGTGGATCCGCTCGAAGGCACCAACCTGTGCGCGACCGGCGCGCCGAATGCGATCGCCGTGCTCGCGGCCGCGGATCGCGGGGGCCTGCTCCACGCGCCGGACCTTTATATGGAGAAGCTGGTCGTCGGTCCCAGCGCGAAGCAGGCGGTCAGCCTGGACGCAACGGTATCGGAGAACCTGCGCGGCGTCGCGCGGGGTCTCGAGCGCGACGTGCAGGATCTCGTCGTCATCGTGCTCGACCGCCCGCGGCACGAAAAGCTCATCGACGAGATCCGGGCGACGGGGGCGCGCATCCGCCTGATCGGCGACGGCGATCTGTCGGCCGGGATTGCCGCCGCCGTCGTCGGGAGCGGCGTGCACGCCGTCATGGGGATCGGCGGCGCGCCCGAAGGCGTGCTGACGGCGGCGGCGATGCGGTGCCTGAACGGCGAGATCTACGCGCGGCTGGTGATCGACAAGCCGGAGCACGAAGCGCGCTGCCGCGCCATGGGGATCTCCGACTTCAAGAAGGTGTACACGTCCAAGGACCTGGCGTCGGGGAAGAACATCATCTTCGCCGCGACGGGCGTCACCGACGGCGCGCTGATGCGCGGCGTGCGCTTCTTCGGCGACGGCACCCGCACCAGCTCGCTCGTCATGCAGAGCGATCCGCCACGTATCCGGTTCATCGACACGATCCACGTCGAGCAGACGCGCATGGTCCGCATCAGGTTCTGACCGCGGATGTCCGGGCATCGGCGAAATCTGTTCGCGGTCACCGCGGCGTCGTTCATCGGGTTCACCGGCTTCACGCTCGTGATGCCGTTCCTTCCTCTGTACTTCAACCTGCTCGGCGTCCGCGACGTCGGCGACGTCGCGTTATGGTCCGGCCTCAGCCTCGGCGTGACGCCCGCGCTCACCGCGTTCCTCTCGCCTTTCTGGGGCCGTCTCGCGGACCGCTTCGGCCGCAAGATCATGGTCGAGCGATCGCTGGTCAGCTTCGTGTTGGTGATGGGGGCGACGGCGTTCGTCACGCGGGCGTGGCACGTGTTCGCGCTGCGCGCGGCCCAGGGTCTCTTCGCCGGCTACGGCGCGCTGACGCTGACGATGGCGGCGGATTCGGCGCCGAGAGGCAGGATGGCGCAGGCGATCGGCATGGTGCAGACCGCCCAGCGGCTCGGTCCGGCGCTCGGCCCCGTGATCGGCGGCATCGTCGCGCAGGTCGTCGGCCTGCGCCACGCGTTCCTGGTCGCCGCGGCGTTCTATCTGGCCGCCGTCGTCATCGTCTTTGCGTTGTATGACGAGCGTCTCGTGCGGGAGCACGCCGCGGAAGACCCGGAACGCGACCGCGCCGTGACGTTCCGCAACGTCCTCGCGTTCGAGAATTTCCTGCTGATGATGGCGGTCATCTTCGGGCTCCAGTTCGTCGATCGCAGCTTCGGTCCGATCCTTCCGTTGTACGTTCAGCTGCTCGGCGTCGGAACCGATCGCGTCGCGCTGGTCTCCGGCATCCTGTTTTCCATCGCCGCCGCGACGGGCGCGATTGGGCACCACTATTGCGCGCGGCTCCTGCGACGCCGGTCGGCATCGCACGTCATCGCGGCGGCGTCGGCCGTGGCGGCGATCGGCGCGGCCGGGTACGTCGCCGCGGGCAGCGTTCGATGGCTGTTCCTGGCGACGCCGCTGTTCGGGATCGCGATCGGCGCGGGCATGACGGCGGCCTACACCGCCGCGGGCAGCGTGATTCCGGCGGGCGCGCGCGGCGCCGGGTTCGGGCTGCTGACGACGGCGTCGCTCGTCGGCCTCGCGTTGAGCCCGATCGTCAGCGGCGTGCTCGGCGCGACGAGTCTGCGCGCCGTCTTCCTGCTCGACGTCGTCGGGCTCGCGATCCTGGCCGTGGTCGTGCGGCGGGTGATGACCAAGCCGGGCACACCAGCGCCGGAGCCGCCGCTGGCGGAGCCGACGGCGGAAGCGGCCTGACGGACCGGCATTGACGAATGGTTATTACGTGGCACGTTGATCCGGCCCGCCCCGACCTTCAAATGATCGCGCGTGCGGTCGAGATACTGCGTCGCGCCGGCGTCGTGGCCTATCCCACCGATACGCTGTACGGCCTCGCCGTCGATCCGCGCAGCGGGGATGCCGTCCATCGCCTGTTCGCGCTGAAGGGGCGCCGTCCGCAATCGGCGCTGCCGCTCATCGCGGCCGACGTCGCGCAGGCGGAGTTGACGGGGACGTTCGACGCGGCCGCGCGGCGGCTCGCGGCGGCGTGGTGGCCGGGACCGCTCACGCTGGTCATCCCGGCATCGCCGGCGATTCACCGCGACGCGCTCGCCGGCGGCGCGACGGTTGCGGTACGCGTGCCTGCGCACGCGGTGGCGCGCGAGCTGGCGCGCGCGCACGAATTCCCGATCAGCGCGACGAGCGCGAACCCCTCGGGCACTCCGGCGCTTGCCTCCGCCGAGGACGTGGCGCTTGCGTTGCCCGGCGTCGATGCGATCCTCGACGCCGGTCCCGCGCGCGGCGGCGCGCCGTCGACGATCGTCGAGGTCGGCGAACGCGGTCCGCGGCTGATTCGCGCCGGCGCCGTGCCGTGGGAGCGCGTGCTAGAATCGCTCGAGTGAAGGAACGCGCGGCGCTCGTCGGACTCTTCAACGATTCCTCCCACCACCTCGATCCGGAACATGCGCTCGACGAGCTGGCCGGTCTCGCGGCGGCGGCCGGCGCGACGGTCGTGCTGCGGATGCTGCAGGACCGGCCGAAGCCGGATCCCGCGACGTTTCTCGGCAGCGGCAAAGTCACGACCCTGGCGGCGTCGTGCGACGAGATGCACGTCGACGTCGTCATCTTCGACAACGAGCTCTCGCCCGCGCAGCTGCGCAACCTCGAGAAGGCGCTCGACCGCAAAGTGGTCGATCGCACGCAACTGATTCTGGACATCTTCGCGCGCCGCGCGCGCACCCGCGAGGGCAAGCTGCAGGTGGAGCTGGCACAGCTCAAGTACCTGCTGCCGCGCCTTGTCGGATCCGCGGCGGCGCTGTCGCGGCTCGGCGGCGGAATCGGGACGCGGGGCCCCGGTGAAACGAAGCTCGAGGTGGACCGGCGCCGCATCCGTCATCGCATCAGCCAGCTCTCGAAAGAGATCGACGGCGTCCGCCGCCGCCGCTCGCAGTTGCGCGAGCGGCGCCACAAGGCGGCGGTCCCCACCGTCGCGCTCGTCGGCTACACGAACGCGGGCAAGACGACGCTGTTCAATGCGCTGACCGGCGACGAAGCGGCGGCGTCGGACGCGCTGTTCGTCACGCTCGATCCGCTCGTGCGGAAGGTGCGGCTGCCGGACCGACGCGAGCTGCTCGTGTCGGACACGGTCGGCTTCATCGAGCGCCTGCCGCACTCGCTCGTCGCGGCGTTCCGCGCGACGCTCGAGGAGGTCGCGGCGGCGGATCTCCTCCTGCACGTCATCGACGCGTCGAGCCCGGATCGAGAGCGGCAGATCGCAGCCGTGCAGGCGGTGCTCGCGGAGGTCGGCGCGGACCGCGTGCCGGCGATCGACGTGTTCAACAAGTGCGATCGCCTCGAGCAGGGGGAGCGCGCGCGCCTCGCGGCACTGTTTCCGGGCGCGCTGCAGACGTCGGCGATAACCGGCGCCGGCCGCGACGAGGTGATCGCGGCGATGGAGTCGCGCCTCGCGCTCGACACCTCGATCGTCACGCTGGAATTCGACGCGCACGACGAGCGCGAGCGCGAGGAGATCGCGCAGTTGTACAGGCTCGGGCGGATTCTGAGTCACGTCGCGTCCAACGGACGCGTCACGATCGAAGCGGAGCTGCCGCGGCGGCTGCTGGAACGATTCCGCGGGGCGGCTGTCCAATAGGTTGGCAGCAGGTTGCGGCGCGCGAAGAAGAACAGGAACAATGATCTCCGTGCGGAGCCGTGGGGCCGTTTCAGCGATTTTCGTGTTCCTCGGTTTGATCGCTGCCTGCACGCACGCTCCACCCGCGACCGCGCCATCGGTCACGACGCCGAAGTTTCCCGACTTCGTGTTCCCCGCGCCGCCGCAGGGGACGGGCACGCCCGCGCTCATCGACCAGCACCGTTCGGCGTGGCAGTTCCTGCAGGCGGGAGACGTCCGCGACGCGGACCGGACGTTCAACGCGATCGCGAGAGTCACCCCCGCGTTCTATCCGGCCGAAGCCGGCCTCGGATACGTCGCGCTGGCGCGCAAGGATTCGCAGGCGGCGGTTTCGCACTTCGATCGCGCGCTCGCGCAGAACCCGGCGTACGCCCCGGCGCTCGCGGGCAAGGGGGACGCGCTGCTCGCGCTCGGCCGCGCCGACGCCGCGCTCGGCGCGTTCGAAGCGGCGGTCGCGGCGGATCCTTCGCTGTCGGACCTGAAGAGCCGCGCCGAGGTGCTCCGGTTTCGCAACGTCCAGCAGCAAATCTCGGCGGCGCGCAAGTTCGCCGACGGCGGTCAGCTCGACGAATCCAGGAAGGCCTATCAGAGCGCGATCGCCGCGTCGCCGCAGAGCGCGTTTCTCTACCGCGAGCTTGCGGCGGTCGAACGGCGCGCGTCCGATCTCGATGCGGCGCTCGCGGACGCGGAGAAGGCGGCCACGCTCGATCCGATTGACGCCCGCGCGCTGGCGCTCGTCGGCGAGATTCACGAAGCGCGGCGCGAATGGGCGAAAGCGGCCGACGCGTACCAGGCCGCCGCCGCGATCGAAACGACGGATACGCTGGCGGCGCGCGCGGACGCCATGCGCGAGCGGGCGGCGTTCGAGGCGATGCCAGAGGACTACAAGGCGATCGGCGCCGCCGCGACGATCACGCGCGCGCAGCTCGCGTCGCTCCTGGGCGTGCGGCTCGAAGACGTCGTCCGCCGCGCCCGCGGCCGCAACGCGGTCGTCGTCACCGATGTGCGCGGCAACTGGGCCTACGCCTGGATCCAGGCGGTGACGCGCGCGGGCGTGATGGAGGTGTATTCCAACCACACGTTCCAGCCCAACGCGACCGTGCGTCGATCCGACCTCGCGCAGTCGGTCAGCCGCGTCCTCGTATTGCTGGCGCCCGATCATCCGCGCGCCGCCGCGAAATGGCGCGAAGGACGGCCGCGCTTCGCGGACGTATCCTCCGGGCACCTGACGTATCCCGCGGCGGCCGCCGCCGTGTCCGCCGGCGTCCTCGCCGCGACCGACGACGGAACCTTTCAGCTCGCGCGGCCCGTCACCGGCGCCGAAGCGATGGCCGCCGTCGAGAAGCTGGCGCAGATCGCGAAGAGCACCGCGCGATGAATCTGACGGCCGCCAATCAACTGACCCTGACGCGGATGGTGCTCATTCCCGCGTTCGTCATCCTCCTTTTGTACGGCTACCGCGGGTGGGCGCTGATCACGTTCCTCATCGCCGGCCTGACCGATCTCTTCGACGGCCTCATCGCGCGCGCGACGGGGCAGAAAACGACGCTCGGGGCGTGGCTCGACCCGATGGCGGACAAGCTGCTGCTCGTGAGCCTGTTCGTGATGCTCACCCTCCCCGGCATCGGCCTCGTCAACCGGCTCCCGGTGTGGTTCACGATTCTCGTCATCAGCCGCGACGTGGCGATCGTGCTGACCGTCGCCGTGATCAACCTCGCCGTCGGCCGCCGGACGTTCCGGCCGTCGATCTACGGCAAGATCGCGACCGCGACCTACATCCTCACGGGCGTCGTGGCGCTCTACTTCAATTACCTCGACCAGCCCTCCCGCATCGTGGACGCTTTCGTCTACGCTTCGCTCGCGATCACCCTGGTCTCCGGCGGTCATTACGTCCTGCAAGTCGTTCGAATCGGCCATCAGTAGACTGTGCTATTCTCAATTTCCTCCCCCGCCGAAACTTAAAGCAGTCCCGTAAGGTCCAGGAGACCCGACCATGCTCGACGCGTTTAAAAAAGGCGGCGCCAAGCCGGTTCAGCAGCAGTTCGACGAATTGCAGGCGCTCATCGCGGCTTCGAAGGAGGAACGGGCGGCGCTCAGCACCATGCTGACGCAGATCCAGCTCCACAGCGCGAAGCTCGCGGGCGCCGGCAAACAGCTTCAGGAAGTGGACGAAAAGGCGGGGAAGGCGAACGCCCGAATCGACGAGGTCACCGAGCGCCTGACCCGCGCCGACGCGCGCGCGAAGGAGCTCGAAGCCGTCGAGTCGCGGATCCGCGCCCTCGGCGAATCGGTGGCGAACGCCGAAAAGGAAACGGTCCGCCTGACCGCGCCCGACGGTGAGCTGCAGAAACACAAGCAGGCGCTCCAGAGCCTGTCGTCGCAGGCGCTGCAGACCCGCGCGAGCCTCGACGCGCTCAAGAAGGAGCAGGCGACGCTCGAGGAGCTGCGGGAACACCTCCGGCACGCCCAGAGCGACGTCAAGGATTCGTCCGACAAGACCGACTCGCTCAAGTCCGAGTTCGAGCAGCTCCGGTCCCTGTCGTCGCAGCTCGCGCAGGACTACGGCCGCATCAAGGAACTGTCGCGCGAGAGCCACGACGAGGCGAACGCGACGATGGAAACGGTCAAGGACGTCGAGAAGAAGCTCGGTCCGCTGGCGCAGCTCCAGGAGATGAGCAAGACGACCGAGGAGCGCATGGCGACGTTGAACGCGCTCGCCGAGCACGTCGGGCAGAAGACCAAGGCGCTCGAAAACCAGAAGCACACCGTCGAGCACGCCGTCGTCGAGGCGAACCGCCTCAACGAGATGATCTGGAACATGGAAGTCCAGATCAGCAAGCTGAACGAAGCCTCTCGTCAGGCGACGCGCACCGAGGAGCTGATCGAACGGGTCGAGAAGCTCGCGCGCGACACCGGGGGCCAGCTCGATTCAGGGACGAAGGCGCGCGACGCGTTCACGCTGGATCTGGCGAAGCTGGAAAAGGATCGCGTGTCGCTCGCGGAATTCGTTCGCGGATACACGGACCGGCTCACCGTCGAGCGCAAGGAGTTCGACGCGTTCGACCAGCGCGTCAAGGCCCTGCAGTCCGCCGTCACCGAAGCGGAAAAGGGAATGGAGGGGCTCACCGCGCGCGATCGCCTCGCGGCGTCGATGGGACAGCGCGTCGATCAGCTCTCGAAGCAGATGCAGGTCCTCAACTCGCACGCCGACGAGCTGCAGCGGAAGCAGGCGACGCTCGACGCATTGAACGAATCGCTCGCGCAGGTGGACGAGCTGTCGAAGAAGACGCAGTGGCAGTACGACAACCTGAAGCAGAGCCGTCAGGACCTCGATGCGCTGCGGAAGGAAATCCAGGAGTTCTACAAGACCCACGCGGCGGCGGCGCAGCTGCGCGACCGGCTCAACGCGGATCGCGCGGCGCTCGAGGGCTTCCTCGACCGGACGACCACCTTCAGCGCGGACCTGCCGGAACTCGACGCGCGCATGGACGCGATCACGAGCAAGCTGGCCATCGTCGACGAGGGGACGCAGAAGGCGGCGAACCTGGTTTCGATCGCCGACGATCTCGATCGCCAGATGACGCGGATCGCGACCCAGCAGCAGTTCGTCGAGCGCATCGAGGCGCGCCTCAACGGCCTCAGCGCGGTGACCGCGGAGGTCGACCGCAAGCTCGAGGAGCAGATCGCGCGGCGCGCCGAAGTCGAGGGGCTGAAGAATCAAATCGAGGGCGTGGCCATCCAGGTCTCGGACGCGCAGCAGAAGCTCGAGTCCGTCGGCGCGCTGCAGAACAAGCTGATGCCGCTCACCGCGCAGCTCTCGATCCTCAAGAGCCAGATCGAAAAGGCGAATGCCCGGTTCGTCGCCGCGCAGAAGGAAGAGGCGGAGCTGGCGGAGCAGGAGAAGCGGCTGACGGAAATGCTCGCCACGAGCCGCGCCGTCGCGGGCGAAGCCGGCGAGCGCCTGAAGCAGGTGCAGGGCCTCGCGGAAGAAGTGTCGCGATCGGCGGCCGTGAAGGACGATCTGCTGCAGGAGCTTGGACGCGTCCAGGCGCGGCAGCGCGACGTCGCGACGCAGCTCGAGTCCTCGGAGGATCAGCTCAAGCGGCTCGAGCAGGTCGCCAGGCAGATCGAGCAGCGCCGCACGCAGCTCGCGTTCTCCGAGAAACGCATCGCGTCGTTCGAAGCGCGGCTCAGCGAGCTGGCGCAGATGGCCGAGGAGATGGACCACAAGATTCAGGCGCTCGCGCAGCGCGAGGCGATCGTCGAGTCGGTCCGCAAGGAAGTCGCCGGCGTCCACGAGATCAGCGCCCGCAGCAAGTCCGATCTGCAGTACGTCGAGGCGCACCGGAACGACGTCGCCGCGCTTCGCGAGCGTGTTGATGAGGTCCTCTCCTGCGTCGGCGAGACCGAAACGCGGCTCGGCGCGATCGAGAACCGCAAGAAGCTCGTCGACGAGGTCCAGCTCAAGACGACCGTCATCACGAACATGCTCGAGGACGTCCGCCTCAACCTCGAGACGCTCGGCGAGCAGAAGGCCGTCATCGATCACGTGATGGAGAGCTTCACCCGGCTGTCGGAGAAGATCCAGGAGGCCCAGACGACGCTCAAGTCGCTGCAGACCGAGCGGGAGCTGGCCGAGCGGATCGAACGCGGAATCAAGCAGCTCCGGAAGTCCGGCGCGCCGGAAGAGAAGGCGCGGCTCGCGTAGTTCTCGCTCAGGGTCGGGCGTCCTCGGTCGCCCGATCCTCCCCCCTCGATCTCCGATCGTCGACTCACATACAATTGACGAATGAGCGCAGTACGAGTACTCGTCGGCACGCGCAAGGGCGCGTTCGTTCTCACGGCGGACGCGAAGCGCGATCGCTGGGCCGTCAACGGGCCGCTGTTCGGCGGATGGGAGATCTATCACGTCAAGGGGTCGCCCGCGGATCCGAACCGCCTCTACGCGTCGCAGAGCAGCAGCTGGTTCGGCCAGGTCATCCACCGATCCAATGACGGCGGCAACGCATGGGAGCCGGCCGGCAACAAGTTCGCGTACGACGGCGTGCCCGGCACGCACAAGTGGTACGACGGAACGCCGCACCCGTGGGAATTCAAGCGCGTCTGGCACATCGAGCCGTCGCTGACCGATCCCGACGTCGTCTACGCCGGCGTTGAAGACGCCGCGCTGTTCAAGTCGAAGGACGGGGGAGGAGCTTCCGGGATTGCGCGGACACCAGTCCGGGCCGGACTGGGCGCCGGGCGCCGGCGGGCTGTGCCTTCACACGATCCTGCTCGACCCGTCGGACGCCAATCGCATCTACATCGCAATCTCCGCCGCGGGCGCGTTCCGGAGCGACGACGCCGGCCAGACGTGGCGGCCGATCAACCGGGGACTCAAGTCCCAATACATTCCGAACCAGGAGGCGGAAGTCGGCCATTGCGTCCACCGCATTGCGATGCACCGTTCGCGTCCCAAGGTGCTGTTCATGCAGAAGCACTGGGACGTCATGCGCACCGACGACGCCGGCGACTCGTGGCGCGAGGTCAGCGGCAACCTGCCGACCGATTTCGGGTTCGTCATCGACGTCCACGCGCACGACCCGGAGACGATCTATGTCGTCCCCATCAAGAGCGATTCGGAGCACTATCCGCTCGACGGCCAGTTGCGCGTGTACCGGAGCCGGACGGGCGGGAACGAGTGGGAGGCGTTGACGAAGGGACTGCCGCAGCGGGATTGCTACGTCAACGTGCTGCGCGACGCGATGTCGGTGGACGCGCTCGATCCGTGCGGCGTGTACTTCGGCACCACCGGAGGGCAGGTGTACGCGTCCGCGAATGGCGGGGACACGTGGGCGCCGATCGTCCGCGATCTGCCGCCGGTGCTCTCGGTGGAGGTCCAGACGCTGTGATGATCCGGGTCGAGCTGCCCCAGCACCTGCGGACGCTCGCACGCGTCGACCGCGAGGTGACGCTCGACGTCGAGGGCCGCCCTACGCTGCGGTCGCTGCTCGACGCGCTCGAGGCCAGCTATCCGATGTTGAGCGGGACGATCCGCGATCACGTCACGCAGGAGCGCCGCCCGTACGTGAGATTCTTCGCCTGCGAACAGGATTTGTCTTTCGAGCCGCCGGACGCTCCGCTGCCGGACGCGGTCGCGAGCGGGACCGAGCCGTTTCTCGTGCTCGGCGCGCTGGCCGGAGGATAGCCGGCGCTCAGGCCCGATCCGCGACGTCCACCTTGCGGCGGAAATAGTCCAGCGTCTTCGTGAGCCCTTCTTCCAGTCCGACTTTCGGTTCCCAACTCAGGAGCGTCCGGGCGCGGGTAATGTCGGGCTGACGGACCTTCGGATCGTCGACCGGCAGCGGCCGGTACACCAGCTTGCTCTTCGATCCGCTCATCCTGATGATCGTCCGCGCGATCTCCTCGATCGTCATCTCGTGCGGGTTGCCGATGTTCACGGGGTCATTGACCTTGGATTCCATCAGGCGAATGACGCCCTCCACGAGGTCCGTGATGTAGGTGAAGCTGCGCGTCTGCTTGCCCGAGCCGAAGATCGTGACGTCCTCGCCGCGCAGGGCCTGGCTCATGAAGGCGGGGACGGCGCGGCCGTCGTTGAGGCGCATCCGCGGTCCGTACGTGTTGAAGATGCGGACGATCTTCGTATCGAGCCCGTGGTAACGGTGGTAGGCGGTCGTGATCGCTTCGGCGAAGCGCTTCGCTTCGTCGTACACGCCTCGCGGCCCGATCGGATTCACGTTTCCCCAGTAGGTCTCCTTCTGCGGGTGCTCGAGCGGGTCGCCGTACACTTCTGACGTCGACGCGAGCACGAACCGCGCTCCCTTTGCCTTCGCGAGGCCGAGCGCCTTGTGCGTGCCGAGCGCGCCCACCTTCAGCGTCGGGATCGGCAGCTCGAGGTAATCGATCGGGCTCGCGGGGCTGGCCCAGTGCAGCACGACGTCCACCGGCCCCTCGATGTAGATGTAATTCGTGACGTCGTGGCTCCGGTGATGACGGCGCGTGGCATGCGTCAATGCTAAATGCAAAATGCCAAATGCCAAAAGCATTCACGCCCAGCCAGCGGATGACGCCCGCCCAGAGCGCTTTTGGCATTCAGCATTTGGCATTCGGCATTGACACGTGGGTGCTTACGCCGCATGGCGCGCGAGGCCTCTCACGACCGTGAGCCACATGATCTTCAGGTCCAGCGCCACCGACCAGTTCTCGATGTAGTACAGGTCGTACTCGATGCGCTTCTCGAGCGACGTGTTGCCGCGCCAGCCGTTCACCTGCGCCCAGCCGGTGATGCCCGCCTTCACCTTGTGGCGCAGCATGTATTGCGGGATGCGATGCTTGAACTGCTCGACGAAATACGGCCGCTCCGGGCGCGGACCGACGATCGACATGTCGCCGCGGAACACGTTCCAGAACTGCGGCAGCTCGTCGATGTCGAAGCGCCGCAGCGCCCGCCCCACCGGCGTGCAGCGCGGATCGTCGTCGCGCGCCCACACCGGGCCGGTCTGGTCCTCGGCGCCTTCATACATCGATCGGAATTTGTAGACGTCGAATGCCTTGCCGTCGAGCCCCATGCGTTCCTGCTTGTAGAACACGGGCCCCCGCGACGTCCACTTGATCAGCAGCGCGATGAGCGCGAACGGCAGGCCGAGGAGCGCCAGCGCGACCGACGAGATCGCGACGTCGGCGATCCGCTTGAGCACGCTGTTGAAGCCGCGCAGCGGAACGTCGTTGAGGCTGATGATCGGCACGCCGTCGAGGTTCTCGAGGCGCGCCCGCAGCGCGATGAACTGCAGCAGGTCGGGGACGACGTGGACGTCCACGCCTTCGCGGCTCGTCGCCTCGACGAGACCGAGCATCTTCACGTGTTCCTCGAGCGGCAGAGCGACGTACAGATGATCGATGTGCTCGCGGCGGATGATGTCGTCCGCGTCGCCGAGCGTGCCGAGGAGCGGAATCCCGCGGTAGCCGATGTGGTCGCCGACGGCGCGGTCGTCGAGAAAGCCGATGACCTTGAATCCCAGCGCGCGATGCTCGAGCACTTTGTCCGCGACGACCCGTCCGAGATCGCCGGCCCCGGCGATCAACACGCGCTTGAGCCCGATGCCCGCGCGCCAGCGCCGCTCGAGCGCCTCGCGCACCAGCTCGCGCAGCGCGTACGCGAACGTGACGTTGGTGAGCAGAAACGCCGCCCAGACTCCCTGCGACACCTCGTAGAAGCCCTGTTTCTTCAGCGGCTCCGGGACGTAATACGCCTGGATGTACAGGGTGCCGACGAGGCCGAGCACGACGGCGAGGATGGTGCCGACGAACACGGCGAAGAAATCGTCCACGCGCGATCGGCCGCGGCGCAGTCGATAGAGGCCCTGCACCTGGAACGCGAGCGGGACCAGCAGGCCGATGAACGGGACGATCTGGAGGTACTGCGCGAACGGCGGATAGCCTTTCGGAACCGGCAGCCCGCTCTCGAAGCGGATCAGGTATGCGAGGATGAACGCGGCCATCCCGAGCGCGGAGTCGCTGATGACGAACAGCGCGACGAGCAGGCGGTTGTACCGCCGCATCATTGTTGGTTCTCCCGAGGGGCTGACTTGCCACCAGCGGGCACTCTTGCGGC